>VGVE01000279.1 GCA_016874135.1 Gammaproteobacteria bacterium | reverse complement strand
CATGACGATGTCTTCCATGCCGGAAGCCACCATGGCGGCGCCGAGAGAGGTGGCCTGTTGGGAGGAGCCACACTGGGAATCCACCGTCGTGGCGGCGACTTCCAGTGGCAAACCCATGGAGAGCCAGGCGATGCGGGCGATGTTGAATGACTGCTCGCCGATCTGGGACACACAGCCGCCGACGACCTGGCCCACCTTATCAGCGGGCACTGCGCCACGCTCCAGTGCTGCAACCTGCACCTTGCCGAGCAGATCAGCAGGCTTCAGGCCGGCGAGGCCTTTGCCGCGTTTGCCGATGGGGCTGCGGACAGCGGAAACGATGTAGACGGCTTGCATGGAATGGATACCTCGGAAGTGGAAAAAAAGCGATAAGACTGTATCGATGCCTCAGTCTGCCGACCCCAGTTTAAAGCGCAGCCCCGCATTGACCGAATTGGAATTCTGACGATTGACTTCAATGCTCTCCCCGGTGGGCGATTTCATCTCGATACCGAGGGCACGCCAATAGCGGTAGTCGGCGGTGAAGCTGAGGCGCGATGTGATGGCGACTTCAACGCCGAGAATGGCCTGAACAGTGATTCCGGAAGCCTCGTCGTCGACGAACTCATAGCGGTCTTCCACGGTTCCGCAAACGAAGTTGCGGCAAAACGTTCGTGCACTGACATCATAGGCGCCACGCACGACGCCCGCACCGATGCCCACATACGGGCGAATTGCGGATTGCCGGGCAAAGTGTCGGATGGCGTTCAGGGTCACCGTCGAGAGTTGTAGTTCGCCTGATGCATCGTCTTCACCGATCGCGCCGCTGAGCTCGAGTACCTTGATCGAATTGCGCTGATGGCTGCCTGCGAGTTCGAAGTGCCAACGGCTGTTGAGCGCGTAGCCGATGACGAGCATGCCAATGGGGCCAGGAGAGAACGAATCGAGGATGATTTCGGTACCTTTGATATCCGAGTCCTCGGCGAACACACCACCCGAATGGGTGGCGACGTACCAGCCCGAAGGATGTTCAGCACGGGGGCGGCTGCTGCCGTAAACGCCGCTGTTCGGTGCGTGGTAACGCAGGTGAAACCAGGTGGAATGCACATCCATCTGCGTATCGAGATCCGCTCCGGACAGTTCTTCGAACTTCAGCGACGGCGCACTCCAGTAACGGTATTCGAGGGCGACGTCGAACCGCTTAGTGACCGGAATGGTGAACCCGGCGATGAACTGGAAGGCGAGGGTGGTGTCATCGTCGTCGATCCGATCCTCACGTGGCACGAATATCGGGTCTTCGTCGATGCGCGGCCGGGAAAAGTGCAGGTGGACCTTGGTCCAGCCAAGGCCGAGACCGACGTAGGGCCGAAAGGCATCGCCCACTTCGAAGTCGCGAAACGCGTTGAACATGAGGCTGGTCGAGCGGAACTCGTCGGCCTCATCCGAATCCGACTCGATTCGTGCTGCGGATGAATAGAGGATCTCAGGCGCATTTTGGTGCACCACGCGCTCCAGCTCGAACC
>VGVE01000278.1 GCA_016874135.1 Gammaproteobacteria bacterium | reverse complement strand
AAAAAAGAACTGCAATACGGCGTAGCTGACCATCAGGTAGCCGCCCCAGACGGACGCATCCGAAAGCCCGCCTCCGGTCAGCTCGGAGAGCAGCATCGGCAGCACTGGCATGATGATGCCGAACCCTGCTGAGTCGATCAGCAGGGTGATGGTGACAAAGGTCAGGGCGTGGCGTTTTGCAGTCGGGTCCATGCGGGAGACGTTCAAAAACAAAAGGGGACTATAAAGGAGAACCGACTATAGGAGACCTATCCTCTGGAATGAAGCCAGCGCTTGTGCATTTACGCTTTCCGCCCGCACCCCCAGCGTGTAAGGTCGGCGCAATTCCGGATTGAGGCAAATCACCGATGTCGGCACCGGTGGACTACATCGAACGCACACGCAGCCAATACGATGCGCTGGGTTATCCGCCTTACGCGTGGGTGAAAAACGACGATCCGCCAGCCTTCACACCACTGGCTAAGGCCCTCGACCGTGCCAAGGTGGGCCTGATCTGTTCCGGCGGTATCTATGTGCGTGGCCAGATCGCCTTTCACTTCAAGGACGACATCAGCTACCGCAAAGTGCCGATGCGGGCCCCGGCGCACGAAATCCGCATCAACCACTTCGCCTATGACCTGCGCGATGCGCGCCAGGATCCGGCCGTGGTTTTCCCGGGAAAGACACTCGCCGCTCTGACCGATGCCGGCGCCGTTGGCAGTGTCGCCGATCACGCCTACACCTTCATGGGCGGGATCTACTCCTCGCGCAAGGTGCGTGAAAAGCTTGCACCGGCACTGGTCGCTGAGTGTGTGCGCGATGAGGTGGACGTCGTTGTGCTGGTGCCCGTGTGACCCGTCTGTCATCAATCCGTGGGATTGATTGCACGTCTGCTCGAAGCCAAAGGGATCGCCACCATCTGCATGTCGAGCGCGTACTCGATCACTGCGGCAGTGAATCCGCCTCGCGCGGTATTCCTCGACTTTCCACTCGGGCATACCGCCGGTAAGGCGGATGATCTGGCCGGGCAGCGACACATTCTCATCGACACCCTGCGGGCACTCGAAACCATCAACGTCCCGGGCACCATCGTGCCGCTCCCGTACCGCTTCAGCGACGATGAGACCTGGAAGGACACGGCGATGCGGCCGCGCAAAGATTCGGGTGGTCGGAAGGTTACGGCGGACGACCGCACGGAACGATTTGACACCCCCCAATACCAGTACGACGCAGACCGGGATGATGCGGATCCCGCGTGCCCGAGCTGCGTGTTTCCGGAGGCCTGACAGATGCGCATCGGCATCGCCGGCATGAGCCACGAAACCAATACGTTTTCGCCGGTAATCACCGATCTGAAACGTTTTTCCAGTGCGGAAGATCAACCCCCCTCTGGCGAGCGCGCCTTGAAGATCTTTCGCGGCACCGGCACCTGTGTGGGCGGATTCATCGCGCTCTGCGAACGGCGCGGATATGGCTTTGAACTGGGTATTGCCGCAGGTGCTGCGCCGAGTGGTCCGGTGGAAAACGACGCC
>VGVE01000277.1 GCA_016874135.1 Gammaproteobacteria bacterium | reverse complement strand
GACGCCGATCATCGCGGTGTCACTGGGCTGGGAGTGGGCGTTCTATCTCTTCGGTTCATTGGGGCTTCTGTGGTGGATCGCCTGGCAGACCACGATCGCACGCACTCCTGCGGCACAGCCGGGCATCACCACCGCTGAACTTGATCTCATCGCTGCGGGTACGGTCGCGAGCGACGCGCATGAAGCGGCGCCCTGGAAACGCATTCTTTCAAACCGGGCAGTGTGGGCCATCATCATCGCGCACTTCTGCAACAACTGGTCGCTCTACGTTCTGCTGTCCTGGATGCCGACCTACATCAACAAAGGTCTGGGTGTCGACTACGCCTCTGTCGGCTGGCTGACCATGATCCCGCACCTGGCATCGTTCATCAGTCTCAACGTGGCAGGCGCACTTGCGGATCGAATGATCGCCTCGGGACGCGACGTGACCTTTGTCCGCAAGCTGATGCAGTCCATCGGCTTTGGCGGGATCATCGTCTCGCTGATGGTGGTGGGTTATGTGGATTCGGTCTGGGCCGCCATCACCATCATGACCATCGGCAACGGACTCGGTGCCTTTGTCTCGGGCGGATTTGCGGTGAATCATATGGACGTTGCGCCGAGATATGCCGGTACGCTGATGGGCATCACCAATACGGCGGGGACCATCCCGGGGATCATCGGTGTCACTGTGAGTGGACTGATCCTCGCCGCTACGGGCTCCTGGACACTGGTCTTTCAGGTTACGGCAGCTGTGACGTTGTTCGGCCTGATCTGTTATCTCTTCATGGCGAGTGGCCAGCGCCAGATCGACTGAGGGCTGCATGGCCAACGATCGAACACGCTTGCGAATTTACTTTGGAGAACAGCAATGAAGGTGGTGAAGATTGTTTTGTATGTGCTGGTGGCGCTGCTGGTCGCCGGGCTGCTGCTTGCTCCCATTGGACCGGTTCCCGGCGTCTTTATCGGGGGAACGAACGCCAGCCCACCAGAAACCTGGCCGGATACGTCGGACGTCGACGAAATTCGCCTCGGTGTTGACGGCACCATTCCCCGCGTCGTGATCATCTGGGTGGTGGATGTCGGTGGCGAACTGCATGTGGTCGGTTCCCGCGAGAGCGGCTGGGTCAAGATGATCGGTGATGCGGCGCCAGTGAAGATGCGCCTCGCAGACAATACCTATCCGCTGCGGGCCGTACGGATTACCGAAGGGTTCGAGGAGATTCTCACGGCCTATATCGCCAAATACGAAGCCGAGTACCCGGAGATCGTCGCTTCGTTCCCGGCCGTTGAAGAAGCGCGCGACAGCGTTGGAGTTTTCCGGCTCGAACGGAACTGAAGCTCCTCGAATGACTCTTCGCCCTGGTTGGTTTCAGCCAACCAGTTCGAAGCGCACGCCGGCGTTCGCCGGCAGGCGTTCGAGCAGCGTGTCACCGAGTGCCGTCGCCGGCGTCCAGAACCCGCCACCTACCGGACTTTCGTCACGGGCAAGTGCCACTGCACACTCGGTGAGCATCTTCGATGTGGAGCCGTACCCA
>VGVE01000276.1 GCA_016874135.1 Gammaproteobacteria bacterium | reverse complement strand
CGCGGTGGTGTCCCAGCCGCCACCCGCTCCTCCAGGAATGAGAAAGTGGACATCGTTGCCTGCCCACGCAGATTCACACAACACCACCCAGAGGAGCAGCATAACCGCCCTCCGGACAGGCCGACGGCCCGTTTCACCCATCGGTGAACGCAAACCAGCGTTTGAACAGGTCACTGACAGTTGGTGTCAACTGCGTTCGCCGCCACTGCCCGGAAATGCGCTTCAGGTATTCGGCGCGGGTGGGATAGGCCACGATGGTACGGTCAACGGCTTTGAGCCCGAGGCCGTTGCTCATGAGCAGACACACCGGCATCAGCTGTTCCCCAGCATCGGGGCCGACGATGGTTGCGCCGAGAATCTTGTCGGAACCGCTCTTCACCAGCACCTGCGCGAACCCTGAAGGAAATGGTTCCACATGCCCGCGGTCGAGCTCACCAAAATCCACTTCGAGCCGCTGGTAGGTTATGCCCGCCTTTTTCAGTGACTCTTCCGTTTCGCCCACCGACGCAACTTCCGGCTGCGTATAGGTGCAGTGAGGTACCGCTGCGGGCTTCATCTTCGCCGTGGGTGCAAACAGCGCGTTCTGCACGAGCACCTTGGCCTGTGCATCCGCGTGGTGGGTGAACTGGATCCGGCTGGCGCAGTCGCCCGCGGCATAGATGCGCCGGTTGCGGGTGCGCAGACGATCATCGACAACGATGAACCCCTGAGTATCGACGCCGACGCCTGATCTCTCGAGGCCTAACTCTGCGGTGTTGGGACGGCGGCCAAGAGCGACCAGGATGTCATCCACCGCCACCGACTCGCTTCCGGCCTGCACCGTCAAAACATTGTCATTGACCACCTTTGAAACCGCTTTGCCGAGATGCAGATGTACACCCAGTTCGCGCATGGCCTTGTCGAGCGCGGTACTCGCCGCTTCGCTCTCGAGGGGCAGAACCCGTGGCGCCATTTCAAAGAGATGCACGTCGGTGCCGAGGCGGGCAAACACCTGCGCCATCTCGCAGCCGATGGCACCGGCACCGAGAATGGCGAGTCGCGGTGGCCGCATGCGCAGGTCGAAGAGCGTCTCGTTGGTCATCGGATCGGCTTCCCGAAGGCCGGGAATGGCTGGTATCGCCGGTGAGGCGCCCGTACAGATTGCAATCCGTCTGCCCTTCAGACGAAGGTCGCCGACTCGCACGGTCTGTGCGTCCTCAAAGGTTGCGGAACCGAGGAAAACATCGACCCCGGCTTCCGTGTACCGCTGAACCGAGTCGTTGGGGGCGATGGTTGCGCGCACCTCCCGCATCCACGCAAATGCCTGATCGAACGTGGCGCCGGGGTTGTGCTGGGTGAACTCGAGTAGCGCCTTTGAAGGCACACAGCCTACATTCAGGCAATCGCCACCCATCAGATGCCGTTCCACCAACGCCACTTTGGCACCCAGTCCTGCGCCCGCGATCGCGGAGATGAGACCGGCGGGACCCGCCCCGATCACAACGAGGTGATATTGCGCCTTGGGCACCGGATTGATCCGGTTGGATGGATGAAGCGCTTCCCGCCAGCGGTTGTCGAAATTCTCTCCGGGATATT
>VGVE01000275.1 GCA_016874135.1 Gammaproteobacteria bacterium | reverse complement strand
GATCGATGACCGTCACGTCTCCCCAGGCGACATGGATGGTGCCGCCAGGACGGGCGGTGTGGATACCGGCCGATGTGGAGCATTCCATTCGCATGTGGGGTACGGTTGCAATGCGATCGGTGTACTTCCGGCAGGATGCCGGTGTGCGAACGGCAGCTTGCAGGGTGATCTCCGTCGCGCCGTTGTTGCGTGAGCTGATCTTGCGCAGCGTGGATCTGGCCGGGCTTGACTCGCGAGAATTGGCCGAACAGCAGATTGCCGCCCTGATTTTGCATGAGGTGGAACGCTCCGAAGACGGGCCGTTGCAGTTGCCGATGCCTTCCGATGGGAGGGCACGTAAGGCCGCTGAGGCGGTCTTGCGCGATCCCTCGCAGAAGTGGACGGCCGCCGAGATCGCGCACAAAGCAGGACTGAGCGAACGAACGCTCGAGCGAACGTTTTCCGCCGGCACCGGCATGAGCTTTGGCGTGTGGCGGCAGAAAGCGCGCTTGCTCGAATCGCTGCGCGTGCTTGTAGAGACCCAATCCGTGACCGAGGCTGCGTTTGAGGCGGGGTATTCGAGTGTCAGCGCCTATATTGCGGCCTTCCGCCAGACGTTCGGATACACGCCCGGTTCTTTGACCGGCTGATGGAAGCTTGAGGCGTTCCCGACTGGTATGGGGTGGCCATTGCTTGTGAAGACCGGATGTCGTCGATGCGACGAAGGGGCAGCAGGTCTGCTGGACGCTCTGCCATTCGCTTTGAAGCCTGTGCGCAAACCTGACCGCCGCCGGGACGCATGTCCGGTATAGTGACCAGATGCCACCAGATCCGGCGATTGGAACGATTTCAGGCGGTGGGCCTCGGGTGCCTTCTTGCGTTCTCCTCGAACGTCGCAACTCCGAGAATGTCCAGACGTGTCCTGTTTGCCAGATTTAGAGAGAACCGATGAGCGCGACCCGTCCAATTCATCCTGACTTTCTGGCATTTCTGCGGCTCAAGGAACCCGCACTGATCGAGCTCTTCACGGACGCGCGGCAGTTCCTGCTCGACATTCATCCTGGCGCCAATGAGTTGCTCTATCGAACGCATGCCCTGACCGCTGTTTTTTCGGTTTCCGAACGGCTGGGCGATGCGTACTGCATGCTCCCGATCTACGGGAATCACTTCAATCTCGGGTTCAACCGGGGGAGCCGGTTGCCCGACCCGCACAAGTTGTTGACGGGCACGGGCAACCTGATACGCCATATTGACATCTCGGCCCGAGCGGACTATCGGAACAAGAAAGTAAAGGATCTGGTTCAAGCCGCGATCGACTTCGCGATCGCGGACATGGACAAACCCAGCCGGGCCGAGGGCCTGACGGTATCGAAGATCAAAGCGAAGAAGTGAGCGGCACTTGTCATACTTGATCCGCACTGCTGCCGGAATTCGAGGTCAGGACCATACGCTCTGGGCGGCAGGCTGAGGCTTGCATACGCTTGCCTGCTGGATGGTCCCAGCCTGGACTCGACACCCGTGGCGGGGAGCTGATCCAGGTCCCGAGATCCGGTCGAAGCCGGTGACTCGTCCCCTATATTGGCCGGGACTCACAACTTCAATGTTGCGCC
>VGVE01000274.1 GCA_016874135.1 Gammaproteobacteria bacterium | reverse complement strand
ACTTTGCAAAGTTCCGCTGCAGCCTCTTCCCCGTTGTTGACTGCAATGACAACGAGATCGATGATTACGTGGAGGCCGTCGACGGCCAGATTTCAGCTCGAGACTGTTGCGTCCCTCAAGAAGAAGAGGGTGGCTGCTCCGACGCGCTCTGTGAGGAAGCTGTGTGTGACGTCAACCAATTTTGTTGCGATGTCTTGTGGGACCTTGGTTGCGCCCAACTCGCGCAGAGTTTGTGCGCCTGCGATCAGGGCCCTGTTGACGGAGACGGGGGGACAGACTGCAACAGCGACGGCATTCCTGACGAATGCCAAACGGTCGTGGAGGAGCCTGGCATTCCAAGTCCGCACGACTGCAATCAAAATGAAGTGCCTGACTCCTGCGACATCGACAACGGTACCAGCCATGACATCAACGGCAACCGCGTCCCCGACGAGTGCGAGGACTCAACCCTTGCCTTCTTTGAGGGTTTCGAGACCCGGCCGTATGGCGCTCAGGATGGTCTTCTGGACATCGCACGGGTGAGTCCGACAGCTCTAGTCCAACTGCGGCAGACGTATGGCGTAGATTTCCCGGAGTACTTCGCCACCATCGAGACGCAAGATCAGAACCACGACACTGTCACTGGCGGTTTCATCTACACCGACAACATCCCGTCGATCTTCCAGTACGGGCTTGGCGAGAACGGATCGTTCGGAGAGTGGGGACCCATCCTCGGTCAGGGCTTTGCGCCGGCATTTGGCTCGCGTGGCTATGGTCAGCGCCTCGTGTTCAACGCCGTCACTGGCGACTTCCCATCGGGAGTTATCAATCGTCCCAATTGCTGCGAGCCAGATGCCCATTGCCGCGATGAAGACGAGAGAGGCGTCACCATCATCCGTACCGAGCTCCCCGTGAAGGAGGCACGCTTCTTTATGAACGCGTTCGACTTCAAGACCTTCTTCGACTTGGAGAATCTCTATCCGGGGACCTTCCCAGGTCTGGTGAACCACCCCTATCTGGAGGCGAATGCGATTGAAGTTGCAGCGTACCTAGGACCTTGCGCGCCAGATAACCCGCCGAAGTTTCGGCAGGTGTATGACATGCGAGCGATCCAAACGCCGGTCTATGCGACTGGATTTGCGAACACCACGATCGAGGGTGGACCCGTCCGTGTGGCGCAGCCGTTCGGCTCAGATCCTGATCCAAACTTCAAGTTCGACGAAATTCGTATCAGTGGCGCTTTTGTGGTTCTGGACAACATCTCGTTTGATCTCGGGCAAGAGTTTGCCGATTGCCTTGCTGACATCGCTGGCGGCGTTCCCCAAGCGGGTCTTCCAACGCCCGATGGGCGCGTTGCAGCGGATGACCTCGTGTTTGTCCTGGCTCTTTTCGGCGTCGATCCCGCAGCGGATCCTCTGGCCGAGATCGCCGATATTGACAGCGATGGAGATGTCGATGGTGCCGACCTGCTCGAAATCCTCGTCTCATGGGGCGCATGCCCCGGTGGAACTGGAGGCTGATTCGCTCTCCTGACCTATCGAGTGCACTCCACATGCTCGCTTGCTTGAACTGAAAGACTTCCGATGCTGATCTCAACAACACTCGCCACCGAACTGCTGCTACTGACCGCGGCT
>VGVE01000273.1 GCA_016874135.1 Gammaproteobacteria bacterium | reverse complement strand
GCCGCATGCTGACCAGAGAAGATGAGGTATCCAGGTGAAATCTCGTAGCTTGCGGATGGAACTGCCCATAGCTACTACTTCGCCACCTGACCATCCCGCCCCTCTTTGCGCAACCCAAGCTTCAACAAAGGTTCTGGTGAAGTCAAGGCGAGGAAGTTACTGCAAGAGATGCCCTGAAAAAAACGTCGTCGTCCGGTCAAGTGCTGTGGCCGCAGCCGCAGCATCGTGGCTCGCGCGGTGATCACAGTTGAACCCATGATCGGCTGGATAAACGTAAACGGTGACCCCAGGCAGGGCTGCCTGGATCTTGTCCACGTCGGTCATGGGGATGTGGGCGTCCTTCTCGCCGAAATGCATGATGACCGGACAGTTGGCCTTCCGGTTGACTTCATTCACCACGCCGCCGCCGTAATAGGACGATGCCGCGGCAACCCCTTTGAGCGTGCAAGCGGACAACCAGGTGAGCAATCCGCCGAAGCAATATCCCACCACACCCACTTTGCCGTGGGCACTGATGTGATTGATCGCCGCCTGTACGTCACCCAACGCGCGGTCACGGTTCAGCTGCTGGAACGCGATGCGGATGCCCGCCTCCATGTCCTCCTGCGTGTAACCCAGTTCTTTGTCGCGGCTGACACGATCGAAGATCTGCGGGGCAATCGCGGCGTAACCCCCTGCTGCATATCCATCGGTCACTTCGCGGATATGCGCATTGACGCCGAAGATTTCCTGGATCACGACCACGGCGCCCTTCGGCTTGCCTGCCGGCAAACTCTGCCAGGCGGCGAAGCTGAAGCCATCATCCGCAGTCAATTCAATACGTTGTCCCATGTTTCCTTCCGCCGATTCGAGTCGGTTATTGATGTTGTGAAGCGAAGCGTGTGAGGCCTTGAGAATAGAGAACCCTTCCGGTGCTTGCCACTGCAGTGCCGCTGTCATCGAATTGTGACAATGGAACGCTTCAATGCAGAGGAGTCCCGCAGCAGAATGAAGGCAGGTGGAGGAACATGGCTCAACAAGGCAACAGCATCCTGGTGGTCGAGGACGATCCCGACATCCGCGGCATGCTTGCCTTCGCTCTTGGCCGGGCAGGCTTCCGGGTGATCGAAACCGACAGCGCGGAGGCTGCCTTGTCCCGTCTGGAAGCGCTGTTGCCAAGCCTAGCCATCATCGACTGGATGCTGCCTCGGATGAGCGGTGTGGATCTTGCGAGTCGTTTGCGCCGCGACGAATACACCCGCGACCTGCCCATCATCCTCCTGACTGCGAAAGGTGAAGAGGCCGATAAACTCAGGGGCTATGATGCGGGCATCGACGACTACCTGACCAAACCGTTCTCTCCCCGTGAGCTGATCGCCCGGATCCGTGCGCTTCTGCGCCGGGTGGGCCACCCGGAGGATGGCGTACTGCAATCCGGCGACATGAGCCTCGACCTCAAGTCCCATCAGCTCCTGGTTCGTGGCGAACCGGTGAAACTCGGGCCGACCGAATTCCGCTTGCTGGAGCTTTTCATGAGTTCGCCCAACCGGGCATTCGACCGGGCACAGCTCCTCGACAGGGTCTGGGGCCGCAGCATCTATGTGGAAGAGCGAACGGTGGATGTGCACGTGCTCCGGCTGCGCAAGTCACTCAAGCCTCACGGTTGTGACCAGATGATCGAAACAGTCCGCGGTGTCGGTTACAGGTTTTCCGGTTGAAGTACT
>VGVE01000272.1 GCA_016874135.1 Gammaproteobacteria bacterium | reverse complement strand
TGGGGATCCGGACTCCAGGTTGGGGCCGCGCAGTGATCAAACCGCGGACGGTTCGGGTGAGTGGGGCGCACGCCGGTGGATTCGACGCCTATAATGCGCTGCTATGGATGATGGCCTCAATCGCGAAGCGTCGAAAGACGTCCGCAAACTTACCCCTGCACTGCGTTTTCTGCGCCCCTATATCGGCCAGGTCGTGATCGCGAGCATTGCGCTGCTCGCCACCTCGGCGGTCACCCTGTCGATCGGACAGGGCCTTCGCGTGGTGGTTGACCGCGGGTTTGCGTCGGCTTCGGAGAGTGTACTTGCCGAGAGCATCGGACTGCTCGGGCTGCTCGTGGTTCTGCTCACGGTCGGTACTTTTGTCCGTTTCTACTTCGTATCCTGGATCGGCGAGCGGGTCAGCGCCGATATCCGCACCGCCGTGTTCCGCCACCTCGTTCATCTGCACCCCGGTTTTTTCGAGGCCAACCGTCCTACCGAAATCCAGTCTCGTATCACTACGGACACTACCCTGCTGCAGACGGTGATCGGTTCATCGGTGTCGATTGCGCTCCGCAACGCCCTCATGTTCATCGGCGGGTTGGTGCTGCTGTTCATCACCAACGTGAAACTGTCCCTGATCGTGATCGCTTGTGTACCTTTCGTCGTGGCGCCAATCGTGCTGTTCGGCAGACGGGTGCGGCAGCTGTCGCGCAGTAGCCAGGACCGTCTCGCAGATGTCGGCAGCCATGCCGGCGAGTCGCTCCGTCATATTCGCGTGGTGCAGTCCTTCAACCACGAGCAGGCGGATGCCACAGCATTTGAAGGTCGGGTTGACGTGGCTTTCGAGGTCGCGATTCGCCGCATACGCCAGCGGGCTTGGCTCATCACCATGGTGATGTTGCTGGTCATGGCGGCAATTGGCGTGATGGTATGGATCGGTGGCGGTGATGTGCAGTCCGGCGCAATCTCTTCAGGTGAACTGGTCGCGTTCATTTTCTACGCCTTCCTTGTCGCCGGATCAGTCGGTGCGATCAGCGAGGTGTACAGCGATCTGCAGCGGGCTGCTGGCGCGACGGAGCGCCTGGTTGAGCTGCTCGAAGCCCGGTCAGTGCTGGTGGAATCAGCCACGCCTGCGACCCTGGAAGCAGCGCAGCCGGTGCTCGAGGTCGATGCGGTGCGCTTTGCCTATCCGCTGCGCCCGGAAGTCGAAGTGCTGCGCGACGTTACCTTCCGGGTCGAACCCGGCGAAATGGTCGCGCTGGTAGGGCCGTCCGGAGCCGGAAAAAGCACGGTTTTTGATCTGCTGCAGCGCTTCAACGATCCGTTGTCCGGTTCAATCCGCCTCGGGGGTCACGATCTGCGTGATCTGCGCCTCGCAGAAGTTCGTAAAACCATGGGATTCGTGCCCCAGGAAGCGGTGCTCTTTGCCGGTACCGTCGGTGAGAACGTACGGTATGGCGTGAATTCGGCGAGTGATGCCGAGGTGTGGGAAGCGCTCCAGCTGGCGAGTGCGGATGGTTTCGTCCGCGAACTGCCGCTCCGGCTCGACACCCTGCTGGGAGAAGGTGGCGTCGGGTTGTCTGGTGGTCAGAAGCAGCGGCTGTCCATTGCCCGGGCATTGCTCAAACAACCCAGGATTCTGTTACTCGATGAGGCGACCAGTGCGCTGGATGCCGACAGCGAACAGGCCATTCGGGATTCTGTCGAGCGGCTGAAGGGGCGTTGCAGCATCATCGTCATCGCGCAC
>VGVE01000271.1 GCA_016874135.1 Gammaproteobacteria bacterium | reverse complement strand
TGGGATCTGGAGAAGATCGAGGCGACAGGCTTCTCGCCGGTGAAGTGCGAATACCTGCGGAAACTGGCCCGGTTGCCGACTCTTCCGGACCCGCAGATGGTGAACGAACTCGTTACCCACCTGACGCGCGCCTCGGCGCCCATTCCCTCCGTGGAGGCAATTCTTCATGCCATCCTGCCCTACAAATATGTGGACCACACCCATGCTAACGTCGTAGTAACTGTCTCTAACAGTGTGGACGGCGAGAAGCGCATTCGAGAAATCTACGGCAACCAGGTCGTTGTAATCCCCTATGTGATGCCGGGCTTCGACCTCGCTCGCCTGTGCGCTGAACGCTTTGCCACGGATGTGGGCCCGGAAACGATAGGCATGGTGTTGCTCAACCACGGCATTTTCTCGTTTGGTGAGAGCGCACAGGAGTCCTACGAACGGATGATTCATCTCGTCGGTTTGGCCGAGGAGTACCTGAGCCGCCAGGGTGCTTGGGAGATCAGGGGGGAACCAGTTGCATCCGCCGGTCCTGCAATCATGGAGATGGCCCGCTTGCGTCGTGATATCTCCGACGCGGCCGGGGTGCCGATGGTTGTGTCGCGCCACGCCGATCAGAACTGTTTGAGTTTTGCTGCTCGACCCGATGTTGCGGTCATCGCTCGTCAGGGGCCGGCAACGCCGGAACATGTGATTCGCACCAAGCGGCTACCCATGATCGGTCGCGACGTAAAAGCCTATGTGGCTGATTACGAGGCTTACTTCGAGCAGCACGAGCCCCTTGCGAAGGAGCGTAAATCGATGCTCGATCCGGCACCTCGGGTTGTTCTGGATCCAGGCTTGGGGATGTGCTCGGTCGGCCGTTCAGCGAAAGACGCGGCTGTCGTGGCAGAGATTTACGAGCACACGATGGACATCATTCGGCGGGCCACCGCGCTCGGTGGCTACCGTGCCCTGTCAGCGCAGGATATTTTCGATGTGGAGTATTGGGATCTGGAGCAGGCCAAGTTGAAGAAGGGTGGAGTGCCACTAGCTTTTGCGGGCGAGATTGCCTTGGTGACCGGGGCTGCCTCGGGGATCGGCAAATCCTGTGTCGATTCGCTGCTGGCGCGGGGTGCTGCCGTGGTGGGTGTCGACCTGAACCCCGCCATCGTGTCGCTTTGGCAGCGACCGGACTTTATCGGTATCTCCTGCGACCTGACCGATCCTGAGGCTATCCCGCAGATTCTTGAGCAAACGACGAACCGCTATGGTGGGCTGGACATGCTGGTATTGAACGCGGGTGTTTTCCCAGGCGGTTGCCGCATCGACTCGCTCGGCTCGGACGAGTGGCGGAGGGTGATGATCCTCAACCTGGACGTCAACCAAGCGTTGATGCGTGAGTGTCACCCGCTGCTAAAGCTTGCGCCACGGGGTGGCCGTGTGGTTGTGATCGGTTCGAAGAACGTGCCAGCCCCCGGCCCCGGTGCCGCAGCCTATTCCGCTTCAAAGGCTGCCCTTAACCAGTTGGCTCGTGTGGCGGCGCTGGAATGGGGCGGGGACAACGTCCGCATCAACAGCCTGCATCCGAATGCGGTATTCGATACCGGACTCTGGACCGAGGAGGTTCTGGCATCCCGCGCCAAGCATTACGGCCTCAGCGTCGACGAGTATAAGAGAAACAACGTATTGAAGACCGAGGTGACCAGTCGTGACGTCGCCGAACTGGCGGCGGAGATGTGCGGTTCCTTGTTTGCCAAGACAACCGGCGCGCAATTGCCGGTGGATGGTGGCAATGATCGCGTCATTTGAATCATCATGGTCTA
>VGVE01000270.1 GCA_016874135.1 Gammaproteobacteria bacterium | reverse complement strand
AACTCGCTTGGCAGTTGCCGATGCCAGAGGCAGGCAAGCTTGTCTTCAAGTCCCCTGAAGACCGTCGTTGGCAAGGCAAGAGTATGCCGTCCATCGACCTGGTACCGATGACCACAGGCCGGTCCGTTTATGGGGCTGATCTCAAACGGCTTGGGATGAAGTATGCGGTGATCCTGCGACCGCCAGCCTGGGGGCGCACCATCCAATCGGTGTACAACAGCGAAACACTCAAGGTGCCCGGTGTCGAGCGGGTGCTGCATATCCCTGCGGCGCCACTGCCCGGAGCATTCCAGCCACTGGGTGGGGTCGCTGTCGTAGCCACCAATACCTGGGCGGCGCTGCGTGGTCGTAACGCGCTAAAAGTGGAATGGGCTGCAGGCCCTCACGATGCCTATGAGTCCGCGAGCTATCGCGCTGAACTTGAGCGCAGTGTGTCTTCCCCGGGGCGTTCTGCCCGCGTGCGAGGTGATCTCACGAGCGGCCTTGAAACCGCCCACCAGCGCATCGAGCGGAGTTATTACGTGCCTCACCTGTCGCACGCGCAGATGGAGCCGTTGGTCGCTCTCGCATCGTTCGACGACGGCAAGCTCGAAGTCTGGGCGCCGACGCAGTCACCGATCGATGCACGCAAGGCACTCGCCGGGTTTCTGAAGATCGGTATTGAACACGTGCGTGTGCATGTCACGCTGCTGGGTGGTGGATTCGGCCGCAAGTCCAAACCGGACTTCATCTGCCAAGCCGCCTGGCTTTCGCGCGAAGTTGCTGTGCCCGTGCGGGTGCAATGGACCCGGGAAGACGACCTCAAACACAGCTACTACCACACAGTAGCGGCACATCGTCTCGAAGCGGGTGTGGACGAGTCAGGACGGATCAAGGCCTGGCTGCACCGCTCTGCCTATCTCTCCATCGGGGCGATGTTTATACCTGATCTGAAAGGACCATCGCCGGATGAACTGTCCAATGGTGCGAGTGATGTGCCGTACGACATTCCAAACCTTTCCATCGAGGTGTGTCCCGCGCCGGCCCATACACGCATCGGCTGGTATCGCAGCGTTAATGCCATTCACCACGACTTCCCCATCGGTTCATTCGTCGATGAACTGGCACATGCGGCGAAGCGCGATCCAGCGGCATTCCTGCTTGATCTCATTGGCAAAGACCGCGTTACGGATCTTTCCAAGGGTGAATTGACCGATGCGAGTGGCGACTACTACGGCGCGCCACTGTCGGAACATCCTGTGGAATCCGCAAGAGCACGTGCGGTGGTGGAACTGGTGCGTGACAAGAGTGCCTGGGGAACGCCGCTACCTGCGGGGCGTGGCCGAGGCATCGCCATGCATCGCAGCTTTCACGCCTATATCGCCGTGGTTGTTGAAGTGGCGGTGAAGGAAGCCGGTGTTGTGACCGTAGCTTCAGCAACAGTTGCCGTGGATGCAGGATTCATCGCCAATCCCGACCGGGTGAAGGCGCAGATGGAAGGCGCTGTGATCATGGCGATGAGCAACACCCTCCACAGCGAGATCACCTTCGGAAATGGCGTTGTGCAACAGACTAACTTCGATGACTACCGCATCACCCGCCTTGACGCGGCGCCGCACCACGTCGATGTGCATCTTGTTCCATCGGAGGATAAGCCCGGTGGTATTGGTGAACCGGGTGTGCCTCCCGCGGGTGCAGCGATAGCCAACGCGATCTTTGCGGCGACAGGAGTGCGGGTACGAAATCTGCCGGTGGGTGAACAGCTCGCAGGGTGGAAGACAGCTGCCAAGGAGAAGTAGACGCGAACCGCAGGGTAGGTGCTTCATTGCATCGACGCGGTATCTGCTGGGTGTGGCGTGCATGAGAGGCAGATTGGCAT
>VGVE01000269.1 GCA_016874135.1 Gammaproteobacteria bacterium | reverse complement strand
ACCGATGGGTGAAACGGGCCGTCGGCCTGTCCGGAGGGCGGTTATGCTGCTCCTCTGGGTGGTGTTGTGTGAATCTGCGTGGGCAGGCAACGATGTCCACTTTCTCATTCCTGGAGGAGCGGGTGGTGGTTGGGACACCACAGCACGCGCCGTTGGTACTGCGCTTGAAAGCACCGGGCTGATCGATCGCGCGTCTTACGAAAACCGCAGCGGTGCCGGTGGTGCCAAAGGTTTTGCCTACATGCAGGGGCGTCGGGCGCGCAGTGAGTCGATCCTGATGGTTACTTCGACACCCATTCTGGTGCGCACGCTTCGGCCTGAATTCCGTCAGGACTGGCGACAGCTCACACCCGTCGCTTCGATCATCGGGGATTACGGCGCGTTGATGGTTCGAGCGGATGCGCCATGGCGCGATCTGCGCGCTCTTATTGGTGCGCTCCGTGCTGCGCCTCGCTCCGTGAAGTTTGCAGGTGGATCGAATCGAGGCGACTTGGATCATCTGATCCTGGCAGGCGCGTTCAAAGCGTTCGGTGTGCCGCCCGGTGAGGCGCGTTATGTGCCGTATGGTGCCGGGGGAGCGGCGACTCTTGCGCTGCTGTCCGGAGAAACGCCAGCCATGGCAGCGACGATTGGTGATGCGATGGGTCCGATCCGGGATGGCAGCGTTCGGGTTCTGGCCATCGCCGCACCACAGCGACTTCGTCAGTTGCCAGATGTGCCGACCTTCAGCGAACTCGGTTATCCATTCGAGTTCCTGAACTGGCGAGGTTTTTTTGCGGTGCCTGATGTGGATCCGGCGATGCTGGCGCGATTTGAGACGTTGCTCATCGAACTCTCCAGCAGTGCGAAGTGGCAGCAGGCACTCGATCGCCATGGCTGGATCCCGGTTGAGCACCGCGGCGAGGCGTTTGCCGCTTACCTGGATCGTCAGGAAGACCAGATTCTTCTGCTCCTCGATGCGCTCGCAGCTGCACCAACATCGGGACCGGTGAGATGAAGGCGCGCTTACCCGGGCTTGTGCTGCTCCTGATTGCAGCGGTCTACGCCATGCAGATCGGGGAGATCGCCGTCCCCGCGGCCGATGCAGCCGAAGTCATGACGCCACGGACGCTGCCGGTGCTGCTCGCAACCCTGTTGGCCCTCATCGGCCTGATCCTCACTGCTCGCCCAGGCAGAGCAGGATCGCGCGGTTTGACTGCACTCAATCCGGATCCCGTAGGTTGGTTAAAGGGTGCCGGCTTGCTCCTCCTCGCTCTGGCGTTTGCTCTGCTTCTCGATCTTCTCGGCGTGCTGGTCAGCAGTGCGCTCGTGCTGTTTGCCGGACTCTTTTTGCTCAATGTCAGGCGGCCGCTTGTTCTGGTGGCGGTGCCGCTCAGTGTTGCCTTCGCCCTCTGGCTGCTGCTCTCGGTGATCCTCGGGATTTATCTCCATCCCGGCGAACTGTGGTGGCGTGATGTTTGAAGGGCTGGACGTCGGTATCCAGACGGCTTTCACACCATTCAACATCCTGATGGTGACCGTCGGCTGTTTCACCGGCACGTTCATCGGCATTTTGCCCGGCCTCGGACCGGCGACTGCCGTGGCGCTGATGATTCCGATGTCGTATTCGCTGGACCCCGCAGCCGCTCTGATTCTCATGGCGGGAGTCTACTACGGTGCCGCCTTTGGTGGCTCGACCTCGTCGATTCTCATCAATGCGCCGGGTTGTTCGAGTTCCGCAGTCACCACCTTCGATGGTTATCCGATGGCACAACAGGGCCGCGCCGGCAAAGCGCTGGCCGTAGCGGCATGGGCAAGTTTTATTGGCGGGACGTTATCGGCGTTTGCGCTGCTCATCGCTGCTCCGTTGTTGTCGCAGGTCGCGCT
>VGVE01000268.1 GCA_016874135.1 Gammaproteobacteria bacterium | reverse complement strand
CGCTGCCCTCGAACGGATTTCCGCGGAACATATGCGGCGGATCGCCGATGGCGTCATGCGCGCACCACCACCAAACACCATCAGCAATATCACGATGCGAGCGCTCTACTACACCGCGCCTCGCGCGCGATTCGGTAAATTCGACGCGGTGCCTGAGGGCGTTTTCCTGGTGCTAACCGACCCGACGTCACCCGAACTCGAAAACTCGTTCAATGACTGGTACGGCGATATCCATCTGCCTGAGGTTTGTTCTGTCCCGCCTTTTGTCGCCGCAACCCGCTATCGTCCAACGGCGGTGAACATGCTCAATCGACCTTGGGTGACCGAGCGCAAACATCTCGCCGTGTACGAACTCGGTGCCCCGCAGAAGAGCACCTTTGAAGCGGGTCTTGCGGGACTCAGTGGCACGATTCCTCTGACCGGCAAGGTGATGGATCTGAGTACGACACTTGACCGGCAAACGATCGGGCGATGGGCCGGGTATCGGGTGAGCCCGAGGAAATACTGCAGCGAGACCAGGATGACCCATTGATCGACGGTACAAGCTGACGCCACAGCAAGGAATCAGCTGCAAGGAGTCAAACGAACAACTCGATCGCCCGGGAGGAAGTGCTCTCTGACGGACGATCCAGGTGGCACATCGAGCCGGTACTCCCCCCTCCTGAACCCCTCGCCCGAGACTTTCTGCGGGAACCACCTGAATGGTTGCGTTCGCTGATACAGCCGGAGAGTTCTTTACGGGACCTTGTTTACCTGCTCGGCGCTCGACTACACGTGATCGCCACCACTGGTGAAGAAAAGACGCGGCGACACGAAGAATCCCCGGGCTTGCAGCTCGCGGACCCGTTGGAAATCACCCGGACAATCAGCGCGACCGACGTTGGACGTCAATTGATTCGGGAGATCCTGGGCGAGAAATTTCTGCAGTGGATGGATTTTACGGATCTCAAGCTTCTCATCTGGATTCCAGCAATCATTCTCTATCCCGGTCAGGTTTCAGCCGAGACCGCAGTTTGGCTGCCGCTCTGGAACAATGAGGCGATTTGGCCAGAGCGAGAACTCGCCGCGAGAGGGCTTAGCCAGAACATCGCAGCGGTCTGGCAGGACAACTCGGTTCCGTTTATCGAGCTGTTCCTGTTCGATGGGCCGGACTTACAGGGCACATTCCAGCGCACACTCCGCGTGCAAACCCCGAACAAAGCCGTGCCGATCATCATCAGTCATCCGCCCGGTCAGCCTGATCGAACCCGCAGTCTTCTCGGCTGGAGCTACGCAACAGCAGGTCGGAGGTTCAGCGCAAAGGAACTGCTAACGACACTCGCAATAGATTCGTTCAACGGATTGTCTGCGGTTTCGCTTGGAACGGTATCGCTGGTTGGAGAGCCTGCTTTCGGTTGGGATGGCTATGCGCAGTTTCTGGCCACGCAGGATCCCCAAAGTAGAATCGCATCGCTTCTGATTGAGTGGGAAGTCCTCATCAACGATGTCCAATTCGGACCGACGGTTGGCCGCATTCGATCAACACTGCTCCTGAAAAGGTCACCTGGTGCTGTCTCCATTACCGTCACGGGTTCGACGACGACAAACATCCCTGCGCCATGGCGAAACGGGACGAACGTCGCAAACCCATATCGTTGGAGCTGGCATCTGGGCACGAGTCTTTTGTCCTTCACGACAGTCTGCAGGAATCTGCTGTCGGCGTTAGCCGGAACAGCGCTTGGAATTGTCCGAATTGCACCCGGGCGCTGTTTGACCACGCCTCCAACAGAGGTGGCTGCGCTAAATCGGACAGTCGCATGAGTGGAATTGCTGCTCAACAATGGATGCAAGTCCGGAGGAGCAGAGATGAGAAGACCGAGACGGAAC
>VGVE01000267.1 GCA_016874135.1 Gammaproteobacteria bacterium | reverse complement strand
ATCAGCGCGGCGTAGAGGGTGCGGGAGATATGGCGAATGGATGGCTGAGTGACCGGCGCGGCCACGCCGAGGCACAGAAGATTCTCGCGCTCGAAGCGGTGGATTCCGAAGGCGTCCGCGCCACGGTGCTGCATGGGGCCGAAACGCCAACTCTCGTCACCTGGTCCGGCCAATACCTGATTGCGCAGTTGAACCCGTAGAGAGTGATCGCCCGCGATCAATCCTGTCTCAGGCTGTCCGAAAACAAAGGTCAGATGCATGGGCTCGGATGATTCATCAATGAAAGGGGCGTCAATGAAAGGGGCGTTAACCTCGATCCGTCAAAATATCGCGCCAGAAAAATGATGTTAGATCGATAAAGGCCAGTTAAACGCGGTAATATGGATATGACCAAACGCCCACAGCCCACCCTTAAAAGGGCCATTATCGATGCGGTTAAGCAGACCACTTCTGAAGCAACGCGTCAACGCACTCCCACTCCTCCGGTTCAACTGCGAAGGGCTGACATCCTTCAGCGGTCTGGAACTGTTTCGCAGCTTCTTCCGCGGCCTTGCGCTGACAGATCGGTTGCGTTCACTGCTCGCAGACCGGTTGCCAGGTTCGGACTACCCCGGGGTGGGATTGATCCTGTTGCTGCTGGCGCTCCTGCTGACCGGCGGTCGACGGTTGGCTCACCTGCGCGCACTGCAACACGACCCGGTCGTAGCCCGCTTCTGTGGCCTCTCACGGTTGCCTGCGGAACGCTCCGTGAGCCGTTGGCTTGCGAAGTCCGGGGGCACCCACGTCGATGCGCTCAAACGGGTCAATGACACCGTCACCTCGGACCTCGTGCATGGCTTGAACCTGCGGCGCCTGACGCTCGACATCGACGGGTCGGTCGTTTCCACCGGCCTCAAGGTGGAAGGCGCCCGGCGCGGCTACAACCCGCATCGTCGCAAGGTACCCAGCTACTATCCAATCACTGCCTACGAAGCCCAGAGCGGACTGCTGCTCAAGGTTCAGAACCGGGCCGGTAATGTCCATGATGGCCATGGTGCGCTCGCCTTCATCGACGAACTGCTCGTGCAACTCAAGGGCACCTACCCCGAGGCCCTCCACCTCGAGTTCGGCATGGACGGCAGCTTTTTCCTGAAGGAAATCTTCGAACGGATGGACGCCTCCGGGGCCGAGTACACGATCAAGGTCCCGTTCTGGAAGTGGCTTGACCTGCAATCGCACATCCGTACGCGCAAGCGCTGGCAACGCGTACAAGACGGTGTGGACTGCTTCGAGGTCCGGTTGCCCATCAAGCCCTGGCGGCGGCGCGAGCGGGTGGTCATCTATCGCAAGCACGTCCGGCATCGGACCGCCAGGAACTTCCAGCTCGATCTCTTCGATCCGGACACAGGGACCTTCGAGTACTCCGCCATTGCAACCAACAAGGTCCTCACCGGCGCCTGGCTGTGGACGTTCATGAACGGTCGGGGAACCCACGAGAAAGTCTATGGCGAACTCAAATCCGGCTTTGCATTCGATTCCGTGCCGTCGATGAAGTACCACGGCAACTCGGCCTGGCAGGTGCTCAGCGTATTAGCCTTCAACCTCTCGCGGGCGCTGCAAGCCAGCCAGCAAGACGCCCGAAACGTCACCACCCCGTCACGTCGTGCTCGATTCATCTTTCAGTCCATCCGCAGCCTGCGGTTCCAGTGGCTCAATCTCGCAGGGTTACTGGTTCATCCCTGTGGCAAGACAACACTCGACGTTGGTACCAATCCCGTCGTCCGACAACACTTCTCCAGCATCGCTTCCAGTCTCGACTTCAAGATCGCTGCCTGATTTATTGTCTTATCGAGGTTAATTGTGTTGGAGCCGGGCCGCTTCCGCAGGCA
>VGVE01000266.1 GCA_016874135.1 Gammaproteobacteria bacterium | reverse complement strand
ACCGTCCCCCATCTTCTAGCGGTAAGTCTTCTTTTATTGCTTTGGCTGACAGCATGGTCTGCATTCAGCCAAGGGGGCAAGGGGCGACACTGGTGGTGGTTTCAGGATAACGACGCCTGCCAGGGATTCGCGGCACAATCGGCATCAATACGCCTTGGTGCACCAGTTCAGACCGTGGTGTGGCCGGGCGCGACTCTCGCCACCCCATATCTCTATGCCACCGTCCTTGCGCACAAGCCAACACTTCCCATGTCAGTCGAGAGTGCCGAGGCAGTTCTGGACCGCGCGGTTCAGTTTCACTGGGCCCAGGCTGGTGTATATGGACTAGCGTTGCTTCTAGTCGTTTACGCCCTCGGGGTGCGCTGGAGCGGCTCGCCTGCGCTCTCCTTCATTGCGAGCGGGCTCCTAGCTAGCAACACCTGGTTTCTCTATGGCCTTTTCCATGTACGTGCCGAGATACCGAGCTTGGTCTTCGCGCTCGCTGCCTGTTGGTGGGCGATCGCAGAGCGCCCACGAGCGTGGCCGCTGATCCGCGCAGTCGTTTTCGGCGTGCTGATCACGCTTGCCGTGCTCTCAAAGATTCAGATTGCGCCAGTAGTCCTTCTGGCGGTCTTCCTGTTCATCACTGCGTCACGTGACTTGCCATGCCCGACGATGGCGAAATGGTGGACAGTTTCGATGTGGTCTGCGATCGCACTCTCCATCGGTGGAATAACTTGCATGGTGCGGACATCGGCTATTGATAGCACCACTTACGGACTCGGCGGTTTGCCTTCGACCTTTGCGAACTTCACCATTGCACTCTCACTTGCTGCGCTCATCACCGCAGTGCTGCTGGCTCGTTCCGTGCGCACCCGTGTCCGAGCGATCGGATCTACTGCATTGTTGATCTCCGGCGGGGCCGTACTTGCACTCCTTGTGTTGGTGCTGCCGATTGCCTATCACGGCGGGTTGTCCGCCGCACTTGCCTCTGCCAACCGAATTGCCTACGGAACCGTTAGTTTCGCCCGTTATGGCCTGCAGCTAGATGCCGCTGGTGGCTGGGGGCTCAAGTCAACCGTGCTGGATCGGGTGACATCCTTCGTCGAATTTCAAAAATCTTCGGGCCTCATCTCGGGGAGTTTGGCTTTGTGGTCTGGGATGGTTGTGGTTTCTGCCATGTTTGCTCTTGAGCTCTTTCCCAGTGGCTGGCGCCAGAGGCTTGCTCCTGAGAGCCTGCCTCCAAGGCAACCCGCCATCACCGAGTCGCCGTGGGCGATGCCAAGCATGCTCTTCATGACGGCTGTCCTCTGTGATGTGACCACAACACATCGCACCGTTTCCACGACCTCGTACGCTTTCTATCACATCTACTCGCTCCCTTTCTATCTGCTCGCGGTTGCTGCGGCTCTTGGACAGATCGCGACGGTGGTCCCTATCAAGGCGCGACGCACTGCACCGATTGCAATGTGCTCGATCGTGACGCTCTTGGTCTCGGCGACACTATTGTCTGGGATGCTCATTTCAAATGATCGCGTGCGAACTTGGCTCGAGGGTGAGGGTCCAGCTGTCACCTACCTGCCGGAGAATGGTGGTTCGACCAATGTCGTTTGGGGCGCCGCCCCGCAATTCGGAAGCCTGACTACGCAGACCTACAAGTCAATGCGCGAGCACATCCTGAAGCGCGAAGCGGCACAGCTTGAGGCGGAGAAGGCGAAGTCAACAGCCAAGTGATGTGTGTCGGCTCAGCCGCAGTCTGCTATTGCACGCTGAAGCACGTTCGCCAGATTGCCCGCCAGCCGATCGCGGTCAAAATCATTCCGCGCCAACGCTGCTGATCGAACGGCAACCCCATCCCGCCACGCTGCATCTGACATCATGGCAATCAGTTGGTGTGCGCCCTCGGCGGGCGACTTCGGATCCATGATGATGCCGATGTCCGCGTCGCGTGCCACAACC
>VGVE01000265.1 GCA_016874135.1 Gammaproteobacteria bacterium | reverse complement strand
CGCAGTACTGACACTGGAAGTGACACCCCAGATCACGCCTGATGACTGGATCATCATGAAGCTGAACGTCAAACAGGACACGGCGGGCGTGGTGTTCAACGTCGTACCGTCGATCAGCACCAACGAGGTGGAGACAGAGGTGCTGGTCGCTAACGGCGAAACCGTGGTGCTCGGTGGCATCTTCACCACGGACAAGGACATCTCCACCACCAAGACTCCGTTCCTCGGCGATTTGCCGTACATTGGCAGGATCTTCCGCAACACCCTTGAGCGGGATGACAAACAGGAACTCCCAATTTTCATTACCCCGCGCATCATTGCGGACTCCCTGACGGAGCAGTGATCCCCGGCCTGCTCGGGCAGTAGTCAAAACAGGTAGACTGGTGGCGCTTTAAGGCGCACCTCTCTTTCATGGACATACCCCGGAGCATCTTTCTCGTCGGCCTCATGGCTGTCGGCAAAACCACCATAGGGCGATTGCTCGCGCAATCGCTCGGCATGCAATTCCTCGACAGTGACCACGAGATCGAGAACCGCGCCGGAGCGGATACCAGCTGGATTTTCGAGCGTGAGGGAGAAGCCGGTTTTCGAGACCGCGAAGAAGCCGTGATCGACGATCTGACGCAGCGAACGAACGTCGTTCTGGCCACGGGAGGTGGAGCCGTGCTGCGAGCGGCGAATCGGCGGTTGCTCGCTGAGCGTGGCGTGGTCATTCACCTCGATAGCCCCGTGGACCGGATTGTTGAACGTACGGCCAAGGATCGCAAACGACCGCTGCTGCAGAATGGTGACCCGAGAGAAACCCTGACCAATCTGATGCGCATGCGTGGTCCGTTGTACGAAGAGATTCGCCACTACCGGTTCGTCACGGACCGCCAGAGTCCGAAGGCACTGACGCGAAACATCGAAGAGACGTTGCGGCGGGATGGATTGATCCTGTGATCACGGTTCAGGTTGGCCTCGCGGATCGCTCCTATCCCATTCACGTCGGTGAAGGTCTTCTCGCACGTGGTGATCTGCTGCGTGCAACCGTTCCTGGTCAGCAGGTTGCGGTCATCACGAATGATGTGGTCGGTCCGCTCTACACCTTACGGTTGCTGCGGGCGCTTGAAGGCAAGAGTGTCGACGTCTATTCCCTGCCCGATGGAGAGGCACACAAGGACCTTGCTGCGTGGTCACGCATCCACGGATTTCTCGCGGAAAAACGGCACAACCGGGACACCTGCATAGTTGCGCTTGGTGGTGGTGTGGTAGGCGATATGGCGGGCTTTGCGGCTGCAACCTGGCAACGCGGAGTCCGTTTTCTGCAGATTCCAACAACACTGCTCGCACAGGTGGATTCTTCGGTTGGAGGCAAAACGGGTGTGAATCTGCCTGCCGGGAAGAACCTCGTCGGGGCATTCTGGCAGCCATCCGCGGTGATTGCGGACACCGGCCTGCTGTCCACGTTGCCGGTGCGTGAATACCGTTCGGGTCTTGCGGAAGTCATCAAGTACGGCGTCATAGCCGACCGGGCCTTCTTCGACTGGCTGAGAGCCAATGCCGATGCGTTGATGCGGCGTGATTCAGGGGCACTGACGCACGCCATTCGTCGCAGCTGCGAAGTGAAAGCGGACGTCGTCGCAACGGACGAGCGGGAAGAGGGGCGACGGGCTATCCTCAACTATGGCCATACGTTCGGGCATGCTATAGAAAACCTTGCCGGTTATGGGGAGCTGCTGCATGGCGAAGCCGTGGGTATCGGCATGGTCATGGCCGCCGATCTTGCTGCGCGTATGAAGCTGCTCCCAGTTGCTGAAGCGCGAGCGATAAAAGCGTTGGTTGGTGCGTTCGATTTGCCAGCGAATCGCCCGAAGGGCATCACCGCTGAAGCGATGTGCCATGCCTTCGGCATGGACAAGAAGGTCACCGATGGTAGAGTGCGATTCGTACTCGCCTCCCGCATCGGGCAGATGGAGA
>VGVE01000264.1 GCA_016874135.1 Gammaproteobacteria bacterium | reverse complement strand
CGGACTGTGATCGAAGTCGCAGTCGTCCCGGACGAATCTCCCAGCGCCGAGTTCACAGGTATCGAGAGGAGGGCAGACTATTTCCTGACAATGCCGGCTAAAATCGCGGGGCATCAACAGGAATTTCCAGACCCTTCATGAACCAGAACTACCGCACGCCGCTGGCGGGTACAGGACTCGACTATTTTGATACCCGCAGGGCGATAGAGGATCTCTCGCCAGGCGCGTGGGCAAAACTTCCCTATGTGTCCCGGGTGCACGCCGAAAACCTGGTGCGCCGCTGTCCGCCAGCGGACCTTGAAGCCTGTCTGCGCCAGATCATCGACGGCAAACAGGAACTGGATTTTCCCTGGTTTCCTGCGCGGGTCGTGTGTCACGACATCCTGGGTCAGACAGCGCTCGTTGATCTGGCCGGCTTGCGCGATGCCATCGCCGATCAAGGTGGCGACCCCGCCCTCGTCAACCCCGTAGTGCCGGTGCAACTGATCGTCGATCACTCCCTTGCCGTTGAACATGGCGGGTTCGAGCCCGATGCCTTTGTGAAGAACCGGGCCATCGAAGACCGTCGCAATGAAGACCGCTTCCATTTCATCAACTGGTGCAAGACCGCCTTTGAGAACATGGAAGTGATTCCGCCGGGCAACGGGATCATGCACCAGATCAATCTCGAAAAGATGTCGCCGGTGATCTGGCAGCAGGATGGTGTGGCTTTTCCGGACACATTGGTCGGTACCGACAGCCACACCCCGCATGTGGATGCACTTGGAGTGATTGCGATTGGTGTTGGCGGCCTCGAAGCTGAAAACGTCATGCTGGGTCGGGCCTCCTACATGCGTCTGCCGGACATCATCGGGGTCGAGTTGACCGGGCGGCGTCAGCCGGGCATCACGGCCACTGACATCGTGCTCGCGCTTACGGAGTTCCTTCGCAATCAGCGGGTTGTCTCGGCTTACCTCGAATTCTTTGGAGAGGGTGCGGCGGACCTGACACTCGGCGACCGGGCAACCATTTCCAACATGACGCCGGAGTTTGGCGCCACTGCAGCGATGTTCTACATCGATGGCAAAACGATCGACTATCTGCGTCTCACCGGGCGGGACGAAAAGCAGATCAGGCTGGTCGAGACGTACGCGAAGACTGCCGGTCTCTGGGCGGACGATCTGAAGTCCGTGATATACCCGCGGGTGCTGACGTTTGATCTCTCAAGCGTGGTGCGAAACGTGGCCGGACCCTCCAATCCGCACAAGCGTGTCGCCACGGCGGACCTCAAGCAAAACGGCATAGCAGCACCCTGGGAGCAGCCGGCAGGCGGCTTGATGCCGGATGGTGCTGTCATCATCGCAGCCATCACGAGTTGCACGAATACCAGTAACCCCCGCAATGTGATTGCCGCCGGCCTGCTGGCGCGTAATGCCAATGCACGCGGGCTCACCCGCAAGCCGTGGGTGAAGTCGTCGCTGGCACCGGGATCGAAGGTGGTCGACCTTTACCTTAGGGAAGCAGGCCTGCTGCCGGAACTCGAAAAACTCGGCTTCGGTATCGTCGCGTTTGCCTGCACCACCTGTAACGGCATGAGCGGTGCTCTGGATCCGAAGATCCAGCAGGAGATCATCGCCCGGGATCTGTACGCCACGGCGGTGCTGTCCGGCAACCGCAACTTCGACGGACGTATCCACCCTTACGCCAAGCAGGCATTCCTCGCATCACCCCCCCTGGTGATTGCCTATGCCATTGCCGGCACCGTGCGAGTGGACATCGAGCGGGACCCCATCGGTTTTGATCCCGCCGGCAAGGCGGTGATGCTCAAGGATCTTTGGCCAACCGACGAAGAGATCGACGCTGTGGTGGCGAAGAGTGTCAAACCGGCTCAGTTCCGCGCGGTTTATGACCCGATGTTCATCAACGTCAAAGACACCACCACGCGCACCAAACCGCTGTATGACTGGCGGGCGATGAGTACCTACATCCGCAGACCCCCATATTGGGAAGGGGCTCTTGCCA
>VGVE01000263.1 GCA_016874135.1 Gammaproteobacteria bacterium | reverse complement strand
AGCACGGTTTGCCGAAGCCAGTATCGAGATGAAGCGGTGGATCGATGCCGGGCTGATCCGCCACCACGCGACTGTGATCGACGGGTTCCGGTATCTGCCGAAAACGCTGGTGGACCTCTTCGCCGGAGTGAATACCGGCAAGCTCATGGTACGGGTGGATTGAAGGCCTCAATTCACTCTGGAGCTGGTGCCCTACTCCGCCTGTAATAAACGCAACACAGCAGGCAGTGTGTGAGAGATCGTCTTCTCCACGCGCCGCACATAGCATCCGTCAGCGAATTCGGCCCACCTCCATACCTTGTCGCCAATGGCCGTCACGTTGCAGCGATTGCTACTGATCAGGAGTTTGTCCGTCTTACCCGTTACCGCGATCTGCGACCCACTGAATCGCGTTGCGGATCAACTGTCGGAATGGCTGACTGGCGTAGGCCACCGGATCATCGCCGCACTGGAGATATACGATGCGGCTCTTGCCAAGGGTCCTCGTCCAGCCGATGAGATTGGTGCCGGCAGGATGCTTCCAGCCTTCGTTGCTGAACATGCGTCGTTCGGCAACGGCGCGTGCGGCGGAATAGAAGTTTGCCTCGGTGAAGTCATAGTCACTGCGCAGGAGCGGCTGGACATCCTCTTCAAACACTTCATACAGGTAGAGTTCGTCGGTGATCGGAAACGAGGCCGGTACGCCCGCGGTCACCGGATGATCGGCGACCACGGAGATGTTGTGGGTCACCCGATGGCGATAGCCCGAATCCTGTCGCGCGAGCCCACGCATGGAGGCAGGCAGGTACAGGAAACGCCCGCCCATGATCTCGGCATATCCCTCCCAGGCCGGCCATCCGGCGATGGCATGGTGCAGAAAGACAAATCCATGTCCGGCTTCGATGAGTTTTTCGAAGTTGTCCCGGTATCGCTTTGGCGGCTCAAGAAAGTCCGGCGGAGCATCGCCCCGGAACCGGATACCCGGCATGTCATAAAGGACGTAAGCGTCGTAGGCCCGCCCTTCTTCAATCGAAAACAGGGCCTGGGCTGCGGGTTGTTCGACCAGGGTGTAGTCCACGCCATCCATATCGTCGAACATTTGATAGAACGGCTGACGCTCGTACGGATGGCCTTTCGTGACTAAAAGGATGTTTCGCATCTAAACTCCACCCCTCTGACGTTTTGTTATACGGATTCGGCATGTCTAAAAACGACGAAGCCACTCTACCCACAGTCGTACCTGTGGCACCACCAACGAATGCGTTGACCTGGCAACAAACCAAAAGCCACCTGACTCGCACAACCATTCTCGACGCTGCCGTCAGTGTGATCTACGACCTGGGTTACGCAAACACCACCACCGAGGCTGTGGCCCGACGGGCTGGTGTCAGTCGCGGTGCCATGCTGCACCACTTCCCGAACCGCCAGCAGCTCATCGAAGCCACCGTGTTGCACCTCAACGAACAACGCCTTTCGATGTTCGCGCGTGAAGAATCGGAAGTACAGAAGGGTGCGGAGTACTCCCGCGTCGAAGAAGGCATCGACACCCTTTGGCGCCAGCTCAACACACCGAACTTCATCGTTTTCCAGGAACTGAAGATGGCGTCCCGCACCGACTCACAGCTGGCCGGGGTGCTGTTGCCAGCATTGAAGGAGTTTGATGCGTGCATGCTCGACGCGACGAGAGAGATCTTTCCCGACCTTGCGCTGTCCGAGTCCTTCACGCGCGCCAATTACCTCGCGGGCCTCATCCTCGAAGGCCTCGCCACCGCGCGCATGATCGACGGACCAGAGATCCCGGTGGAGATGATGCTGGATTGGCTCAAGCGGGAACTCAGAAGAAGCTTTGGCGATGTGCTGGGAACAGTACCCCGGTCAGCGGCGGAGTCGAAGCTGGGAGAAAAGTGAGGTCAGAGGTGGCTGCGCTAAATCGGACAGTCGCATGAGTGGAATTGCTGCTCAACAATGGATGCAAGTCCGGAGGAGCAGAGATGAGAAGACCGAGACGGAACCACAGTGCGAAATTCAAGG
>VGVE01000262.1 GCA_016874135.1 Gammaproteobacteria bacterium | reverse complement strand
ATATGCTACACACAAACCATCGTCAACACCGGTTCGATTCCGGGTGTCCGACGAGACATCCGCAGCACACCAGCAGAGGAGAGGGATCGTGTGACCAGGGATCATTCCGAAACCGGCCAGAAGCGTGATGAGATCGTTCTCGCAGTAGCGGGACACCTCGTACGTGAAGGTTTTGCCAACAGCGGTATCCGCGCACTCGCCGAGAGTGCGGGCATCAGCGACCGCATGTTGATGTACTACTTCGAAACTAAGGACAACCTCATCGCCAGCGCCCTGATGGTGCTCGCCGACAACATGTCCGCCGGGCTCGACGCACTGCTTCCCCAACGCCCGGTTGCCGCCGCGACCATCGTTGAGGTGATGGTCCAATCCGCCAGACACCGCGACCAGAAGGCGGTACTTCGACTCTGGTTCGAAATCATCGGTCTCGCGATTCGCGGCCAGGAACCGTATCGCTCGACCGTGAAGCACATTCTCGAGCGGTGGGAATCCTGGATCAGCGACCGCCTGCGTGCGGGCCAGAAGGGCCAGGCTGCATCAGTGTTGGCAGAGATCGAAGGCGCGTTGATGCTCGAGCTGCTCAAGGACTGATCAGCTACTGCTTTCATACGACCATGCCTTCCTTCGGTTGTTCAGGCTTTTCCCTGCTACATGCATCTGCAATAGTGAAGACCCGGTGACGCTATTTGGTTATGCCTTCAAACCCGCGTCACTTGTTTCCAGCGTGAACTGACATGAACCCCGTCGATGCGATAACCGCCAACCTGCTTTCGCCCGCGGTGCTCTTTTTTGCACTGGGTTTTCTCGCATCGGTCGTCAAGAGTGACCTGAAGTTCCCTGAACCCCTCTACACGGCCCTTACGATCTACCTTCTGGTCGCCATCGGATTCAAAGGCGGTGTCGCCATCTCCGCAGCAGGCCTCGAAGCGGTGTGGCTGCCCACCCTTGCATCCATGTTGCTCGGCGCACTGATTCCATTGTGGACCTGGCCAATCCTCCGCTATGCAGGCCGCCTGTCGGGCGTGGATGCCGCGGCCATCGCAGCCCACTATGGTTCGGTCAGCGCGGTGACATTCATTGCAGCCACGAACTACCTCACGGCCATCGGCGAATCTTTCGAGGAGTATGCCGCGGCGTTCCTCGCGGTCATGGAGTCTCCTGCAATCCTGGTCGGCGTGATCCTCGGCAAGATGGCGAGTCAACGGAATGAGAACGATCCATCCTCCTCGATGAAGTCCGCAGCGCACGAAGCGCTGTTCGGCCGCAGTATCGTACTGCTCGTGGGCTCACTGGTTGTCGGCGCATTATCCGGCAACGCGGGCATGACCAAGGTCGAGCCGTTTTTCGTCACGCTGTTCCAGGGCGTTCTGGCGCTATTTCTGCTCGACATGGGCACGGTGGCTGGTCGGCGCATGGAAGACCTGAGGCGTGTTGGGCCCTTCCTTGTCGCTTTCGGCATCGTCATGCCGGTCATTCACGGTTTTCTGGGTGCGCTGGTAGGCAGCTGGTCAGGACTGGGTGTCGGTGGTACCACACTGCTCGCGGTGCTCGCCGCCAGTGCGAGCTATATCGCCGCGCCGGCCGCGATTCGGACCTCACTGCCGGACGCGAATCCGACGCTTTACCTCACGTCTTCCCTCGCCATCACCTTTCCCTTCAATATCGCTCTCGGCATCCCGATCTGTTACGAGTTCGCCCTGTATACCGCCGGCTGAAGCGCAGAGGCACCCATGAACACACACCCACTCAAACTGGTCACCATCATCTGCGAAGCCCATGCCCGCGACACCGTGACCCGGCTGCTTGACCGGTCTGGTGCGCATGGTTGGACGCTTTTCCAGGTAGAGGGCTCCGGTATTGGCGGCAAGAGGCCGGCTGACATTCCGGAATATGCCAACATCCAGATCGAAGTGATTCTGCAGCCGGATGCAGCGCAGATACTTCTCGAGCGCCTCGCCAACGAGTGTTTTCCGCGGTTCGGCATGATCGCCTTCGAGTCGGATGTCCGCGTGCTCCGGCCCGAGAAGTTCTAGCATCCCTTCAAAATCCACTTCACCGAGCGGTGACAGAGCACAGTTGAGAATCCAGAATCTCGCCCTCGCG
>VGVE01000261.1 GCA_016874135.1 Gammaproteobacteria bacterium | reverse complement strand
GTTGCCACGCACTCATCGGGAAATTACGGCGCTGCGCTTGCCTGGGCGGCCACACTGCGCGGCGTGCCTGCGTACGTGGTGGTCCCTCGGGATGCCTCGCCGTTGAAACACGATGCCATCGTGCGGCAGGGGGCCCGTTTGATTGAATGCGGTCCGACGCTCGCGGCGCGAGAAGCTGCACTTGCTGATGTGGTTGCAACAACCGGAGCGCACGTCATCCCGCCCTATGATGATGCCCGGAGCATCGCCGGCCAGGGTACAGCGGCGCTGGAGCTGATCGAGCAGGTGCCGTCGCTCGACACCATCGTTGCGCCGGTGGGTGGCAGTGGGCTGATCTCCGGAACATTGCTTGCGGCAACGCCTCTCGGTATCGGCGTATCAGGCGCTGAATCTGAGCTTGCGGGTGATGCGGCGGAAGCCATGCGAAGCGGAGTCCGGCAGCCGCAGATGCCTCCCGTCAGCATCGCCGACGGATTGCGAACGAGCCTAGGTGAACTCAAATTCGCCATCTGCCTGAACCACGGCCTCAACGTCCTTCTGATCAGTGAGGAGGAGATCCTGAGTGCCCAGACGGAACTCATGCGCGCTCTCGCCTTGCCGCTGGAAACGTCGTCTGCGGTGGCGTTTGCCGCGGTGAAGCAGGCGGGCCTCAAGGGCCGGAATGGCCTCATACTCACGGGCGGCAACATTCCCTTCGAGCAGGCTCAGGCCAGAGAACAAGAGCGACAAAAGGCGAGCTCATGACAGATGATCGCGCGCATGACCGGCTGCGGCAGCCTCCGGGACTGAAAGTCCTCTTCTTTGCAGAGATGTGGGAGCGTTTCAGCTTTTACGGCATGCGTGCACTGCTCGTCTTCTATCTCACGAAACACTGGCTCTTCGACGACCGTATGGCAACCGGGCTTTATGCAACCTACGGCTCATTGGTATATCTCACACCAGTGATCGGTGGGTTGATCGCGGATCGCTGGCTTGGCTTTCGGCGGGCGGTGATCCTGGGTGGTGTACTGTTGGTTCTTGGGCACCTGGGTATGGCCTTCGAAGGCGAACCGGCGCGCCTCGTGGACGGAGTGGTGTTACGCGATGCAGTCGCACTCAACATTTTTTACCTGTCGCTCGGGTTCATCAGCGTGGGTGTCGGCTTTCTCAAGCCCAACATCTCAAGCATCGTGGGTGATCTCTATACGCAGGATGATCCACGGCGGGACGGCGGCTTCACGCTTTTCTACATGGGGATCAACGTCGGAGCGATGGTGTCGGCGCTGGCGTGTGGCTGGCTCGGTGAAACCTGGGGTTGGCGTTACGGCTTCGGCCTCGCCGGTATCGGTATGTTGGCAGGTCTCATCACCTTCATACGTGGCAAACATCTTCTCGAAGGGGCGGGTGAAGTCCCGAGGGGCGCAGAACTGCAGCGGCCGGTCTTCGCCGGCTTAAGTGTCAATCACCTGATTTTCATCGGCACCTTCGCGGGTGTCGCTTGCGCCTGGTGGTTGATGCAGAACCCGCCCGTAGTTGGTGGCCTGCTCGGTATGGGTTCGCTGCTCGCAGTGGGTGGCATGGTGTGGTTCAGCCTGGCGCAATGCACGCTAGTCGAACGTAGCCGCATGCTGGTCCTGCTTTTTCTCATCGCGGTTTCGGTGCTGTTCTGGGCTTTGTTTGAACAGGCCGGCAGCTCGATGAACCTCTTTGCAGATCGCGTCGTTGACCGGGAAGTGGGAACGTGGATGGTTGCGGCGAGCCAACTGCAGTCGCTGAATCCCGCCTTCATCATTCTGCTCGCGCCGCTGTTCGCCCGTGGGTGGTTGTGGCTCGCCGGCCGTGGTGCGGAACCTTCCACACCCATGAAATTTGCACTGGCGCTGGTGCAGGTAGGTCTCGGGTTTCTCGCGCTCGTGTTGGGGATCCAGAGCGCCGATCAGAACGGCAGTGTGGCGTTGCTCTGGCTCGTACTCGCGTATTTTCTGCACACCACAGGCGAGCTTTGCCTGTCTCCGGTAGGTCTCTCGATGGTCACGCGGTTATCGGTGCCAAGAGTCGTGGGGCTCATGATGGGAATCTGGTTCCTGTCATCTTCAGCGGCGCACTATGTCGCAGGGATCATTGCAGCACTCGCTGCAACACCGACCGGTGAGGAGGGT
>VGVE01000260.1 GCA_016874135.1 Gammaproteobacteria bacterium | reverse complement strand
TTGTCCAGGCTGTACTGGAACAGGCCAAAACAAAAGGCCAGCGCCAGCGCTACCCAGAAGCAGACCCACAGCAGCGCTTCCTTGAAAGAGACCGCATGAGCCTTCCGATGGAAGATGCCAAGATCCGCTGCAAGCAGGAGTAGAACCGCCGCGGTGAACGCGGTGTAGAATGTCCAGTACTCGGCGAATGGGAAAAGTGTCACGCGCGGCGGCCCATGGCCTCCAGGCGAGCCACCCTTTCAGCGGTCGGGGGATGCGTGGAGAACAGGGAAGCGAGGCCGCCCGAGAACGGATTCGAAATGTACAAATGAGCCGTCGCCGGGCTGCCGGAGTGCATCGGGATCTGCTTTGACCAGGACTCGATCTTCCGCAGCGCACTGGCCAGGGCGAACGGCTTACCCGAATAACGCGCCGCGGCTTCGTCCGCCATATATTCGCGCGACCGGCTGATGGCCATCTGAATCATGGTCGCCGCAATCGGCGCCACAATGGCGCTGACGATCATGCCAACCGGGCTGGGCCCATCCTCATCGTCATGCGAACGCCCTCCTAGCATCGCACCCCACATCGCCATGTTTCCAAGAGAACTCAATGCACCGGCGATGGTGGCCGAGACGGTCATGATCAACGTATCGCGGTGGGCGATGTGCGCCAGTTCATGCGCGATTACACCTTCCAACTCGTCTATACTCAGCGCCTGCAGAATCCCTTCGGTCATCGCCACCGCTCCCTTGGCCGGGCTGCGCCCAGTAGCAAAAGCGTTCGGCGAGTCTTCCGGAATTACATACAGCTTTGGCATGGGAATTCCCGCCTTTTGGACGAGACGTTCCACCATCGAAAAAATCTCCGGGGCGTCGGCCCGGTTGATCTCCCTGGCGCCGTGCATCGACAGCACAATCTTGTCGGAGAACCAGAAGGAGCCTACATTCATGATTACCGCCATGGCCATTGCGATCATCATCCCACCCTTGCCGCCCATCGCCTGTCCGGCCACGACCAGCAGGCTGGTCAAGGCGGCTAGCAGCAGGTAGGTCTTCATTCGATTCATTGTGCATGTCCTTTCAAAAAGCGAAAAACCTTTCGCGCCAGTGCCCGGAAGTTCCGGATGCTCGCGCAAAAGGTCTTGATCCGTGGCCGTTTCGACTCACGCCGCGCGCCCGGGCTAGCCCGTGTGGGCCGGCCGTATTGACGGGCCTCGCGGTGGGGCGATCTACTCCCCTCTTGCCGTCACACTCTATGATGCAAAATTCTAGACCGAAGTTGCAATTTCCTATTCCCGCCGGGAACGACCGGTGCTATCCTTACGAAGACATCGGTGGTCGAGAAGGAACTCGATGAGCCCGGTGTACCTACCTCTCATTGTGTTTCGCGCGTGCCTACCTGCGAAACGCACTTCCCCGTCGAGCAGAAGTCCTCCCAAGCTGGAGCCCGCCCAAAACTCCAATGAATACTGGCAAGAACCTCATATTCTTAGTGTCCCAACCCCGCACAGGCTCAACGCTGCTGCAAAAAATTCTCGGTGCACACCCGGATATACACACATTGTCCGAACCCTGGATTGCGTTGCATCCGTTGTTTGGTCTGCGCCCGCAGGGTGTCTCGGCAAATTACAGTCACAATCTCGCTCTGGAGGCAACTTCCGACTTTCTGTCCCACCTTCCCCAGGGGGAGGAAGCGTACTTCGAAGGCGCCCGCCGGATGCTTCCCTACCTGTACGATCAAGCTCTGCAAGTGTCTGGAAAATCTGTGTTTCTTGACAAATCGCCGCGGTACTATTTCATCGTCGACGAACTTCGCCGCACGTTTCCGGATGCCAGATTCGTCGTTCTGATTCGCAACCCGCTCGGTGTGCTGTCCTCGATTCTGGACACATGGGTAAAGCAGCCATTCTTCAGCAACCTCTACTCTCTGCGCATCGACTTCGTGCATGATCTGCTTACCGCGCCCGGCGCAATCCGGACCGCCATGAAGGATGCGTGCAGTGTCGTCCACTACGAAAACCTGATTCAGAATCCAGCTGCGACGGTCTCCCGGATGTGCAAGGAACTGAATGTCGAGTTCCACCCTGAGATGATTGAGTACGGTGGCGACGGAAAGGCCAACGAGCGGTGGGCCTTCGGTGATCAGGGCACGGTCTACCGCGAA
>VGVE01000259.1 GCA_016874135.1 Gammaproteobacteria bacterium | reverse complement strand
GCGCGGGCGGACACATCCCCACTCACCACCTTGATACGGGCATCACCCTGATGATCATCGAGGGAAACGTCTGCACTCACCGCCGAGATCTCGACGCGGCTGCGCTCCGGAATCCTGATGTCCAGGTCAGCCCAGCCATTGCGGACGGAACCTTTGGGCAACACCACCTTGATGTCGATACCATTGCCGCGTTCGATGACATCGAGACGTTTGACACCATCACCCAGGTCCGCCTTCACATCCACTTCATCCCGATCCCAGCCCCGTACATGGATTTCGCCGGAGACGTTGCTGATACGCACATCGCCGTCGGGTTTGGCAGAAACGGTGCGATGGACTTCTTCATCCGCCTGCACCGTCTGGGTGACCAGCACAGCAATGAGGCTCACAACAAATCGGTTCACAGGGTCATCTCCCCGCCTGGTACCGCCAGGCGTTCAAGGGTGGTCAGGACACGCATTTCTTCCTGTGCAGACTGCACCAGCAGCCCCTGCAACAGGGCATTGGTCGGGTCGGCACCAAGTGCCGATTCCAGCTCTTTGACGGCAACACGAATGTCGTTGAGACTTTTTTCGACACTCGACCGTTCTTCAGGAGTCAGCTGTTCGAGTGCCGGAACTGCGCTCTTCCACAGCTGTTCACGAAGCGCCGGATAGTCCGGGCCCATCGATACCGCGATGAAATCCCGGGCGCCGCGCTCATCGACAACAACCACGTCCATTGCCGGCTCAACCGGCGCTCGCCCGAGGAAAAAGCCGAGCGCAATAAAACTCATCGCCGCCGCAATCGCCGCCGGCGCGACCCAAGGGCGCCGCCGTACAGGTAGATCGTTGGCACGCTTGTCCGCCTCGATGGCGGCAGCAATCGAAGGCCACAGATCCGAGCGCAGGGGCACTTCTTCGGGAAGTATCCCGAGTTCGCGCTGTCGCACTTTTTCTCTCTGTTCTTCCGGTGTATTCCTGTTCATCGATAACCCTTCTCAAGCCGCTCACGGACCAGATGTCTTGCGCGGTGCAACTGCGCCTTGCAGGTGCCTTCCGCCACGCCGAGCATCACCGCCGCTTCCGCATGGTCGTAACCGTAGATCCCGCAGAGCACCAGTACATCCCGGGCGCCGGCCGGCAGTGATGCCACCACCGCTTCCAACTCTGCACTTTCGAGCGGTGAATCGAACACCAGTGGTTCGGCGAATTCCGCCGTGTCTTCCACGGGCATTTCCCGCTCCGTCGGTGCCCGCCGTTTCTCCAGCACCACGTTGACCGCGATCCGGTGCAACCAGGTGCCAAAGGCCGACCGGGACTCAAATTTGGGCAGTGCCTTCCAAGCGCGGATGAACGTGTCCTGCACACAGTCTTCCGCCAGATCCGGATCCCGCGTCATCCGCAGGCAAAGCCCGTTTATCCGGCTCGCGTGCTGCCGATACAGGCGCTCAAACGCCGCCACCTCGCCGCGGCGCGCGCGCTCGACCAGGCCGGACTCGAAGTCCAGCACCTGACCGGTCACTGCTTCCACCTCCCCCCGGGCTGCGCTCATCCGCCCCATCTCATCGGTCTACCTATTACCTGCTACCCGTTACCTGCCTGCTGCCTGCCAGTCTCGGCCGGTCTCAGCCGGTTGATTCTGTTCGCTTCTGAAACCTTCGACGCGCCGGGTGCCGGAAAGGTTTGAACCCTCAATTCAATTCCTTTGACCCCGCCCGCGAGTTCACCCGCAGGGAATTGCTGCCGGTGGCCGATGTTCTCGATCCGGTGCAGGGCAGCACCTGGTGATTATCTCGCCGCAGTATCACTCTCCGAACCGAATGTCGGTTCCGGCCCAGCTGCACTGAGTTGCCGCGCCGTACTTTATGGCAATAAATGGGGGATGACGGGCAACAAGTACTGGTGCACGTTTGCCGACGAAGCCGGTTACATCCAGCTGCTGGCACTGGTTGAAACCCCGGGAAGCGCCGATCGGGGCTATTCGGGGCTCCGAACGAGAACATGATCACCGGCGGCGACTCCGAAGGGTTCAAGAACGGGGTGAATTTCCTCAACGTGGCCTACGCCCATGAGCGCATGCAGTTCGGGGTGTCTATCGGCGAGGTCGCGCTGCGAATTCTTGGCGGCGCCGGCTATACCTTCGGCCTGTTCACTCCCGACCTATTCGGGTTAGGAT
>VGVE01000258.1 GCA_016874135.1 Gammaproteobacteria bacterium | reverse complement strand
GAACCACCCGCGCCGAATGGCGACCGCGGCCGCGCCGGCACCGGCGGCGAGCAGCACTGTCACGGCGATCACCGGATGCGCCGGTAGGGAGGCCGCGTTCGAAGCGCCCAACCCCCGCAACGTGACGAACGGAAGGCTCGCGAGCGAGATGGCGCCACAGGCGACGGCGGGCATGAACCGGTCGAAACTCACGGCGGTCAGTACCGCCAGGTTCGAGGATCTCGGGGACGCCGCCTTGATCTTCGCCCAACGGCTCAGCTCAGCGCCGGTCGAGAGCGGGAAGAGAAAGAAGTACAACAGGCTCTGTAGCGCGATCCGCATCGTTGCACCGACGGGCAGCCCAATTCCCATCGTCGCAAGGCTCGTGTGCAGCCTTCGTGCAAAGACCAGCAGCGAAAGCTGAAGGGTGCAGAGCGCTGCGGCGAGGTAGCCGACGCTTCCCCTTGGTGAGATTGAATCGCCGTGGTGCACCGCTACCCACACGATTCCCGCGAGCCCGAGCGGCACCAACAGCCCTTGGGCGATCATGATGCGCGTTCGGTGACGCTCGAGGAAGGATGGGGTTTTCTCGGCACCCCCCGCTGCAACGTTAACCATGAACCGAAGTGTACTCGGTCGAGCCGCGTTAGCCGTCGATGGACCCAAACCTTTGGTACGCCGCCGCATCGGCTGAGGTTTTTGGGTAGGCGACATCAGCCGTATCTGAGAAAAATCATTGACCCAATCTGACAACGTGGCGAGACTGGGGGTGTCCGACAGCAATCCACGCCCCCCGCAACAGCGACCCGATCCTTCAGCGGGTTGACGATGACTCAGAACTAGAGTTGTTTGTCAGGGCCGCGGAAGCAAATCAATGTGCTACGGGCTCTGAGCAGTGCAGTTCCTGCGAACTGATTGATGTTTCATCAGACCTCGATGCAAGTGAGCATTGGATGCCGTCGTCCGCGGCCGGCGCGTCGAGCGCGAGCGGGATACCAGATCACCATCCGATGGCCTCGGACTCGATCGACCCATCACTTTGCCACTCAATCGATGAAGATCCCTGGCTTCGAACCCGAGCAGGGCGGATTTGGAGTCGGGTTGTGGGTGTGCTCGTGGTTCCTGTGTTGATCGTGCTCTCGCCGATCTGGTTTCCGTTCTACCTCTTCGATGAGGGGCGTTGGTGGTTCCGGCAGCAGTTTCTGCTGAGCTATCTCGGTGGCCGACCTGATCGGGGTTGGGTGTATGGAGTGATCTTCCCCATCACGCCTCGCCGATCGATTCGCGATGGCGAAAAGGTGCTTCGTGCGTTGCACTGGGCATTTCAGCAGCGCGGTCAAGAATGGGCCAGCCTCACCATGGTCCGCGATGCATCTTCGGGTCGGCTTCGATGGGGTCTGACGGAAGTCATGGCCATGCTCGAGGGCAGTGGCGAACTTCGGGTCCAGTTGTTTGGGACAAACGAAGCGCTCGGGGACCTTGCGGCCCACACCATCCCGCACGGCGCCCAACAGCACGGGTTGCTTCGGGCCATAGAGCTCTACCTGGAGTTTCGTGACGAGGCCAGCCGAATCCGCCGATTCGACTTCAAGCACCACTTTGCCTACCGCACCCGCATGTTCGCTCTGACGCTCGACTATGCGTTGCGGCAGCATCTTGATCTACGCATGGCGCTGGAAGCAGCCGCCCTTGAGCGGTCGATAGCGTGGCGGCACTACGTTTCGTGGGCACAGGATCGTCTGTACGAGGGCAAACCCGCCCCCTGGGGCTTGCCAGCATCACGCTGTGGCGTGTTTCGTTTCGAGCCGCAGTTCCTCGCCATGTTGAAGTCAGGTGTCGAGCACTCGAACCTCCCCAGCGTGCTGCAGCTCGTGGTGCGGATGTAGAGTCCAGGTGGGGCTCGGGCCTTGATCGTTGCGGGGTATCGTCTGTGCGTGATGGTGTTGCGCACAGCTGGATGTGTTGTGGCTCTCGGCGTGGCTGGGGTCACGGTACTGCCCGTGCCTGCGGCGTGTGTAACGAACACGGCGCTGGCCTCGCTATCGCTGCATGCTCTGCCAGCGAACGCGAGTCCCGCGGACTCCCAACCCACACCGCCTGCGCTCGCATCGAGCCTCCACACCCACTGCCTCGACTGCCACGATGGCGTGCGCGGAAAGGGGGGCTTTGACCTGAACGTG
>VGVE01000257.1 GCA_016874135.1 Gammaproteobacteria bacterium | reverse complement strand
CGGCAAAAAACCGCTGTGGGGACTGAACTTCCAGCGCAACATCCGCCGCAACAACGAAGTTTCCTACTGGTCGCCCGTGCCGCTGCAGTTCTCCCTCACCCGGGTTTCAGAAGCGGGCACACTGACTGGGCTGGAGTTACCCGCTCAACGCAACCTCAAGGTCACGCCTTATACCCTCGGCAAGTTCAGCCGCGGCGGAAGACAACCGTCGGGAACCCACTTCGACGAAGCATTCGGTGCTGATCTCAAGTACTCGCTGACCTCGAGCCTCACCCTCGACGCGACCTGGAACACGGACTTCGCCCAGGTCGAAGCGGATGAGCTGCAGGTAAATCTCGACCGCTTCAGTCTTTTCTTCCCTGAGAAGCGACCGTTCTTCCTGGAAAACGCCGGCCAGTTTACTGTCGGCTCACCGCAGGAAGTCGAGCTGTTTTTCACCCGCCGGATTGGCATCAGCCCTACCGGTGCGTCGTTGCCCATCCTCGGCGGCGCACGGCTCTCCGGCAAGATCGGTGACTCGACGAACGTCGGTGCGCTGCAGATACGCAGCGAAAAGCTGGGCACACTCGCGCCAGAAAACGACTACAGCGTAATCAGGGTCAATCAGGAACTCGCCAATCGCTCGAGTATCGGCATGCTCTACGTGGCCCGTGAAGGTGATGGCACCCTCACCGGGAATGAAGACACCGACTACAACCGCACCTACGCCATCGACGGCCGTCTCGGCATTGGCCAATCCACGCTGATCGAGTCGTACGTCGCCAAAACCGAAACGCCGAATCGGCGCGGGCGGGACACGGCGTATCGTATACGCGCCAACTACAACACGCCTGCCTGGAGCAACGCCATCGGTTATACGAAGGTCGGGGAGAACTTCAATCCGGAAGTGGGATTCCTGCGCCGACGAAACTATGAAAAAGCTGACTTCGTGGTATTCCGGCGCATCCGCCCGGAGAATTTCATGGGTTTTTACGAGCTTCGGCCCCATGTCGCATTCCTCGGTTTCTGGGACGATACCGGTTTCTGGGAAACCGGCTTCACCCACGTCGACAACCATTGGGAGTGGAAGAACGGCATCGAGGTGCACACCGGCATCAACTTCACCCACGAAGGCGTGAAGCGACCGTTCGAGATCAACCGTGGGACGTTTGTGCCGGTTGGCGAATACGATCACCGCGAAGCACAGCTCGTATTCAAGACCGACGAAGGCAAACCCTTGAGCTTCAGCGTCGAGAGCAAGATCGGTGGTTTCTTCGGCGGCGACCGGGTCAATGCGAATACTGGTGTCATGTACCGTCTCGGAGAGAAGTTCTCAACCGAGCTGAACTGGATCTACAACAACATCGATCTACCGGTGACCAACGGCGATTTCACCGTGAATGTCGCCCAGTTGCGTTTGTCGTATTCCTTTACCCCACGCATGCAACTGCAAATGCTGTTGCAGACCGATGACCGTACAGACTCCGTCGCATTCAACATTCGATTTGCGTGGTTACAATCCGCGAATGCGGGCCTTTATCTCGTCTACAACGAGATCGATGACGAGTATCTGCGGTCCCCGTTCAGCAAACAGCGCGAACTCATCCTGAAGTACAGCCGCATCATCGATCTTTTATAAGCCGCGAACAATTCCGCCGGCCTTCGCCGAACACTCCGCGAAATTCTCTGTGCGGCTGTATCGGTGAGTCCACTGGCCCCTTCGCACCTGGACCTTCATACGGAGGCCGAGCAGCCCCGAGCGCGATCCTGTTGGTTACGAGCGTGCTCTCAGGACTGTGCGCGCCCGTTCCCGGACAACACGACGAGATCTGCAACGTTGGTATCGGTAGGACCGGTGATCAACAGATCTCCAATAGCACTGAAGTATGCATAAGAATCAGACTGCTGAAGGAATTGCGCCGCCTGCATCCGGAGTCCGTTGCCTCGTTTCACAGTCTCGGCATCCACGAACGCACCAGCAGCATCGGTGGGCCCATCAGTACCATCGGTTCCCGCCACAAGTGCCATGACACCCGGCCGCTTCGCCAGCGGTTCAGCGAGTAACAGCGCGAGGTGCTGGTTCCTGCCACCACGGCCGTTGCCGCGCACGATCACGTCCGGTTCACCACCCGCAATCAATACCCACGGCCTATTGCTGCGCTGCTGAAGCCGATCGACTTCACGCACCAGAAGTTCCGCACATCTTTCCACCGGGCCATACAGCTCCGCACTGCATCGTTCGACCAATACACCACTGGATTCTGCCGCAGCA
>VGVE01000256.1 GCA_016874135.1 Gammaproteobacteria bacterium | reverse complement strand
CAGGCAGCTTAAAACAGCTCGATGTTCCGATTCCGTCAATTGGCGAGCAAGAAACGGCGGTGGATAAAATCCATAAAATCTGTGTGACACATCGGACAGCGCGGACACATGCAGTGATCCATCGCAATCTACTACAGCAATTTGCGAACATTGTCTTCTCATGAGCTTCACCGAATCCAACACCGTCGAGCAGATGATCCTCGATGCCGCGACCTCGCTCGGGAGCGGCGCGGGTTCATCGGTGCTGCGGGAAGACCCGCCGGCGGGCTGGGGCGGTTCGTTGGGCGAGGAGTTCAAGCCCGCGAAGTGGACCTTTGTCGAGCCGCTGAAGGTGCCGCGTCAGCCGGGCGAGGTGATGGTGGAGACGTGGGTGCGGGAGGCGCTCATCGCCCTGAACCCGGAGATCGCGGCGCAGCCGGACCGGGCGGACGAGGTGATCTACGCCCTGCGAGCGATCCTGTTGTCCGTTCACGGCGATGGTCTGGTTCGGGCAAATGAAAACTTTATGGCCTGGTTGCGGGGCGAAAAAACAATGCCGTTTGGCCCCAACGGCGAACATGTCACCGTGCGGCTGATGAATTCGTCGAACCTGTCGCAAAATCACTGCGTCGTCACAAACCAATGGACCTTTCGAGCCGGTGGGGTCGAGAAACGATTTGACATCGTGTTCCTGGTCAATGGGCTGCCGCTGATTATCGGCGAGGCCAAGACGCCGACTCGCAGTGCGGTGACGTGGTTCGACGGCGCGGTTCAGGTCCACGACATCTACGAGCGGCAAGTGCCAACGATGTTTGTGCCCAACGTGTTTTCCTTTGCGACCGAAGGGAAGGCGTTCCGCTTCGGCTCAATTCGGATGCCGATTGAAATGTGGGCACCGTGGCGTACTCAGGAGAATGAGCCGGAAGGAACACTGGCGGACGTGCGGCGAACGGTGGAATCCATACTCCGACCTGACGTGGTGCTGGACATCCTGCAAAACTTCACGCTCTTCGCCACAGACAAGAAGCATCGCCGTATCAAGGTCATCTGCCGTTACCAGCAGTACTTCACGACGAACCAGCTCATCGAGCGCGTGGTGAAGGGGTATCCGAAAAAGGGTCTCATCTGGCATTTCCAGGGGAGCGGCAAATCGTTGCTGATGGTCTTCGCCGCGCAGAAGCTGCGGCTGCACCCGAAGCTCGGCAATCCCACGGTCATCATTGTGGTGGACCGCATTGATCTCGATACACAGATCACCGCCACGTTCAACGCGGCGGATGTGCCGAACATGGTTGGCGTCGCAACCCGACAGGAGTTGCAGACGTTGCTCGCTCAGGACGTGCGCAAGGTACTCATCACCACGATTCACAAATTCGGCGAGGCGGGCGGCAAGTTGAACGATCGCCCGAACGTCATCGTGATGGTGGACGAGGCACATCGCACTCAGGAAGGCGATCTCGGTCGCAAGATGCGCGAGGCATTGCCGAATGCGTTTCTCTTCGGTCTCACTGGCACGCCCATCAACCGCGCGGACAAGAATACATTCTGGGCCTTCGGTGCGGACGAAGATCCTCACGGTTACATGAACCGCTACTCATTCCAGGAATCCATCCGAGACAAGGCCACGTTACCGCTGCATTTCGAGGCTCCGGAGGTGAAACTTAAGATCGACAAGGCGGCGATCGACGAGGCGTTCAAGCAAATCACCGGAGAGTTGAGCGAGCAGGACCGCGATGACCTTGCCAATCGTGCGGCCAAGATGGCCGTGCTCGTGAAGAATCCGAATCGCGTTCGGGCTGTGGTGCAACACATCGTCACGCATTTCCAGCAGAAAGTGGAGCCGAATGGGTTCAAGGCAGAGGTCGTGGTCTTCGACCGCGAATGCTGCGTGCTCTACAAACACGTGATGGATGAGTTGGTCGGTCCCGAGGCCAGTGCCATTGTGATGAGCGGCGCGCAGACCGACCCGCCAGAATGGAAGCAACACGTCCGCGACAAAGATGCTGTAGAAAAGTTGCTGGACCGTTTCCGCGACCCAGCAGATCCGCTGAAGTTTGTGATTGTCACCAGCAAATTGCTCACTGGCTTCGACGCACCGATCTTGCAGGTGATGTATCTCGACAAGCCGATGAAGGATCACAACCTCCTTCAAGCCATCTGCCGCACGAACCGCACCTTCAGTCAGGTGAAGACCCACGGATTGATTGTTGATTACATCGGTATCTTCGACAACGTGGCACAGGCGCTCGACTTCGATGAGAAGGCTGTGCAGCAGGTGGTTAGCAACATTGAAGAGTTGCGAAAG
>VGVE01000255.1 GCA_016874135.1 Gammaproteobacteria bacterium | reverse complement strand
GGTGCGCAAGCGTATCGCATCCCAGACCACCAACGACGCGCGCATCGCTGCAGCTGATGTGGTCATTCGCAATGAAGGTGATCTGGATACGCTCAAGGCCGCGGTCGCGGCGGAGTGGGTACGGCTGAAGGAGCGTCTGCCAGCATGATTCTTGATCTGCATGCCCATTCGATCAAATCCGATGATGGCCGCGCCAAAGTCCACAACTATGTGCAGTGGATCAAGGCCCGCAACCTGCCGATCGACGGTTTCGTGCTGACGGAACACCGGCAGTTCGATTTTGAATCTGACTATTCTGATTTGGCGCGGGAATCGGGCCTGATCATTCTCAAAGGAAGCGAGGTCGAGACCGAATACGGCCACGTGCTGGTTTTTGGTGTCAACGAAGCACTGACCCGCGCATTCGACTTCACCAACATCCGTCTGCCGCTGGCTGATGTGATCCGCGCTGCCGATGAACACGGCGCCATCGCCATCCCCTGCCATCCTGGACGACCGCGGGTCGGCATGGCCGCACACATGGAGACCTACGGTATTCCCGCCGGCGTCACCATCGTCGAAATCTTCAACGGCGGCAGCCGTGAAAACGAAGACCAGATTGCGCAGACGATGGCGACCGCCCAGGGGTACAAAGGGATCGGCGGCAGCGACGCCCATATCGTCAGCCACATCGGTCGTTGCGCCACGCGTTTCGACGCTTCGATACACAACGAAGCTGAGCTTGTCAGTGCGCTGCGTTCCGGCCGTTTTGAAGCCATGAATTTGAAGATCACGAACGAGGCACCATGAGCCAGAAGCACGAAGCCAACATCACCCAGAGTGACAGCGAACATAACATCGATGAAGCGGACATCCGTGATGCCAGAGCCCGCTTCCTGAATCAGGTCTACGACGAGAAAACCTTCACCTTCACCGCCGAACAGTTCGCCGACTATGCATTCGCGTGTGGCGAGACCGCGCCGTGTTTTACCGATCCAGCCCATCCTGACTTTCAGGCGGCACCGGGCTTCACCTGCAGCCTGCATCCGAACAAGCGCATGCCGGATGGCTATCCGAGGTTCAACGGCCTCGGCATGGATGCGGGTAAAGCCGTTACAGTCCATAAACCGATTCGACCCGGAGTTACGCTTACCGGCCGAACCCACGTGCACGACATCTACACCAAAAGCGGTCGCTCAGGTCGCATGGTGTTTTCCCTTATCCGCATGGACGTCTATGACGGCGACACGCTGCTTTCCAGCGCTGATACCAGCATCGTGATCCGCGAGAGGCCCGCAGCATGAGCATCCAGATACTGGCCGATGTGAGTTTCGGCGAAGAACTGCCGGTGTTTGATCCGGATACCGGAATTGAGAACGTGCGGCGCTTCTGCCAGGCCGCGAACTGGATGGGGCCGCGCTTCACGGACCATGAAGCGGCCAAAAAAGAAGGCCTTCCCGGCGCACTGGTACCCGGCATCATGAGTCAGGGATTTCTGGCGGCGATGATCCACCGCTGGGCACCGACGGCGACCGTCAGCTTCATCGACACCGTCTTTCGCGCACCCGTCATCGTCGATCAGCGTTATCACATCAAAGGTGTGGTCACCGATATCGATGAAGATTCGAGCGACAACTCCGGAACGGTGGAAATCGACCTCACCGTGGTGAATGACGCCGGTGAAACCCGCGTGTTTGGTACGGCATCTGTGCTGATCCCGAAAGCCTGACCCGACATCGGGGTCAGGAAACGGACCTGATTTCTGCGTCCAGCGAAAGCAGCAATGCCCGGGAAGATTCGTTCGCCGGGAAGAACGTTTCCACCCGCAGTTCCGCAAGGCTCGCGTCAGTCACCGTGTTGAACGTGCTGAGCAGCGTAAAGAGCTCGACGTCCATATCACCGCGCACGAGGCGGAAGGTCGCTACGGGTGAGCCGATCAGTTCCGCTGCATCCCGTCCGACGCTCCGGTACTCAGGATCTGATTCGATCAGGGTAATGAGTTCCTGCAGGGTCGGGTGGTCCCCCCCGCCAGTTCGTTCTTGAGCTGGCTGAGCAGCGTCACTGCAAACTGCGGCCAGTTGCGAATGGCACTGCGCAGTTCCCCGGGCTCGATACACATGCGCATGGCGTTGATGGGTTTGTCAGAAACCTGCGTCCCCAGTGACGGCAGGAAGCGCCGGAACAGCATCAGTGCGTTGGAGTTGGCACTCAGCATATTCCAGCCTCGATCGACGATCAGCGCCGGAAAAGGCCGATGGCTTTCCACCACCGCATGCAGCGCCGACAACGCAAACTGCAGTCTCGATGAGTCGAGCGGATCGGCGGTATAGAGCGGTGCATATCC
>VGVE01000254.1 GCA_016874135.1 Gammaproteobacteria bacterium | reverse complement strand
TAGCCAACTCATGCCCTGCTCACGCGATCAGCCGGGTGAGTGTGACGATCGAACCGGTCAGCGTCGCCGTTAACGTGCCCGACAGTAACGTGAGTGGTGCGGTTCGCAGAATTTCTTCGCGACGCTTTGGCGCCAGCGTGGTGAGGCCACCGATGAGAATTCCCAGGCTGCCAAAATTGGTGAAGCCGCACAGCACGTAGGTCATGGTCATGAGGCTTGCAGGGCTGAGTGTCCCGGACGGCAGTGCCACCATCTGCAGATATGCCACAACCTCGTTCAGGATCAGCTTGCTCGCGATCAGGCTGCCAGCAGCACTGGCTTCACTCCACGGCACTCCAAGGAGCCAGGCAATCGGCGCAAACAAGGGCCCGGTCAGACGTTCGAGACTTAGGGGCGCACCGAGGATTTCGACACTGCCGAGCATGTAGTTCACCAGTGCCACCAGGGAAACCAGCACCAGCACCATCGCCCCGACGGTAACGGCGAGGTTAAGGCCATCCATCGTGCCGCGGGTGATCGCATCCATGTTGCCGCGATAGATCAGGTTGTCACCGGTCTCGCTGGTGGGTTGCTGTTCGTCCGGGGGCATCAGCGTCCTCGCGATGACAATCGCGCCGATCACATTCAGCACCGAGGCAGTGATGATGTGTCCGAGCGCGCCATCGATGTGATCCCGCAGGATCGTTGCGTAAAGCACCATGATCGAACCGGCTACCGTGCTCATCGCACAGGTCATGACCACGAAGAGTTCCGACCGGCTCATCCGTTCCAGGTAAGCCCGGATCACTAGCGGCGCTTCGGCAATGCCAAGAAACACGCTCGCTGCAGCGCCGGTGCCGACGGCGCCACCAACACCCAGCAGCCGGGTCAGCAGTTTGCCGAAGAGCCGTACGATGAACGGCAGGATGCGCCAGTACCAGAGCAGCGCCACCAGCACGCTGAAGATGATGATCAGCGGCAATACCCGGAACGCAAACAGGAACATGCCTCCGGGATCGGTGACGTCCCAGGGTGGATTGGCCCCGCCAAGATATCCGAACACAAAGGTGGTGCCTTCACGTGACGCGGTCTCCACGGCCGCCACCACGGCATTCAATGCAAGCAGTCCGTCGGCAAACACCTGCACGTTGAACAGCAGCCAGGCGAGGATGAGCTGCAATACAAGGCCAGCCCCGACAGTGCGCCAGGACACGGCGCTGCGGTTGGATGAGAACAGATAAGCCACCGCGACAAACACGATGATGCCTAGCGCTGCCTGCACGCCAGTTCTCCTTCTGACCTTGAGGACGGTGCCGTTGCGGGCGGGGTGGGTTCGATTTCAAACCGGGTGAGCACTACATCACTGATGCACCACCACTCTCCCCGACCGGCTTCCAGCACTGCGTTGGCGGGATTGTTACCCAAGTAACGGGCAGTGAAAGAAGCCGTTTCCGGATGCAAGGCTATCGTGACTTCGCGATAGCCAATGTAAAGCCCCACTGCCGGATAGATCGATTTGTACACTGCTTCCTTGGCACTGAAGGCGAGTGTGGCTAACCAGCGGAAATCACCATCCAGGTCCCCGAGAACTGCGGATTCCCCCGCCGTCAGAATCCGTGTTGCGGCAGCCTCCGCGAGACGCCCCTGTTGTTCGAGATCGATGCCCACACCGGCGAGGGTCGTGCTGATCGCCGCAGCAGCGAGGCCGCGACTGTGGGTCAGACTGCCTTGAAGGCCATCGGGCCAGCGCGGCGAGCGGTCAGTATTGCGGAGCACGGGCGCTTGCCGGAGCCCGGCTCGCTGCATCGCCTGATGGGCGAGAACCCGTGCAGTTGAAAATTCCGCCCGTCGTCGCTCACTCAGGCCCTCCAAAACGAGCTGCTCCTCCGGCAACAGCTCATGGCACCGGTCCCGCACGTCGCCGATCAACACCAGGGATCGGCCGGTCGATGCCAACCTGGACGATGTCAACGTTATTCCCTCTTCCAGCAGTACAGTCAGAGAGTTAGCTCACGAACCTCATACATCGCGGGAATTGTGGTTGAAGCACGCCGCAGATACCATCCGGCCAAAGAGGGAGAGGATTCGCAGGTTTCAACGTGCGCCCGCGACTTATTCTGTTGAACGGCTCATCCAGTGCCGGCAAAACTACGCTTGCTCACAAGCTGCAACAGCTCCTGCCGGAACCCTGGCAGCACATTGCTCTCGACCAGTTTCGGGATGGCATGGCCGGGCGCTTTCGCGGGTTCAATTCACCACCTGCGAGTCCAGGCGCCAGCGGCCTCAACATCGTGCCGCTGGACTCGGATGAAGGCCGGCTGACCCACATCCAGTTCGGTGAACACGGCGAGCGCATGCTGCGCGGGATGCGTCGCGCTATCGCCTGTTTT
>VGVE01000253.1 GCA_016874135.1 Gammaproteobacteria bacterium | reverse complement strand
TGCGATTACCTCGAGGACCGTTACCCCTCGCCATCCCTCTGGCCGGATGATCTCCTGGCCCGCGCGCAGGCACGGCTCATTGCGCGAGCAACAGACCTTTATGTGTGTGGCCCCATGTTCCAGACCACCGCACATGCCAGCAAGAAAGTGCGGGACCAGGCGTTTGTTGATGCGCGACTTGCGGAGTTGAAGAAGGGGCTTGAGACCATCGATCAGTACCGAGCCAATTCCGGTCTGGCGACTAGTATCTATGCCATCGGTACGCGGTTGACGCTGGCTGATGCGGCGCTCGCGCCGGCCCTGTTTTTCGTCGCCAATTTTGCAGCGCCGGTGTTCGCGCGCGATGACCTGATGTCGGCGGGTATGCAAGGGTATTTCACCGCTGTGCAGAAGGATTCGCATGTGGCGCCCGTATTGGCCGAGATGGGGGCAGCCCTCGCGGCTTTGCGAGGCAAATAGCCCGACATTTTTTTTCAGAAGAGTGATGGGGCTCTTTCAGGTTGAGCCCCTTGTTCGGACTATTCAGGCCGACTTGATCATTTCCCGAAGCCGGAACTTCTGCACCTTGGTGCTAGACATGGGCCACTCGGTGACAAAGTAGACCGCGCGCGGAACCTTGAAACTCGCCAGTTGTCCTTTGCAGAAGCCGATGATGTCCTCGGCACTCGCGGTCTCACCGGGTAACAACTCGACGAACGCCACCGCAACTTCCTGCAGGCGCGGATCTGGTACGCCGATGACCTGAGCCATCTTCACCGCGGGATGCCGCGCCAGGAACGATTCGATTTCCAGAGCCGCGACGTTTTCGCCACCCACCTTGAGCATGTCTTTGATGCGTCCGTGGAAGCGGATCGCCCCACGGTTGTCGAGGCTGCAGAGGTCTCCGGTGCGAAACCAGCCGTCGTAAAAAGACTCCGCATTTTTTTCCGGCGACTTGTAATAGCCGCCAAAGACCGCGTAACCCTTGATCCACAGTTCGCCGCGCTCATCCACGGGCAGCTCTTCGAGTGTCTCCGGGTGCACGACTCTTACGGTAACTCCGGGAAACGGCGTACCACAGGCGTCGAGACGCTGTTCCAGTGTTTCTGACGGATGGTTGAAGGAGATGACACCCCCCACTTCTGTCATGCCGTAGGCGCCGGTTTGTACAGCCTGCGGAAAGGCGTCCTGGAATCGTTTGAGCATATCCACCGGGGCCACATTGTTGAGGCGGCGGATGCGCGAGAGATCGCGGGTTTTGAAGTCCGGATGCGTAATCAGCTCGTTGGTGATGGTTGGAAAAGAAGGGAAAGCAATCGTGACCTTCTCTTCTTCCATCAGGCGCAGTGAAGCGCCCGCATCGAAATGTGTCGAAGATGCCATCGCGGCTCCGGCGTCGAGGCAGGCCATCGCCGGGAGGATCGCCGCCATGTGGAACATCGGCAGAGGCGCCCAGAAGACATCGGTTTCCGTCATGAAATAGCGTTGCCGGTTCATGTTGATGCCGTTACGCACCAGAATCTCGTGGGACAAGAGGCACCCTTTCGGGTTTGCGGTTGTGCCTGAGGTGTACATCATGATCGCGGGATCGCTGATCCTCACACCGGCACGCAGGGCATCGATTGGTGCAGGTACTTCCGAGCCTCGGGTGAACGCCTGCTCGCTGATGAAACCCTGCGGTGTACTGTTGCCCAGCATAACGAGGTGTTTAAGGTGCGGAGCGGCTTTCAGGTTGAGGTCGGTACTACAGGCTTGACTACGCGCTTGGCCGAGCTCCGGGAATGCATCGTGCAGGAGCTGACCGAAGTTTGCGTACTCGGAGATGAGATCCGTAGTAATGATCACCTTGAGGTCGGCGTTCTCGACCACATAGGCCAATTCCGGCGGTTTGTAGCGTGCGTTCATCAGCACCGACACCGCTCCGAGCAAACTGCACCCGAACACCAGCTCCATGTACTCGATGCAGTTCGGCATGAGCACACCGACGTGATCACCCGGCCGAACACCCAGTGCATGGAGGGAACGTGCGCGCGTGTAAGCAGCATTCACCATGCTGGACCAGGAGTGGCGGCTCTCGGGAAATATGAGGCAGGGGCGTTCTGGCCACCGATCGGCGGTTGCCAGCAGCTTGTCACCCACGGTGGAGGCTTCGATACGCAGGCGGGACAGGTCGTCGTACATGTTGATGTCCAGGAAATGATCAGAGTTGATGGCGGTCAGGGTTCAAGCGTGGTTCCACCCAGGGTCTGCGAACGTGACGATGGTATGCTCCCGCGACGCCAAAATATCCCCCATGAAGCACCTCTACATCATCCGCCACGGCGAAACCTACTGGAATGCCGAGCAACGCATGCAAGGCCGCCTCGATTCGCCACTCAATCCGCGTGGCCTCGAACAGGCGGAGCGCCATGCGGAAACCCTCCTGCGAATGGGAGGG
>VGVE01000252.1 GCA_016874135.1 Gammaproteobacteria bacterium | reverse complement strand
CCCGGGACCTTTATACCGCGAGCAGCGCCTACAGGCACAGCTCCGATCGGCGCACCTCATCTCGGCGCTGGTCTAGCCGGTACGACGGTCGATTCCAACTGTACGGACCTCGGTGGTTACCGCGATCCAACAACCTGCCGTTTCTCCTTCATTCCGTTCGACAACATCGTCGAAAAGACCGAGCAGGAGCAGTTTTACGGTGAGATCAATGTGGACCTCGCCGAAAACGTCGAATTCCACGTCGAAGGGTTGATGGCGAAGACCAAGCTGCCCGATTACCGCACCTCTCCGGGTTATCCACCGACCTCAGGACCTTTCGGACCCGGTGGTGGCCAGTTCCTGGTCAACAGCAACCCGAACTGTGCAACCGCATTCTGCAACAACCCCGGAGCTCTGCTGGCACTGCAACAGGCAGGACTCGCGCCCGCAGTGATCGGCGCAACGCGCCAGATCCAGCTCGTCGGCTGGCGCCCCCAGGGCTGGGGCGGCGTTCCTGAACTGACCGGTGGTAGCGGCGGCCAGCTGAACGTCAACTCCTTCGATATGAAGCGTGTTGGCGCCGCCCTTAAAGGCACCTTCGACAGCGGCTGGCTGGAAGGCACCGGTTGGGATCTTGGCGTGACGTACTCGCGTTCGGAACACCACCGGACCGGAGTGGACACCATGATCACCCGGTTGCAGGACGCACTGAACGGACTCGGGGGGCCCAAGTGTAATGGCATCCCCTTTGGCCTGCCCGGCTCCACGTGCATCCCTTATAACCCCTTCGGCAACGGCATCGCCCGCAACCCGGCGCTGGGTCTCACCAACCCAGGCCACAATCCGGCTCTTGCCAACGGTGCAGATATCAAGAACTGGATGATCGAACGTTGGGACGTGATCCAGGATCAGTCGCTGCTGGTGGTCGATGCGGTGATTGACGGCGAGATCGGCGGATTTGAACTGCCAGGCGGCAACATCGGTTGGGCGGCGGGAGCGCAGTTTCGCAAGATCGATTACGAAACACGCGTCACCAATCCGCTGACCGATGCCAATGTCACACCCTGTCCGATAGCGGGCGACAACTCCTGCCGCCTCAAGACCGGCCCCTTCATTTTCCTCGGACAGTTCATTCCGCAGCGTCTGGGCGACGATGTGCATGCCCTCTTCGTCGAACTGGCTCTGCCGATCTGGGAAACGATCGATGTGCAGGCGGCGGTGCGGTACGAAGAGTACGGCGGTCAAACCGGCAACACGGTGGATCCGAAGTTTTCCGCTCGCTGGCAGGCTACCGACTGGCTGGCACTGCGGGGCTCTTGGGGTACTACCTTCCGTGGTCCGACCCCGGTCAACAAGTCACTGCGCGCAACCGGTTTGCAGCCATTGGCATCAACCGGCGGACAGTATCGTTCCATCGACAACTTTGGTGATCCGTCACTCGTGCCGGAAAAGGCGGAGACCTACAGCGTCGGCCTGATCTTCCAGTACGAGGGTTTCGAGGCCATTGTCGACTACTGGAACTATAACTTCAAAGACCAGATCACTGGTATTCCCTTCCAGTCGATTTCCTCAGCTGTCGGTAATGGCACAGGAACAGGTGCCCAGTTCGCAAACTGCGGCCACCCGCTGCGCCAATACGTCACCTTCGACAACAACAACACGTGCACCCAGGGAGTGACAACGGCACTGCAGATGCAGCGCATCCAGGTCAACGTGATCAATGGCTCACCCATTGAGATCGCCGGTTTTGATGTGGCGTTGAAGTATGACTTTGGCGACGTCGCCGGCGGCGAATTGTCGGTGGGTGTCGATGCAACGCTGTTCGAGAAGTATGACGTCGACACGCTGATTTATGGCGGGGTCACCATCTTCACCGGCTATGCCGCAGAAGGGCTTGGTAATCTCGATCGTCAGCCCGGCACAGTGTCCAAGATGCGGGCGGTGGGTAACGTCAACTACGCCTTCGGTGACTTCAACGCCCGTTACGAAGTGCGGTACGTGGAAGGCGTGACCGACGAACGCGCCACACCCTCAGTGCGCGATGCGGCCAACAATCTGGTACCGATTACCTTCGGCAAGAACATCGATGACTTCTTCTCGCACAACTTCTATCTCAACTGGAACACCCCGTGGGACCTCACTGTCTCGTTCTCGATCGTGAACATCCTGGATGAAGACCCGCCGGAAGTTCGCCACCAGCTGAGCTACGACCCGTACATCGGCGACCCGCTGGGCCGCACCTTCGAACTGGGCCTTCGTTACACGCTTGGAGGCGGTAACTAAGGCTGCCCGGTCCGAGCTGTGCACAACTGATAACACGCGAACCGCAAGGTTCGCGTGTTTTTTGCATGTAACGGAGAGCGGTTTTTCAGATGCCTTTGAAGTCGGGCTTCCGCTTCTCATTGAACGCCCGCACCCCCTCCAGCCGGTCCTGTGTCGGGACCAAGCGGTTGTAGGCTTCGATTTCAAACTTATACCCGAGCGCGATGTCGGTCTGGCTCGCCATCGAAATCGACTTCTTCGCCTGACGGGTGGAAATCGGGGCATTGCCAGCGATGCGTGATGCGGTGGCCAACGTTGTAGTGATCAGTTCC
>VGVE01000251.1 GCA_016874135.1 Gammaproteobacteria bacterium | reverse complement strand
TCATGCTTCACCGCCTGTCGCAGTGTCCATCGTGCGAACCTTCACGACGAGATCCCGGTTGACGTCAAATCCGGTGACCTCGAGCTTGAAATCATCGGATGTTGGCCTGTACACAAGCCGGTTGTCGGAACAGTCTTCCTCCTCAATCGCGCGAGCGGCACGGTGGAGCTTCGGAAGTTTGAAGTCTGCCGGATGGTATCTCTTGAACGGATTGCCACGGCTGGTGTCATAGGCAACAAGAACTTCCAGCGAGGTGGGCAACGGTGTAGTGGCGATGTTGTCACGTGCTACGGTGAAACCGCCTGCGACCATATCGATCTTGAAGGGCTTGAGTCGTGGCTTTGGTGGCTCAATCGGACCCCATGACGGTTTCTTACCCTTCCGCCGATTGCCTTCGGCCTCGCGGTCGCCGTCGGCAACGGGCGATGGGAAGAAGTCGGCCCAGACATCGAGGTCGCGCTCGGCGCGAGCATTGGAAAGTGCGTCAGCTAGGTACTTCGGAGCACCGACCACGAAGTCGATGGTCTGCTTGCCATGCTCGTAGCGCCCGCGAAAATTCGCGGTATCAGGGGACCAGTGCGTGTGAGCCGGGGGCTCCGCCGCACGGAGCATGACGGCCAACGAGCCCTCATCAATCGTCACCAAGGAGAACAGACTCTGGTTGCGGACGGCGCGCTGACGGGCGTTGGGAACAACGATGCATCCGCGCACAAAGACAGGTCGGTATCCAGAGCCGGTCAGGTCACGCTGCAGATAAACGATGAACGCAGCGCGATCTGGTTGCTTGCCACTCGATTTCACGCGGAGCGGAACGCGGATCGCCACGGGCTCCCCCCGGTCGAAACGCCGGCAGAGGTCGCCAAACGCAGGATCTTCGGGCCGAAGCAGTGCATCGTGCCAGGCGGGTGGTTCGCCGGAAGAAGGCTCATCGAGGACATAGGCCTGGTTCGGACCGTCCCCAAGTGACCAGCGAGCGAGCTCAAGGACATGCGTGACCTCGGCACGCTTGAGACCAGCAGCCTCCTCGAGCAGGCTTTCCTTGTCCAGGTTAACGATGGACATTTTCCCAGCGATCATGCCGCGGATGCGAACACGCAGACGTCCGGCGAGGATCGGGTGAAAGTACTCGCGGATGACAATCTCGACGATGCCCTCGGCCGTGATGTCCGGGTCGGCGTAGGGAATCACGACACTCAGCCCGGGCTCTGCCGCTCCGCCCTCGATCGGACGAGTCAGCCCGAAGTCTCGTATGAAACGACCAACGATGGCATCGGCTGTTCCGGGAAGCACCATGAACTGGTTGGACGGGTCCTTGCTTCCGAACTGCCCAAGAAACAGGAACTGCTCAGTACCAATGCGATGGTGGCACAACAGTGACTTCCCAATCAGCGCGATGTCCCGCTCGGTACGACGTCCGGTCAGCGCAAGAAACGTGTTTATCCGGCTGCACCGGTTGAAAACGCTCTTGCCGACTCCCCAGCTGCCACCCGTGGTGCCGTTCATGGGATTGCCGGAAAGCCCCTCAGCCCGGAAGAAGTTGAAGAACCGGTTGTCCGACTTGGAAAGTCCGCCTTGGCGGATATCTCCTTCCAGCCCCCGTGTGCCGAAGTCCTCGACGACAACGAACCCCCCGGAGCGCGGCGCACCTTCAACGCCCGTGAGTCTGCAGTCCTCCGACTGGAGATGCGGCCACAAGGAAGAGAACCAATAGTCGGCCGTCTCGGCGGACATCGACGACGCCCCGTGAACCTGAAAGTTGACACTGATTTCCTCGTCATAACGGGCATCAAGTGAATTCTGAATACACTCACGCACGAGCACTTCGCCCGGTTTCCAGTCCTCATCTGCGTCCGCGAAATGCTCGCTGCCAAGCGGATTGACGATCGGCTGCCCGGACTGGTGTTTGACGAAGTGCCATGCTGCGGTCATGCTGCCTCCCGATCAGAAGCCCTCTGATGTTTACTCTGCTGGAGTATCTGCAGCACTTTCCACGCCTCGTCAGCAGTCGCTTTCACATCGGCAGAACGGATCGAGTAGCCCGCGCGACCATGGCGCTCAAGTGCCCCTATCGCTCGAAGCCACGCAACACAGATGTACACTTGGTATCCGGGCAATTCATCGCCGCCGCTACCAAGTTTCACTGGCAGCAGATCCTCAATTGTGAAAGTGCGCCCACCGTTGCCCAAACCTAGTACTCGGTCGATCACCGCATTCACCCCCTCAAGCGGCACCTTGTGCACATACTCTGTTCGTTCTCTCTTTGACCACCCGATCTTTACTAGGCGGTCGCAAGAACTCTCAAAGCGCGGGTAATCCACTTTGCGGGACTTCTTACGCGCAGCAGCTAACGCTCGACTGGTTCGGGACTGGTGCTTCGATTCCTCGCCGGACGACAATGATGCGCCACCGACCGATGCCACCCTTCCCTCTGCCAACTCTGCCAGTCCCGAAAGGCTGCTGGCAACACGGACCAAAGAGGTCACCATACCGTAGTCCCCCGAGGCTGCAGCTTCGGCGACTAGGTCGCGAATACGCAGTTCTGCTTCTCTAATGGTGGATGATGCTCGTTCACCGATCACGGTCTGAAAATATAGCACAACTATGGATTCGTCA
>VGVE01000250.1 GCA_016874135.1 Gammaproteobacteria bacterium | reverse complement strand
GCAGTCCGGCGACGATCCAGCCTATGCTGCTGCGCCCCTGAGGGAGGGCTGCCGATGCGCCTTGGACCATATCGTGCTATTGCCGTCCTGGTTGCCGTCATGCTGCCGGCGCCCGCATTGTCGCACGGTGGCGGCCTCGACGATCTCGGCTGCCACCACAATCGCAAGCAAGGCGGCTACCAGTGCCATCGCGGGCCGCTCGCCGGCCAAGCGTTCTCATCGAAGGCCGAAGCCCTTGAAACGCTCGGCAAGTCCAAGGGGCAACGCGCGGTGCCGCCTGAAGGTGGACGACTACTGCAACGATGACATCGCGGCCCATGCGTCAGGTCACGCGGGCCGGCAGGCGACAATGGCTTAAGCCTTCAGCGCCGGACGGAGAGCAATCAAAGCTGTCAAGCCGCTAAAAACGCTAACGCAGGACGAGGGCGAGGGGGCTATGGATTTCCATCTAAATCGGAAGGTGGCGCTTAGACAGAAGAGTGAATACTCGTCCCTCGACAAATGGTCTCTGCAAGAGCACGACGACGACGGCAAGCAGCTCGATAGCGGTCAAGTGCCGTGGCCTTGGTCCGTGGTGTTTACGTCCACGGAAATGACGTTAAGCGAGGAGCTCACAGTAAATACGAATAAGATAACATTCAACACGGAGAACGTCTCCGGGCGAATATCGAACACACTGGAAATATCTGAAGAACATGAAATAACCACCGAAGAAAGATATTACATATGCGCGGAGCTGCGGCCTGGGTATTTCTTAGATCCCGACAGTGTCCCGCGCTATTCGATGTTTGGGACAGATCGAAAGATCAAATCCTTCAAGCTATGGATATACAAGCGTGAGGATGAGACAAAACCAGAGCACTGCTACGCCTGGGGCATGCTGAGCTACACGACCGAAATTGATTTTCGAAATGAAACGAATGACGACACTCTGCAATTCTATCTGCACGTGTCCGCTGCGCGCTTTGCGAAATATGTCGAGATGATGAGGAAATATCCCGCGAATGTCCTGACGCTGCGCCTCAGGTTGGTAGAAGGTCTGTATAGCGAGTGGACGCCTAGTATTTACACCGACCGGATCAAGGTTCTAACTAACTTCCAAGATCATCAATTCACGATCCCGGAGGGATGTGAAATATTGCCGTTTACGCTTGGCAGGGTCGGAGAGTTCAGAATCGCCTTCATAACGCGCCGGGACTGCGATAAGCCGGCAAGGGAGATCAAGCTAAGTAACGAAGACCTGCCGGGAGACGTTGTGGAGAAGACGCAATCGCCTAGCGAGGAGGCCTTGCTGCTTCAGCGCGACGCGCTCGAACTTGCTGTGCAGCATGGGCAAAGGATGAAATACCTGTCCTATGCCGCCTGGATAATCGCAGCGTTATTGGCACTAATAGCTCTGCGTTGGTAAGGGAGGACGCGGCAGCGGGCCGAGGCCCAACAGGTCGATCGCCTAGGCCGTGTACTCATTAATTCCTGATGTCCGCTATGGCCCCGTTAGCGACCGAGAAGCGGACACCGTTTGATGTCTCAAATGGGCCACTTCCGGACATCTACAGGCCTTAACCTGCGGCAGGGTCGGCTTCAATAATTCCGAACATCAGGCCACCGGGCTCAGCGCAGGTGGCGTACCAACCTATTCCCGGAATCGCTGTCCTGGGCTCAATCACTGCCCCGCCTGCAGCCTTGATCTTGGCAATGCGCTCGTCGAGGTTGGACACGGACATTGTGAGATTGACCAGAGATCGACCGCCACAGATCGGTGTATCGTTGATCGCACCGATTCCGCCGTTGATTCCTGGTTCATCGAGCGAGCCCGCCGTAATGCGGTAGTACTCGTACGGCATGGGGAAGCGCTCGAACTTCCAGCCGAACACGGCCTCGAAGAAGCCGCGGGCAGCGGCCACATCCTTCACGCTCAGATCGAAGTATTGCGGTTTCATGGAGAACCGCTAAGCGAGGCAATCCTGCCATGCCTTGACGTGTGTCAATATGGGCCGTCGTGTCTCTTGTGGGTCAAAAGCCGAAATCCTCAGAGGGAGCATAACTGGTCCGCTTTTGGGTGGATATCGACCAGACTGCCGTCCGGTAAGGCCCGGTTGAGACCGAGTGCTTGGCCGTGATTCAAGGCCCGAAAGCGAGGGCTCGAATCACGCGCTACGAACTCAGCGATCACGAGTGGACAGCCATCAGGCCGATGCTGCCGAACAAGCCGCGTGGCGTGCCACGGGCAAACGACCGGCGTGTGCTCAATGGCATCTTCTGGGTGTTGCGATCCAGAGCACCCTGGCGTGACCTGCCCGATGACTTCGGTCCCTACACCACCTGCTACAACCGCTTCGTTCGATGGCGGCGGGCTGGCGTCTGGGGCCGCATCATGGACGCGGTGGCCAATACGCATGATGCGTCGGTCCAGATGATCGACACTTCGATTGTCCGGGTTCATCAGCACGGGGCCTGCATCATCAGGAACCGAAAGCAGTCCATGGGACAGTCACGCGGTGGGCTGACCAGCAAGATACATGCGGTGGTCGATACCAATGGCCTGCCGGTTCGCCTCGCGCTGACCGCAGGAGAGGCCCACGACAACCGGCTCGCGGGTAAACTGCTATCGCGATTGAAATCCGGTTCGATGCTGCTGGCAGATCGGGGCTATGATGCCGACTGGGTCAGAGCCCTTGCCGCAAGGAAG
>VGVE01000249.1 GCA_016874135.1 Gammaproteobacteria bacterium | reverse complement strand
ATCCGTGGAAAACGCTACATTGCAGCGAATCCACTTACTTTGCGGATTCTGCTGTCCAAAGAAGTGAGGCCACCTTTGTCAGCACCGCATCGCGGCAACCCGGCTGAAGCTTCGTCTTACGCAGGAAAACCTTACTCCCGTAAAAAAAACCGCCCCCTTTCGGGAGCGGCTTTTTCGATCAGCGAGCGCGGATCAGTGTGAAAGCGTCACTTCAACCGCGTAGGTGCGTGGAGCACCCCAGCCCTGGAAGCCGGTGTTCGGGCCACCGGAGGGCAACGTGGTCGTACCCTGACCAAGGAAGAGCGCCTGTTCGCGATATTCCTCATCCGTCAGGTTCTTGCCGAACACGGCAAGCGACAGGATGCTGCCGTTTTCCATGGTCCAGTCGTACTGAACGCGGGCATCGAGCAGTTCGTAGTCACCATCCGAGGTACGGAAGTTCGCACCAGCGCCGGTGTTCACGAGCAGGAATTCGCCAAACATGCGGTAGCCGACGTTGGCACTGAAAACACCGCTGCTGAACTGACGTTCGTAGTTGGCGATGAAGGAGGCGTTCCACTCAGGCTGCCGGGAATCATCATTGCCACCAAAGTTGCGCAGCGTTCCCGGCGGTGAACCACCGGCGCATCCGTCGATGATTTCGCATGGCTTGGTGAACGCTTCGTTCTTAACGTCGATGTAGCCGGCATTCACACCCAGCGACAATCCATCCGTGATGAACACCTGGGCTTCTAGTTCAAGACCTTTGGTCTCGTTCTTACCACCATTGTTGATGATAGTGGTCGTGCCAGGAATTGCTCCGGGTGGCAACGGAATGATCGAGCTGAACTGGCCGTTGTCCCGCTCAAGAATGAAGTACGCAAGATTGGCCCGCAGACGACGGTTAAACCACTCGGACTTGATGCCGAATTCCAGCTGGTTTGCCTCTTCAGGGTTAAACGCTGCTTCTTCCGGACGGCGAGCTGAACGGATGGAAAAACCACCGCTGCGGAAGCCTTCCGAGTAAGAGCCGTAGATCATCGCGTTCTCACCCAGGTCGTAACGCGCTGACGCCATCAGGATGGTGTCATCCCAGGAATCTCTCGCTGTGTAAGCAGTACCAACACGACGGGGCAGTCCTGCGAAATTGTGCTCGAATGCGGGTCCACGGGTATCAAACATGCCGTTCGAAAAATCGAAGTAGGAATTGAAAGCTTCCTTCTCGTCCTTGATGTACCGGGCACCTACCGACAGTTCCAGACCTTCCAGCGGGCGGAAGTTGATCGCTCCAAAGACTGCCTTCGATTCTTCTTCTTCACCTGCGATCTGCTCACTCCTGGCATTCGGGAACTGGCATAGGGCATTGCCGATGGCCGGGTTCGGGTTATTGCGCAGGATCGGAATCGCAGCGCTGCAGGGTACGCCTGCCGGCAAACCGAATGGCACCTGAATGACGTTGTTGGTCTTCTGATTGAACTTGAGTTCGTTCTTCAGATAGTAGACGCCAGCCATGAAGTCGACGTTTTCGTTGATGTCGCCCTCGAGCCGGATTTCCTGGGTGAACACCTCGTAGTCCTGGTCGCGCAACGTATGCAGCTGGGCGAACGGAGTAGCGCCTCCGGTAATGCCGCCACCGTCGAAGTCCTGGTTCACCTTGTCGTGACCATTGTGGTAACCGGTGACCGAGTGCAAGGACAGACTGTCGGTCAGATCCCAATTGATCTGCACGCCGATCTGGTCCACGTCGTAAATCGTCGGCTCACGCTTGTCGGCGAGGTTGACGAACGGGTCGCTGCCATCGAACCGCGGATCCTGCGGCGGAATCTGGCTGCGGTCCTTGATGCGATCAAACGTCACGATCGCATCGAAGTCATCAACCGCCCAGCGGAGTGCAGCGGTGACGGCTTCATAATCCATATCGCCGGCAGTGCCGCCGATATTCTCATTGTCGTAATAACCGTTGCGTTCGCGCTTGATGCCGCCAACCTTGAGGGCCATCTGGTCATCGATGATCGGCAGATTCAGGCGCGCCTTGTAGATCCGGGAGTCGTAGTTGCCGATCTCCGCATTGACCTTGTAACCCAGTTCGTTGAACTCAGGCTTGGCGCGGTTGACAACGATGTTGCCGCCGATGGTGTTGCGGCCATAGAGCACACCCTGCGGTCCACGGTTGATTTCAATGCTCTGGATGTCGAATGCATCAACGAGCTGGCCGGTGCTGGAACCCATCTGGATGCCGTCAACGATCACACCCACCTGCGGGCTTTGGGTTTTTTCAATGTCGGCATAACCGACGCCGCGGATGAAGATGGCCGAAGCGCTGGGGCCTGCGGTGTTCATGCCCACATAGATGTTCGGGGCAAGACCATCAAAATCACGCAGGGTCTTGGGTTTGAGGGCTTCGATCTGGGCCTCACCAAATGCCGTTACCGACAGCGGAACATCCTGTTGTGATTCTTCGCGTCGACGGGACGTAACGACGACCTCTTCCATGACTCCCGATGTGTCCTGGGTCGCGGGCTCGGCCGCGACTGCTTTTGGCATGTGGACCATCGCGGCCAGAGCCACAGCCCCACCCGCAAGCCCCGCCATGAGACTCGTTTTGCGCATACTTCTCTCTCCAGTGTGGCCCGTGAGGGTGGGCCGCACCCTTGTTTTGGACTCCAGGCGGCCGCGCATGCACGGCTGCCGACGGGTGTTCTAGAGAAACTCCGTCGGTGCGTCAACCGCTACCCGGTTGCGGCCGAGTCTTGCCGCTCGGGCGTGACGGCTCCTAACATCCCGCTACCACTGCGCCGGAAGGGCCAGA
>VGVE01000248.1 GCA_016874135.1 Gammaproteobacteria bacterium | reverse complement strand
CAGCAGTCAATACCTGCCGTACACCAGCGCTGATCAATCGCGTATCGCGGCGCCCTGCACGTCTCAATCAAAAAAAGCCGGCGCGTCAGGGTTTGCCCGATAAAACGCCGCCGCTTCAATGTCCTTGTGGATAGTTCGGCCCGTGGACAGCGGCGGCAATGCATCTAAAGGAAAAAAACGCGCGTCGCGGGTTTCGACACCTGCTTTCGGTTCTTGACCTGGCAACATCCTGCACAACAGGAAGATCTTGTAGAACTCTCGGATGTCCGGCTTGTAGGCGTGTGCTGCCTTGTGACGCACACCCATGAGGCGCACCACTTCACACGTGACACCGGCCTCTTCATGGATTTCCTTGAGGACATTGGCCGAAAGTGTCACACCGGTTTCAGCATAACCACCGGGGAAGGTCCACTTGCCATCCGACTTTTCCTGCACAAGCAGAACCTGACCGTTGTGAATGATCGCACCACGCACGTCGATGCGTGGTGTCGCATAACCGGAGCCGAAATCAGGGAAAAGGCTGTCCACCACTTCAACAGGGACGTTCCCGAGCAGCGACAACATCTGCAATGCGATCTCCCCGATTTCCGAGTACCGCTCCCGATCAAATTCGCCTTCGGTGAAATGGCTACCGGTGGAGGCAATGGCGTGCAGTCGTTTTGCAAATCGCAGCCAGATCGGCTCGAGGGCGCTGGTCACAGCCTGGACCGGAGTGACTCAAGCCAGGCAGGTTCAGTGAACAATCGTTCTACAGTCTCAATCGTGGCCCGCGTCTGGCTGTCCACTTCGACGTTAACCTTATCGCCTCCGTTGATCCTGCCGAGGGTGGTTCTTTCTATGGTCTCGGGGATGAGACACACCGTGAACTCGCAGGCTTTCTGGTCAACACTCGCAATGGTCAGGCTCGCACCATCCAACGCGACAAACCCTTTGTGCAGCAGGAACTTCATCCATTCGGCGTCGCCGGCAAACACCACGTCGCGTACGCCTTCCCTGGATTCAACTCGGCTTACCGTGGCGGTGCCCGTGACGTGGCCAGAAACGATGTGACCGCCGACCTCATCGCCGATCCGGAGAGACCGTTCAACGTTCACCAGCGTTCCGGGTTTAAAACCGCCGAGATTGGTCAGTCGACGTGTCTCTTCAATCACATCGAAGGTGGTGAAGTTGCCGGAGGTTTGTACCACCGTCAGACAGGTCCCGTTGATCGCCACAGAAGCGCCAGGTTGAAGTCCCTCGGCAAGCGCACCCAGTGAAAGACCTAGGCGCTGCACTCCGCTTTCGATGACTATATCCGCAATCGGGATCAATGCCTGAACGATACCGGTAAACATGGCCCTGTCGTTCTCGTTTCCTGGTTCGCCTTCACGCGAAAAAAAACGGTGCCGACAAGGCACCGTTTTCTATTCGTTTCAACCGTCTCTATTCCGCTGCAACCGACTCGTCAAAACCACTCACAGCGACTTTAAGGCCCGGTTTCAGCAAGAGCCGACTATTGCGCACCTTGCTGTTTCAGAACCCGATCTCGCTCACTATCGCGCTCGATGAACGTGATCCACTGCTGGCAAATACGGATGTGGGTCTGATCGCTGGTACGGCGGGCTTCATTCGCGCAGGACACGAACGAACTCGACGCCGCCGACAGCTTGTCTTGGTTGTAGAGACACATACCGCGAACCGAGTACACCGCTGCGGTTTTTCGTAAACCTCCCCGCTTCAGCGCATTGTCGGCAGCAGTGACACACTTGTCGTGTTTGTCATCGTCGAGGTAGAGGTTGGCCAGCCGCTCGTAGATCTTGCCGTCCGCAGAAATGGCAGCCGCTTCTTCGAATACCTTGATCGCCGGCTGTACGTCACCGGCGAGCTGCAGCGCCTGTCCGTAGCTCTGCAGGGTCTTTTCGTTGCGGTCGATGACCTTTTTGTCGAGGCCTTCCTTCATCACCTTGGCGGCTTTGTAGGGCACTTCCGCCTGCATGAGAAGGCCTGCCAGGTTGGTGTAGTCACCGGATTTTTCGAGCATCTTGCCGGCATGTGCGGCCTGCATCGTCCAGAGCTGCTCCTGCTCCTTGTTGATCTGCCCGTAGATCCCGGCGAGGCGCATCCAGTACATGGACTTCGGCCAGTACATGACCAGTTCCTGTGCAGTCGAGACCACCTTGGGCCAGTTCTCGGACTCGTAATACAGGAAATTCAGCAACGCGATCCACTGTTCCTTGATGGTGAGTCCGCGCTTGCGGGCGACTTCAACACCCTTCTCGACTTGGATGATGGCGTTCTTGTAATCCTTCATCTGGTAATAGACCTGACCCATGAAGATGTGAGGGTCATGGCCGGGGTTTTGGGCAATGCGGATCCACTGCTGCATGAAGTTCAGTGCGTCCTGGTACCGCTCAGCGATGAAGCTCAATTGCGCCAGGGTGTACAGGGTGGTGGTCTCAAGACCTTCAGGCACCCCGTCCTTCATCGCCGCCACTTCCTTGTAGTGCTTGATGGCGCCTACATAGTCCTCTTTCGAGTAATAGGCAAAACCCAGCATGTTGTGGATCTGGCCTTTTTCGTTGGTGTTGTACTTGCGGGCATCGACGATACCCAACAAGGCGTTGATCGCCTGGTTGTACTGCTTGGCGTCGATGAGTGCTTGGGCCTCACCCAGCTTCTTGAACACCTGCTCGCTGATCGTAGGGACCTTGCGGGTAGGTTTTGCGGGTGCGTTCTGACCCGCAGCGCCCTGCCCTTCGGCAGCGTGTGCAACACCACCAAAACCAACAGCCAGAGCAACCAAAGAGATACAGACGGT
>VGVE01000247.1 GCA_016874135.1 Gammaproteobacteria bacterium | reverse complement strand
TCCCGCCGCCTGCAACAGGTGGTTTCGTTCTGCGACGGGTACTTCGAGGGCATCCGCCAGAATCACCACCGCCGCCCGGCTCGGTTTGGAACGGCCAGACTCCAGAAAGCTCACATGCCGCTGCGAATAACCGGCGTGATCCGCGAGTTCAAACTGCGTTCGACCCCGCCTCGTCCGCCAGTGCCGGAGCAGCGTTCCGAACCTGGCCTGTTCGGCCGCTGCGCCTGTCAGCTGCTGGTATGTCATGCCGCCCGTGCCTCCTTGAGCGCCGCCTCGCGGGTGATCCGGTAAAGATACAACGGCAAGGCACAGGACAGGCCGATCAACAGGTTCACGGCGACGTAAAGCCAGAAACCCGGGGTCTTGCGGCTGAGGAGGTAGATCCAGAACACCAGCGAAGACACCAGCACATCCGCCGTGAACCCGCCTGCCGCGCCGTTAACAAAGGCGCCACCGACAAACCCGGGCAGGCTCAACCCTTCAGCCGCGAACCAGTCGAGAAAGAACACGTAAGGAATAACCGCTCCGGCGATGGCAAGGACCAGGAAGGTACGGGCGAGACTGGATTTGGACATAACGGGTCTCCTTTGAGCCGGATGGGTTCCGTGCAGCGTGATGGCCCGACGGACATCGGGCAATTACCTGTGAGGTCATTGCCTCCCGCGCGAAGCAGGAAGAATCTGGGCAAAGGCTTGATTCGTCGAACAACAGAGCAAGAGCGCACCTATGGATCCACGAACGGAAAACAAAACGAGCAGCACTTCTTCAGTCCTGGCCCTCTCCGGCTACGCCCGCAAGCTCGGCATCCGCCACGTCGAAACCACACAGGATCGCGCGGTTTATGAACTGCCTTTTTCGGCGGACAACGTCACCGTCGCCGATGTGGTCCATGGTGGCGCAATCCTGAGCCTCGCGGACATCGCCGCTACCGGCGCTGCCTGGAGCGCCATTGACGACCCCGGCCGGTATAAGGGCCTGACGATCGATCTCTCTCACGCCTTTATGTCCGCCGCCCGCTCCGCCGATCTCACTGCTGAAGCACGAGTGATGAAGCGCGGCGGAACGGTGTGTTTCCTCGAGGTCGACGTGCGGAACAAGGCGACCGGTGAATCTGTCGCCCGCACCAAAGTCGTCTACAAACTCTCCAGACTCGACACGCCAACCGAGACCCTGAACAAACTGTTCCGTGGCAAACCGGTCGCGGAACAACAAAAACTCCTGGCTGTTCTCGAACACGCCGGGGCCGCCATGTACCGGCAGTGGGCAGAAACGGAAACCGATCCCGTGCAGCGACAGGCACTGCTTGACGCAGCACAACGGGAACTCGCCAATGCAGCTACGCTGGTCAAGTAGTGGCCAGCTTCGATACAGGGCTTCGAATCACCGTAAGTGTCTGCATCCTGGTGGTTGCGGTCATACATCTGCTACCGGTCATCGGCGTATCAGGGCAGGAGCGGTTGCAGGCACTCTATGGTGCTCGTATCGACAGTCCTGACCTCCTCATACTCATGCGTCACCGCGCAATCCTTTTCGGTTTGCTCGGTGCAGTATTGGTGATCGCCGCGTTCAGGACGGAATTGCAGGGATTTGCGCTGATCGCCGGAGCAGTCAGCATTGTGTCCTTTCTCCTGATCGCTCTGACCGCGGACAGCTACGGACCACAGATCCAGCGCGTGGTTCTCATGGACTGGGTTGCTCTGGTCGCCACAGCAATTGGCGGCATGTGTTGGATTGTGACCAGGAGATAGTCGATACCGTCCACTTCCCGGGAGATTGGTCTCAACGTCCCCCGACGATAATTGTCGGATTAATCGACCCAGTATCGTCGTGAGGCGAGCTTGGCGGTGGAAGAATGTTCTACAATCCTGCGACGACACCCATTCCATCTATACCTGCCCATGAAAATCCCGTTTCCGAAAGCGCTCTGGTGCGTCGCTGTTCTTGGATCCCCGGCGCTCGCACACGAAGACCATGCCCCGGTGCTTGAAGAAATCGTGGTCTATGGCCGTTCAGTTCCGTTAATCGGCGAGGCGCGTTCCGCCTCGGAGGGATTGGTTGCATTCGACGACCTGCGACTGCCACCGCTTCTGCGAACAGGGGAGCTGGTGGAAGCCGTTCCTGGCATGGTGGCCACACAACATTCCGGCACCGGCAAGGCCAACCAGTACTTTCTGCGCGGATTTAACCTTGATCACGGCACCGATTTCGCCGCGACACTCAACGGTGTTCCGCTGAATCTGCGTACCCACGGCCACGGGCAGGGTTACCTCGACATGAATTTCATGATTCCGGAACTCGTCGAAACCACCCGGTATCGCAAAGGACCGTACGCCCTCGCCGTGGGCGATTTTTCCTCCGCCGGCAGTGTCGATTTCGAGTACGCGAACCGGCTCGACCAGAACCTCCTGGAATTCGAAGCGGGCTCACACGGTTACCAGCGGGGACTGCTGGCAGGGACTTTCAATACGGGTAACGGCGAACTGACCGGTGCGGTCGACATCAACCACTACGACGGCCCTTGGAAACTGGATGAAAACTCCGAACAGTTCAAAGGCTACCTGGGGTACGCGACACAGCTCGCCGGCGTACCGCTGCGTGTCGAGCTGCACGGCTTCGACAGTACGTGGGACGCAACGGATCAGATCCCGGAACGGGCAGTACGTTCCGGTCTGATCAGCCGTCTGGGGCATATCGATCCGGACGCCGGTGGCCAGTCAGATCGCTACCAGCTCTCGGGAACGCTCGATTTCGAGGATTGGCGTCTGAATGCTTACGCCGTGCAATCCAGTCTGACCCTGCACAGCAACTTCACCTA
>VGVE01000246.1 GCA_016874135.1 Gammaproteobacteria bacterium | reverse complement strand
CTTCATCTTGCGTTCGATGTCCACCTGATCGCGGCCCTTCATCAGCCGGTTAAAGGCAGCGATCCGGCAGTTCATGAAATTGGTGACACCGTCCCGGAACTTCGGCTGTTGTTCTTCGGTCAGGCCGATTTCCAGCGCCGCCTTGAGTACGTCTTTCTGCATGAAGGCGGGGGTAGGCTGTTCGGCGGCAAAGGCCTGTGCAGCCAGCAGCATCAGGCCCAGTGCGCCTGCAAAAAATCTGAACATGGAAAGTTCTCCAATCGCCTCAAACCGGCGTTTTTTAACCGGGCGCTAATCTAACCGCGTGCCCACAGGAAGTCGAAATAGGAGAAGCAATCCATAAGAAGGGAATCAGAGGACCGTCTGATCGGCGAGCAACGCCCGTCGTCGGTCGATCTTGCGCAGATAACGCTGTGCAGCAGCACCCCGCGTGGCGCCGATACCCACGTTGTAGGCCTTGATGGCGCAGTTCACGTCGCCGCAGACATCACGCAGGTGGGCAAGAATCCGGGCACCACAGTGGATGTTCTCTTCCGGGTCAAAAAAGTTCGGGTGACCACAGAACTTTGACCAGTACTTCGGTTTGATCTGGGTGGGTCCGAGCGCTCCGGTGTGGGATCGGGCGGTCTTGCGGAACGTACTTTCCGCATGCACGAGCCCGGCGAGCAGGTACGGGTCGAGATCCTGCTGCACCGATGCTTCCAGAATCCAGTCTGCATATTCCACCGCTTCCCGGTGGCGAAGCCCGAAGGCGACCTGCAATCGAACTGCGAAATCTTCGGTGACATCGACCCAGCGACCCCGGTACTCCGCCGCCGGTTTGGCAAAAGCGATCACCTGGACCTCGCGGTTGTTGAGCACTTCGGCGAGCGAGAAGCTCGTCGTCAGCGCAGCCAGCGTGCTGAAAACCAGCACTCCGAACTGCAGCAAAAATGCCTTTTTGTGTCGTGATTCCAACAGGGTGATCTCCTGGGTCGCCCGGATTCTAACCCGCCTTTTTCGGCGGATGCACGGAGAGAATATCGAGTTGACCCTGAACCGGAGCCTGCCACGGGTAAGTAACGGGAAGTAAATTTCTATAAAAAGACTTATAAAACAATGAGATAGGAAATTTCGTAAAATCGTCGAGGATTTTTTGGTCCGAAGCCCGACACCTGACCGGTCGGGAGACTCTACAACCGAATTGGACTTCAGGATCCCGGAGTGGCTTCAAGCGCCACAGCAGCCCGCTCGGCTGCGTTCACCAACTTGTCAGCCAGCGAGAGAGATCGTTTGCGCTGGCTTGTCTTGAGGAGTGGCGGAAGCGATCAGCCCGCACGCAGCGTGTCGATGATCTGACGGCGCTGCTCCGTATCCGACACCGGAAACGATGCAGATGTGCGGTCCACGAAATCGCCATAACGCGACAGCATCTGCGGCGCGATGTCCTTGGGTTCGCCCATCACGCCGAACGCGTGAAGCAAATCGTCAGAGATGAGTGTTCCCATCTCCTGCCAACGCCCCTGCTTCGACATCGTGTTGAGCTCGCCCTGCAACTCACCGGCACCTACCGCATCCAGCACACCCTTGTAGGCGGGTGTGGAGCCATAGAACGCAATACGTTCCCGAGCGGCTTTCTTGCTGGCTGCGAACTCCCGCTCATCCCGGCCGGTTACGACGAAGCAGCTGTAGGAAATTTCGAACTGATCGCGGGACTTCCCGGCCTTGGCGAGGCCGCGCTCGATGGCGGGCAACGTCACCGCCTTGATATAGGGGATGTTGCTGAAGGGATGGATGATCATCCCGTCCGCAACTTCACCGGCCACTTCAGTCATCTGCGTGCCCACGGCTGCAAGCACCACCTTCGGCGCCCCGTATTCGGTGTTCTCCGGAGTGAACGCCGGAGTCATCAGGGTATGGGTGTAGTGCTTGCTGACGAACTGCAACGGTGTCTTCTCATACCAGTTGGCCCAGATCGCCCGCATGGCCAGCACCAGCTCCCGCATCTGGGCCGCCGGCGAACCCCACTGCATGGAGAAGCGCTTGGTGATATGGGGTTTGATCTACGAGCCAAGCCCCAGCGTGAAGCGCCCTTTCGAGTACGCGTTCAGATCGTGACCGATGTTGGCAAGGATCATCGGGCTGCGGGCAAAGGCCACGGCGATGGACGTGATGAGCTCAACTTTCGTCGTGTGTTCCGCCGCCAGCAGCAACGGAAAGAACGGATCGTGGTTCATCTCCGCCGCGCGGATCCCGTCGTAGCCGAAGGCTTCGAGGTCACGGACGGTGGCCGGGATTTTGTGCAGGTCGAGGCCTACGCCAGCATCTACTTTCATACGGGTTTCCTGGATTGGAAGCGGCCGTCAGGCCGCGGTGAGTTCAGCAATCATCTTCCGGCGCTCTTCGATCGGCAGGCTCGCATACGCAGCCGAGGTGCGGTCGATGATGTCGCCATAACGGCGCTTGATCTGACCCGGAATGCTGGCGGGCTCACCCACAACGGCAAATGCATTCATGATGTCGTCGGTGATCACGTGGCCCATATCATCCCAACGGCCCTGCTTGGACAGCTTGTTGAGTTCGGCCTGCGCCTCACCCACACCGATCGAATCGAGAACCGGCTTGTAGGCCGGGGTCGAACCGTAGAAGGCAATCTGCTTCTTGGTGGCGATTTTGGCGGCAGCGAGTTCTTTCTCGTCCTTGCCGGTGCAGACGAACACCGGATAGGAAATCTCGAAGTCCTTGCGGCTCTTGCCGGCCTTGGCGAGCCCGCGCTCGATGGCGGGCAGTGTGGTTTCACGCAGGTATTTCTCGGTGGTGAAGGCGTGAATGATCACACCGTCTGCCACCTCACCC
>VGVE01000245.1 GCA_016874135.1 Gammaproteobacteria bacterium | reverse complement strand
GGATCAACGATGACCACCCACACTTCGTCCATGTCCCGCTGCCAGCCGGCTTCCAGCAGAACCGCCGCTTCCAGCACCACGACTTGGGAAGGGTTTGTAGCGATGGCATCGGTGATCGCTTCTTTGGCCATTCGGTTGATTTCTGGCCAAACGATATCGGTGAGCTTCTTGAGTTCATCAGGTTTGCCGAAAACCTTGCCACCCAACACTTTGCGATCGATGGTCCCATCGGTACCGATCACATCGGGCCCAAAGACGTCCACCACCTGCCTGAACGCAAGGCGATGGGGCTCATAGACCCGATGGCCCAGTTTGTCGGCGTCGAGGACGTGTGCACCGGATTCGGCGAGCAACCGGGCAACGGTCGATTTTCCGGACGCAATTCCGCCGGTGAGGCCGATGACCACAAAGAACTCCATGCATGAAGCAGCCGGCGATTTTAGCCGGGAAATCCGGCGGACGCCTGTCTCAAGGTTGTACGTGGATCAGGGTTCGCCACTCGTAAGCAGATCGCGGAGTTTTGAACCATCCCGAAACCCAAGATCGGTGATACGCCACCCTCCTGGTGTGATACCGAGGTGGTAGATCACGCGGTACTGACGCCATGCATCCGCGAACCTGACCGGTACCGTGGCCTTGTCCCCGGCAAGGGTTGCGGCGTCGACGCTGAACCGGGCAGGGTAGTCCTGCGAATCGCTGAACGGATCGCCGTTGATCGGCGGCACCTCACCTTCGAGGATCATGTTTGCGAAGTAGTGGTCCATCGCCTCAGTGAGTGCCGGCGACAGGTGTATGCGCTTGTTTTCGATGCCGGTTTTGGTGAAGTGCATGTCGCTCGCGAAGTGAACTTCGAGCAGCTGCTGGACGATGGCCTCCGGTGCCTGTGGATTGCTGAGCGTGGCATGGGTGCCGACCGTTGAAGCGAGGGTCCAGATCTGGTTATCGAGGGCGAAGAGCAGGGTGTCACCATCAACCCGGTGCATATCAAAGCTGGCGTTGGCACAGGCAACCCGAAGGGTTTCAACGGGAAATTGTGTGAAGCCGAGATTGGAGGCAGCCACTTCTGCTGGCGCGGGCAGTCCACCTTCAAAGAGTCCTTCGGGCGGCGATGACAGCACTTCAACTTCAGCGTCTTCGCAAATCAGCGGGTGCGGACCGGTGAGGTCATCTTCTTCAAGGACGACGGATTGGCCGAGCAGCACTCGATCCATTGCCATTTCCGGGTCTGCCCAGGGTGCTTTCACAGTGCGCACGAGGCGCCAGGTGGCATAGAGCCGGCGCGGCGCTGCGGGGGCAGCCGGTGGCACACAGCCCTGGGCTGCACCCAGTCCCTTCAGGTAAGCACGTCGGGTCAAACCGGCGGCGATGTGTTTTGAAACTTCGCGGGAATAACGCTCGGCGCCAGTGAGACGCCGCACCCAGCCGCGATAGGGAATCCAGCCAGTGGTGAGGTCCTTCAACGCATCAGCTGCCGCATCACCGGCTTCTTCGGTGCCTTTGGCCATTAGCGAGTCGTCACCTCCGCCTGTCATGCGCTGATCGAGATCTGCACCGAGGGCAACATCGAGCTGGCTGATTTCGAGCCCGAGCGCATCGCAGGTGGCGATTTGCGGCACCAGATAGGGCGATCGCTTGGCTGCGCGCAGGACGTCCGGGATTTTTTTGCGCAGCAGGTTCAGGTCGACAAGAGGTGCTTTGACAGCCTTTTCCATCGCTGAATCCGGTGCTTCCGCTTTGGCGTCATCTTTCCGATCGCCTGTTGTGCCACAGCCGGAGCACAGCAGTGACAGGCCGAAGAGAATGAGCAGTCTGTTCATGGCTGATCCGTGAATGGACAATGAGTGGGTCACTTGCATCCTAAACCCGGCTGCAAGTCAGCACACCGGGAAAACGATTCATGCCGACCTTGACCTTCATGCTCGCCGATGGCCGCCGGTATCAGGTCACGGAGAGGGTTGGCCGTTCGGTCATGGACGCGGCGCTCGATCATGGAGTCCCAGGCATCCTTGGTCAGTGTGGCGGCGGCTGTACCTGCTGCACGTGTCATTGTTATGTCGATAAGCGGTGGGCTGATTCGTTCGGGCAGCCCCATCCGGACGAAACCGAGATGCTTGAATACGCTTTCGAACCTCGCACCGGCAGTCGCCTGGCCTGCCAGCTGCGGTTGACCGCGGTCCATGAGGGGCTTGTAATCGAAGTTCCTGCAAGACAGGCCTGATCAGCAGTCACTGACCTGGGCGATCTGAAATGGCCGATCTGACATGTTTGATAAAGGAGCGAGCAATGATTGAGTTTCATGATCCTCGCGCGGCAACCGCGGTCGCGGTGACGCCCTATACCCTCAGCATCGATCTCCAATCCGCAAAAGAGACGACAGTCGGTTTCCTCGCCAATGGCTTCCCGGATTCCGATGTCTTTCTGGAAGAAGTGGCCTCCGCCATGACCCGCCGTACCGGGGTGAAATCCCGGCATTGGAACAAAGGTAATGCGTCGATCCCGGCCAGCCCCAGGATCCTTGAAGAAATCAAAGGCAGTTGCCAGGCGGTAGTCGCCGCCTACGGTCACTGAGGCTCCTGCACCACCGGCACCGTGCGTGACGGCATTTCGGTTGCAAACCTGGGTATTCCTGCGGTTTCGCTGGTCACAGAAAAGTTCTGGCCACAGGGTGATTTTGTCGCCAACTCCATTGGCATGCCGGATATTCCGCGAGTGAGGTTGCCGCATCCCACAGGTGGCACGGGTCGCGAGAACATGCAGCGCATCGCGGAGCGAATCGTCGACGACATCCTCAGCGCGCTCAGGAATGGGCGGTAATGGGGGATACAGCGTTGATGTTGAAGGCCGACGATGAGTCCGCGGCAGTGGAAAAGCTGCATGAGCTGAGGTGCACCGACGGTCTTCCGGTGATCGTGCCGACGCGTGA
>VGVE01000244.1 GCA_016874135.1 Gammaproteobacteria bacterium | reverse complement strand
CGGTTCCGGACGCATCGCTCGATTTCATCATCGCCAACCACATGCTCGAGCATTGCGAAAACCCGCTGGGAGCCATCCGCAATTACTTCCGCACCGTGCGCAAGGGAGGGGTTCTCTACTACGCAGTGCCTGACAAGCGTTTTTCCTTCGACCGTGACCGGCCGCTGACCCAGCGCGGCCATTTCATCGCCGATGACCGGCAAGGGCCGGCATGGTCGCGCAGCACTCACTTCGACGAGTGGGTGCGGATGGTCGTTCGGCCCGGAAGTGCCGAGCAGGTGGCTGGCGAAGCCGAGCGCCTGGAGCGGCTGAATTACAGCATTCACTTCCACGTCTGGGATTTCGACAGCTTCATGGAGTACGTCGATCTCGTGCGCGAATGCATGCCGCAGGTCGACTTCGACTGGACGCACATCGAACTTAACGTTGGCGAGATTGTCTCTGTGTTTACAAAGCGCTAGACCTGCGCGTGTCAGGCGTGCCCGCTGTGACACTGACCCTGCCGATATTGCGGGCTCCCGGGAAGCCGTCGTCGCAGGCCGCTTGATGCGTCCCCGGGCGCCGGATGGGAACCTAAGCCCAACGCGGTGGTCGAATGCCGCGCCATAGAGTTAGACTATTCAGCTGATAGGGAGATTGAATTTCACAGATGAAGTCGCGCATACTAAGATACGTATTCCGCAAGGCAGCATGCGGCAAGAGGGGATTACGCCTTGTCATTTTTTAGCAGAGGAGTTTGACCATGGCACTCAAGGGTTCCAAGACTGAGAAAAACTTGAAGGACGCATTCGCAGGTGAATCACAGGCCAATCGCCGCTACCTGTATTTCGCAAACAAGGCCGACGTTGAAGGCCGGCCCGACATCGCTGCGTTGTTCCGCTCCACTGCGGAAGGTGAAACCGGCCACGCGCATGGTCACCTCGAGTTCCTCGAGCAGTGCGGTGACCCGGCAACCGGTCTGCCGATAGGCGGCACTCGCGACAATCTGAAGGCGGCGGTGGCCGGCGAAACGCACGAGTACACCGACATGTACCCCGGAATGGCCAAGACAGCTCGTTCGGAAGGGCACGACGAGATCGCCGACTGGTTCGAGACGCTTGCGAAGGCCGAGCGCTCGCACGCCAATCGTTACTCCAAGGCTCTTGGCGAACTGACGGACTAGCAGCGGAACATCCGGAGGCCGCCCGTGGCGGCTTCCGGGGTCCGGCACGTGCCGAATCACGAACTGCCACACGGGGCAATCTGGGAATGGCTAGAGAAGGCTCTCTGGAAACACCGACGCGCCATGCGCTCGACTGGAGGAATCCCGAGTTCTACAGCGAGGGGGCCGCTTTCGCCGAGATGGAGCGGATCTTCGACATCTGCCACGGGTGCCGCCGTTGCGTAAGCCTGTGCGGGTCGTTCCCCACGCTGTTTGATCTGGTCGACAACGGTGCGACCGGCGAGATGGATGGCGTCGACAAGAGGGATTACTGGGCGGTAGTCGACCAGTGTTACCTGTGCGACCTCTGCTACATGACGAAATGCCCGTACGTTCCGCCGCATGAGTGGAACCTCGATTTTCCGCACACCATGCTGCGGGCCAAGGCCATCAAGTTCCGCAAGGGCGATGTGGGCATGAGTGAACGGCTGCTTGCCTCAACGGACCTGCACGGATCTCTTGCCGGCATTCCGGTGGTGGTACAGGTGGCAAACGCCGTCAACAACACCAGGCCGGCGCGCGCGGTGATGGAGAAGGCGCTGGGCATCGACAAGGACGCCTGGCTGCCTGAACTGGCCGCCAAGAAATTCCGCTCCGGCACGCCCGCGGCGAAGACCGACAGCGTGACCGATGGGGCGACCACCCCCGGCAAGGTCGCGATTTTCGCGACCTGCTACGTGAACTACAACGAGCCCGGCATAGGGCACGATCTGCTGAAAGTGCTCGATCACAACGATGTGCCCTACGTGATAGTCGACAAGGAGAAGTGCTGCGGCATGCCCAAGCTGGAACTAGGCGACCTGGAATCGGTGAATGCCAGCAAGGAGGCCAATATTCCGGTGCTGGCGCGCTATGCGCGGGACGGTTACGCCCTCCTCAGCGCGGTGCCAAGCTGCACCCTGATGTTCAAACAGGAGATCCCCCTCATGTATCCGGACGATGCCGATGTGCAGGCCGTCAAGGAAGCCATGTGGGACCCATTCGAGTACCTCATTGCCCGCAAGCGCGACGGGCTGCTGAAGATGGATTTCCAGGCGCCACTGGGCAACGTGAGTTACCAGATCCCATGCCACAGCCGGGTTCAGAACGTCGGCAGGAAGACCGAAGAGATGTTGAGGCTGATCCCGGGCACCACCATCAATGCGGTGGAGCGCTGCTCCGGCCATGCCGGTACCTTCGGCGTGAAGAAGCGGTTCCACAAGCAGGCGATGAAGATCGGCAAACCGGTATTCAAGGCGATGTCCACGATGAAGGACGGAGTCAAGCCCGATTTCATCAGCTCCGATTGCCCGCTCGGGGGCCACCATATCGCGCAAGGCATCGACAACAACAAGCTCGGCACGCCCCATCTGCAGCATCCATTGAGCCTGGTGCGCAGGGCCTACGGACTGGAGTGAACATTATGCAAGTCACAGGCAAGATTACGCCCGACAACCTGATGTCGCTGGAGGCCTACGCCAAGTGGCGCAAGACCGAGAAGTCCGGTCTGGTCGCACATCGCAAGTTGCGTACGGTGCTGCTCGGCGACCACATTTCGCTGCAGTTCGAGAGCGAGCGCACCATCCGCTATCAGATCCAGGAAATGCTCCGCGTCGAGAAGATCTTCGAGGAAGAGGACATCCAGCAGGAGATCGATGCCTACAAGCAGCTCGTGCCGGACGGGTCGAACTGGAAGGGGACGATGATGATCGAGTACACGGATGTGGAGGAGCGCAGGCGTGAGCTGGCGCGGCTCATCGGCG
>VGVE01000243.1 GCA_016874135.1 Gammaproteobacteria bacterium | reverse complement strand
TTGATGCTGGTCACCGCTGTCATCACTGCCGCCAACGTTGCTCGTGATCCGGCCACCAACACGGCCTATGACGGTGCCTTGCTAGCGTCAAATCCATGAAGGGCTTGACGCGAAGGGTGCTTCTGGCCGTGGCTATGGCGATGGTGGGTGTGGCGAATGCCGATGAAGAGCTCGGCGGTGCAGGGCTTGCTTGGAAGTTTCACTGCACCACCTGCCATGGCCGAGCGGGAGTTGCCAGTTCAGACCACTATCCCAACCTCGCTGGTCAAAATCCGGCCTACTTGGAGAGCCGGCTTCGCTACTTCCGCGAGGGCCTCGAACCGGGCAACCGGATGAACGGCCATGCGGCGCCATTGACCGATGAAGAGATCAGGTCCCTAGCCAACTATTTCAACCAACCCACAATGGAGCGCTGACATGTTGCGTCTGATCTTTCTGGGGACACTGCTGATCACCGCGTCAGCCTGCGCCCGGCCGCATGCGGATGGTGCCGAACTCGTTGTCGCAAAAGGCTGCATAGCTTGTCACGGCACCAGCGGCAAAGCTACTGCGCCAAGTTACCCAAACCTCGATGGTCAGTGGGAACGGTATCTGCGTCTTCAACTCATGGCGTATCGCTCCGGCGAAAGGCAGAACGGCATCATGAATGGTATGGCAGCAACGCTGACCGACGAGGAGATCCGGGCCCTGGCGGCTTATTACGGTCGTTGATCTGTGCCGCAACGACCTGAAGTAAGGGGATATGACACCCCTTATACGGATCGTTAACATGAAAGCGTATCTTTTGGGGTATTGCCCTATTCAATGAACAGTCGAGGACTGCTCGGCCGCCATTTACGATTCTGCTCGTTATAGCGTGCTACTCTTGCCCATTCGAAAGTTGATAATCGGACGAATTAGTTTTCGCGTTTAATCAAAACGAAGAAAGCGCGATCCGGTAGCTAGGAATATCACGAAAATAAGTTGTTAGTCTTGAAAAATTAAGACGGTTTATAGGTTTGTTTCTCCTCCAATCGTACGCTTAGAAAATATTTATCGTATTCCTATAATTTTCACATGAGCTTCACAGTCGCTATGGCAGCTTATTTTTAGCGATGATCATGACGTCGATAGTGTGATCCCGCTGCGAGCGGCGCCATCAAGGTGATCGCCTAACGCACTCAAACTACTGAAGGAAAGTTAGATGAAAAAGATGATCGCAGTTGTAGTACTTTCACTTGCCGCCATGACGGCGCAGGCCAAGGACATCGTTGACACGGCGATTGGCGCCGGCAACTTCACGACGCTCGTGACTGCTCTGCAGACGGCGGGTCTCGTCGAAACTCTGCAAGGCCAGGGTCCGTTCACAGTCTTCGCACCGGACGACGCTGCGTTCGCGAAGATTCCTAAGGCTGATCTCGACGCACTGTTGAAGGACAAAGAGAAGCTGACCGCGGTCCTGCTTGCACATGTTCTTCCAGCGAAGGTGCTGTCGAAGGATGTATCTGCCGGAATGGTTAAAACCGCCGGTGGCTACGAACTTAACGTGGGCACGGAAGGTGGTGTAACGGTGGACGCCTCGAAAGTGACCGCAGTCGACATCATTGCCGACAATGGCGTGATCCATGTAATCGACGCTGTTGTTTTGCCGAGGTCCTAGTCTTCCTCGGCGAAGCTTGGCGCTATCGGAACTTGGTTCGTCAGCGCCTTTTTTCATGAAAGTTGCGTTCCCTGGTCGCAAGTTGTTGGCGATCGCCTCCATGCGCACCCGCGAGGGTTACTCGGGAAACGGCAGACATGGACAACTTGAATGAGAGTCGCGGGTTGGAACGGATTAATCCTCCCCACCTCGATAGACGCTGAATCAACTCGGAGATGTAGCGAGGTTGTGCTTGGCGCGACGTATCTGCCCCAAGAGAGCTATCGCACGCGATGTACAGTTCCAGGACAGGGCATGATGTAGATCGCCAGCAAGGGCTCAGTGACGTTTGCGGTGTGCCAGACTCCGGGCGGGTTGATGACAGTGTCTCCGGGTCGAACCTTGAAACGGCGCTCTTTCCCATCGATCTCCTGAATGAAGTTTGCTTCTCCCTTCAGCACGATCACGAGTTCGTCACCGAGGTGATTTCACTCCCAGGCGCCCCAGTCGACAGGCGATGTTTCGATCATGACCAGCCGTCCGGGATCGGCGTCGGTGCAGTGGGCCGCCATGTGGGGTTCGAACGACGGCCCATCAAAACCGAAGTTGTGAATGGGAAGCGCCGACAGTTGGCCGGCGTTCGGTGTCGACAGGTGGATCGGTGAACGGCTGAGGTCGAACCGGCCCGTATCCGGGGCGCTCATCGGGGATCTCCTGACGTTGATCGGGTGGAGCCACCCTCTCACGGCGGGAGTGGCGTGTCTTGGAAAAAAACGACGATCGCGGAGTGATTCAGGCTGTCATGGCACGAATAGAGCCCGAGAGCATGTCGGGTGTCATCCCGGCAAGCGACTGTACCTCGTTCGATAGATGCGGCTGATCGAAATAGCCCAGCATCTCCGTTGCGTCAGCCCAGTGCAGGTGCTCCTGGCGGCGCAACATCGAGCACAGCGCCTCGAACCGGACAATGCGTGAATATCGTTTCGGGGAAAGCCCAACATAGGCGCTGAAAGCGCGTTGCAAACGGCGGGTGCTCCAGCCGACATCGCGCGCCAGTGATTCAACAGGTAAACCACCGTTGTGCTTGCGAATGGTGTTTAAGACCCAGTGCAGCGTCTGCGCTTGTCGATGTAGCACCAAGGCATCTTGCGGCATGGCGGCGGCGATCAGCTGAAGCTTCTCAGACCAGGAGAGCTGATTATCCGGCAATCGTCGGGTCACCTCGCGCAGCGGCTCGGGCAGGATGTCGAGCGCCGAAACCACCTGCCGCATCAATGCTGCTGGTGGTATAACGAACCACCGCGCTGCATCGGCAAGTGTCAGGTTGATA
>VGVE01000242.1 GCA_016874135.1 Gammaproteobacteria bacterium | reverse complement strand
TGTATTCCAGAACGACAGATCCGCCGGCACCACATCGATATGGTTGAGCAACATCAACCCTGGGGCATCACCGCCTTCGAGCTTCGCCCAGAGGTTGCCGCGACCCGGCGCGGACTCTCCACGCTGGTAGGGAATGCCCGCCGCATCGAGATATTTCACGAGGTAGTCAACGCCTCGGCTTTCATTGCCTGGAGGATTGACCGTGTCGACCTTGAGATAACCGGACAACATGTCGACGACAGGCGAGCCTGCCGCATGAAGAAGACCGGCAACCCAAATCAATCCACAGGTGATCACACCTGGCAAAACTCTCACGGACCTCACTCCTGTCACCACGGGATGGTGGCGACACCATTGGTAGATGCGCCGATCTTGCGCAAACGCCGCTGCGCCATCCACTGCTTTCAACTGCGGCCCCCACCTACATCCCACCTACGCTTTCGCCCGTCTTGCGGTTACATTTCCCGACCCTGTTCCGGACACGCGTCGTGCCTCCTCGGCAACCGCGCGATACACATACCGGACCCTGCACAAACGCAGACGAACCAAAGACGAGGCACGAGATGCGTATTTCTTCCCTGATCAGTTATGCCGGCGGCTTCAAGGAGACCGTCAAAGAAATCCAGATCCTGGAAAAAGCCGGCCTGGATGTGGTGTGGGTACCGGAGGCGTATTCATTCGATGCACCCAGCGCCATGGGTTATCTCGCGGCCAACACCGAACGGGTGACCATTGCCTCCGGAATCCTGCCGATCTACTCCCGGACCCCGTCTTTGCTGGCAATGACCGCCGCCGGTATCGACTATCTGTCCGATGGCCGCTGCATGCTCGGGCTCGGCGCTTCTGGTCCGCAGGTCATCGAGGGGTTTCACGGTGTGCCCTATCAGGCGCCGGTGGCGCGGATGCGAGAAATTGTCGAAATCTGCCGAATGGTGTGGCGCCGCGACCGGGTGCAACACCTCGGTCGCCACTACCAGATCCCGCTGCCACAAAATCTCGGCACGGGACTTGGTAAACCGTTGAAGATCATCAACCACCCGGTTCGGGACGAAATTCCCATCGCGGTTGCATCCCTCGGCGACACCAGCGTGGAAATGACGGCTGAACTCGCGGACGCCTGGCTGCCGGCGTTCTACACCGCGGACGCGGCCAAGGCGGTCTGGGGTGACGCGTTGGCAAAAGGCAAGGCGAAGCGCGACCCGCACCGGGCACCGCTCGAGGTCTTTGCCGGGGGCGCCGTCGCGATCGGCAAAGGTCTTGAACACCTCAGAAATCTGAGTCGGCCGCAAACAGCCCTGTATGTGGGTGGCATGGGCGCCCGTTCGAAGAATTTCTACAACGACATCTTCACGAAGTCGGGTTATGCCCGGGAAGCAAAGATCATCCAGGACCTCTATCTTGCCGGTGAGAAGAAGGCGGCAGAAGCAGCCATACCGGATGAATACCTCGCCCGAAACTCGCTGATTGGTGACGAGGGTTTCGTACGTGAGCGAGTAATCGCTCTCAAGGAAAGCGGCGTAACCTCGCTGAACGTCGGCTTCCTTGGCAACAACTTTGAGGAACGTGTGGCGAGTTGCGAGAAGCTTCGCAACATCGTGGACAGCATCTGATGACGGATTCCAAAGCGGATCGTCAAGCCTTCGAAAAACTCGCTGTAGGGGAGCTCGGCAAGGCGCCCTTGTCATCGCTGAACTGGATGAGCCCGGAAGGTATCGAGATCAAACCGCTGTATACAGTGGAAGACCTCGAAGGTATCGCCCACCTGAATACGTTCCCGGGTCTTGCGCCGTTCGTTCGTGGTCCGCGGGCGACGATGTACACGAACCGCCCCTGGACGATCCGCCAGTACGCGGGTTTTTCGACCGCTGAAGAATCGAACCGCTTCTACCGTGAGAACCTGGCTGCCGGTCAAAAAGGGCTGTCGGTCGCTTTCGACCTTGCCACGCACCGTGGCTTCGACTCGGATCATCCCCGCGTTACCGGCGATGTGGGCATGGCCGGTGTGGCCATCGATTCAGTCGAAGACATGAAGATTCTCTTCGCCGGAATCCCGCTGAATGAGATGAGCGTGTCGATGACGATGAACGGCGCAGTACTGCCGGTTCTTGCAGGCTATGTCGTTGCGGCTGAGGAACAGGGGGTTATTCAGCGCCAACTGTCAGGGACAATCCAGAACGACATCCTCAAAGAATTCATGGTGCGAAACACCTATATCTACCCGCCTGAACCTTCGATGCGGATCGTCGCAGACATCATCGGTTACACGGCGACGGAGATGCCGCGATTCAATTCGATCTCGATTTCGGGCTACCACATGCAGGAAGCCGGGGCCAACGCGGTACAGGAAGTGGCGTTTACCCTCGCTGACGGCATCGAATACGTTCGCGCAGCGCTGAAGACTGGCCAGGAGATCGATGCGTTCGCCGGCCGTCTCTCCTTCTTCTTTTGTATCGGCATGAACTTCTTCATGGAGATCGCGAAACTTCGCGCCGCCCGCATCCTGTGGCATGACCTGATGCTGCAGTTCAAACCGAAGAACCCGAACTCGCTGATGCTGCGCACCCACTGCCAGACTTCGGGTGTGTCTTTGCAGGAGCAGGACCCCTACAACAATGTGGTCCGCACGACCATTGAAGCGATGGCCGCCGTGCTCGGCGGCACGCAAAGTCTGCACACGAATGCGCTGGATGAAGCCATCGCGCTGCCGACGCCATTCTCGGCCCGAATCGCCCGCAACACCCAGATCATCCTGGCGGAAGAAAGCCAGATCACCCGCACCGTGGATCCGCTGGGCGGCAGCTATTACGTTGAATCGCTCACCCAGAGCATCGTGCACCATGCTCGCAAGCTGATCGCCGAGATCGATGCCCTGGGCGGAATGACCAAGGCTGTCATCTCCGGAATGCCGAAACAACGGATCGAAGAGGCTGCCGCACAGCGCCAAGCGCGCGTCGAGCGCGGTGAAGACGTGATCGTTGGCGTGAACAAATACCGCGTGGACGGTGACTCCGG
>VGVE01000241.1 GCA_016874135.1 Gammaproteobacteria bacterium | reverse complement strand
AAGGTGACAGTAAGCCCGCTTGATCTTAGCGACTCGCCGGCAGTGTTCTGGCTGTGTCAAGAGCGCAAGGCAAAACTCCGTCGTGGATTGGACAAGATAGGCTGCATCGGTGATATCTCGTACGACTATGCCCAGCAGATGTCTGGAGACCGTATCGCGACTTTGCTTGACGCCGCATGCGCTGTTGCTGGTATCGACCTTGCTCTACTTCTCGCCGGCACTGTTTGGTTCATGCGAGTACAAAAGGCCAGATGGCCAGCTGATCGAGCATGGATTTTCGCCGGAAGTAATGTGGTTGGCTGCTGGGATAGTCGTCATGCTTCTCTGCGTGACATTCGCCACTCGTAGATCAGTGCTCCACCTAAAAACTGCGGCATCAACCGACGCCGAGGCGTTAGTGCTTGGCTTCCTACTTCTAGCCCTAGGAAGCTATGTCGCAAGCTCGGGTCATATTTCCGAAGCCGAAAAGTCGGTCATGCTTGAGAATACTAATCGGATCCATCTGGCATTTTACGTGTTGTGTTCGGTTGGAGTGCTGTTCTGTGTGATTGTCGGCATACGACGCCATTGCATCGTCTTCATCATGTCGCTCATCGGCCTACTCTTCGTGATGTACCTCGGACACCGATCTGCCACGGCGATAGCTGTCGTCGGAGTTGCGTATCTCAGATTTCGAAATGCGCCAGTGACGAGTCGAGTGGTGAAGCTATCTCTTTGCGTTGCCCCTATGCTTTTCGCTCTATTGGTCTATAAGTCGATGTACGTCGATATAAAGTCAGGCAGTTGGTCCGCAGCCTCAGAGCGGCTTCGCGTCGAAAACCTACCGGTGTCGATGCGATCCGGGTTTGAACCGTTCCTTACTTATATGCAACTGGATTTTGTTGTGTCTGAAGACTTCAAGCTGGAGTGCTCCAACCTGTGGAAAATTCCAGTAAGCGTGTTGCCGTTTTCCGACAAGATCATTGCCGTGTTCGGAGGGGATCCGGTCGCTTGCTCGTATCACGAGCAGGTGAAGCCTGCGTTCTTCTCTGGGTATAGCGGAGGGGTTGGTGCGAACGTCTGGGCGGAGTTTTACAGTCTTTTCGGGGCCGGTGGCGTTCTGATTCTCCTTGGTGTCTTGACCTCTTTCTTCGGGTTGATTGAAGCGGCAATGCGACGCATACAGAGCCCTGTGCTGTTAGCGGGGCTGGTTCTGGCACTCGTGAATTTCTCGTTTTACATTCAGCGCAAGGAGCTCTTTGGAGCCTTCATCTCCGCCAAGCGAGGCCTCACGATCACCATCATTGTCTTTGTCCTTGCATGGATGCTGCGTGTGGCCCTCTCGCAAGGCGCACAACGAGTCGGCTCTTGTCTCAAACGTCACCGAGTTCCAGTCCATGGAGCCGATTCGATCGATAACCGTCCCACTCATTAGCGAAGCAGCTGGCGCGCCGCAGGCCTGCCTTCCGATAGGTGGGTTCTAGGCCGAGTCAAAGTTGGTGTTCACTAGGCTTTGCCCAGGAGGAGTGCGTTAGTGCATTGCAGACGGCCAGTAACGGTTCTGCCCTACTTTCCTGTGGTCATTCATGCGTCGCGCGCGGTTGCTCTTTAGCTCGACGAGTTTGACCATGGCAGGGAGGTGAAATCTGGAGCGCTTCTTACAGCTGTAGACAAGACGTGCCGCTTCCGTCACCTTCGGCTCTGCCCCAAAATGAATTGACCTTTCGGGACCATCGCCAGAGGGCAGTCGGGCGTCAGCCAGTCGAACCCACCCAGCGTACTGCAGCTCGTGGTGCGGAGTTAGGTCCCGCGCGGGGTTTGGCCCTTGATCGTTGCGGGGTATTGTCTGTGCGTGATTTTTTTGCGCACAGTTGAACGCTTCGCCGTGCTGGCGCTGTCTTTGGTTACGGTGGTGCCGCTCGCCGCATCACGCTTCGCTGCGGTCATGTCGGCCAGCTCGGCAACGGTGGCCATGCTCACTGCGATCAGCGCTCGATTACATTATTTACTCCTGCTGGGCCGATCATCGACGACCCGGGTACGGGCGTGTACACGCCGCAGCCTGACGTCCGAAATCAACTCCGTAGCAGCACATGCCACTCTACGGTGCTGGTTCCGGGACGGGAGCAGGGTGATTGGCTGCCCGGCCGATGGGGTTTGTTCTCGCTGAAGGACCTTGCGAAGGCGAGACTGATCGAGCTTAGCGATGGCGGGGCAACCGCGGAAATGTTCGATGGCGCGGATCTTGTGCGCCGGACACTCGAGATCACCGATTGTGGCGTTCGAGTGGTCGACTCGGCCCCGCTCGGCTCGATTGCAAACTTCGTGTTAGCTCCAGGTGTCGGCGTTGAAGTGGTCGGCCAAGATTGCGCGTTGCTCCGTTGTGGCGAGCTGACTGTACGGTTCAGGGGCGAGGCGCTGCGCGTAAACGAGTGCTCATGGAGCACGAGGTATGGCCATGTTTCGCGTACAAGGCGAATTCAATGCTTGGCGAAGGTCTGCGAGTTCGAACTCGGATGAATGATGCCATTTGTACAGCTCCCGAATACCTGCCCCATCAAATTCTTCACCACTCCAGGTACAGGTGATAGCGCCACGCTGCACGGGATGAGGAGTTCATACGGCCATCTGTTGGCCGCGACGATGCCAGCCATAAGTAGGCAAGAAGGCATGAACAGTATGGACCACTCGGGTGCGGGTATGCGGTTCATCGAGGAATCGCGGTATCCACCCTTGACGGCACAACCGGTCGATCGCAGAAGTCTGCCGATTTGTTGACAACGAATCGGCCAATCGATACGCCGATATCTGCCGGCTCCACGGCGATACCCTCACCCTCCATGCCTGACTCCATCCTCCTCACCGGCGGCGTTGGCTTCATCGGCAGCCACATTGCGGTCGAGGTGGCACGCGCGGGCCACCGACCCGTTTTGCTCGACAACCTCTGCAACAGCAAGGGCAGCGTGGTCGAGCGGCTTCGGCAGATCATCGGCCGCGCCGTCGACTTCGTGCAGGGCGACACTCGCAACGGCGCAGTTGTTCGCAAGGTGATCC
>VGVE01000240.1 GCA_016874135.1 Gammaproteobacteria bacterium | reverse complement strand
ACGTCTCGATAACAGAGACGCGCCCGGCGCGCATCGATCTAAAGACTGGCGCCATCGAACGACTGCCCATCGACGGTGGCACAGCTGCGATCACCCACATGGCATGGGATCTGTCAGGCAGGGGTGACTGGTTCGTCTCCGATGAGGAAACAGAGTTTCGCACCCTGCGTTTCCACGACTTCAAAACCTCAAAGGTCGAGTCAATCAGCGGTCACATCCCGTGGGATGTGGAGTGGCTCGATCTGGCGCCGGATGGCAAACACGTCGCCTACGTCACCAATGAAGATGGCATCAGCCGGGTGCGGTTAATCAGCCTGCCGGATAAAAGACCTGTTGAACTTCCACCACTACCTATCGGCGTCATCGAGCACGTCGCTTTTGACCGAACGGGTCAACAACTGGCTATCAATCTCAACGCAGCCACGTCACCACGTGATGTTTATGTCTTCAACCTGGCAACAAAGAAACCCACCCGATGGACCCGCAGTGAAACGGGTGGTCTGGATCCCGGCGGGTTCGTCGCTCCAATGCTGATTCACTACCCGACTTTTGACAAAGCAGGAGAAACCAGCGGCGGCCAACCCAGAAAAATTCCGGCCTTCCTCTACCAACCCGAAGGAAAAGGTCCTTTCCCGGTGATTGTTCGCATCCATGGTGGCCCGGAAAGTCAGGAGTTGCCGCTCTTCAACCCCCTGATCCAGTACCTGGTACGCGAGGAGAAAGTCGCGGTCCTGATGCCGAACGTCCGGGGATCATCAGGCTACGGTAAAACCTGGCTTTCTCTCGACAATGCGCTCAAACGGAAGGACTCCGTACGAGACATCGGTGCCCTCCTGGAATGGATCGGTCAACAGCCTGAACTCAATGCCAACCGCATCGGAGTAACCGGCGGCAGCTACGGCGGCTATATGGTGCTCGCCACCATGATCGACTACCCCAGAAAAGTTCGCGCCGGAATCGAACTGTTTGGCATATCAGACTTCCGCACCTTCCTCACCAATACTGAAGGCTATCGCCGGGACCTGCGTCGTGTGGAGTACGGGGATGAGCGGGACCCTGAGGTCGCCGCGTTCTTCGCGTCCATTGCCCCGTTGCATTCTGCTCACCTCATCAAGGATCCCCTTCTGGTGGCACAAGGAGCGGCGGATCCACGGGTACCCCGCAGCGAATCCGAACAGATGGTGCGCGCGGTACGGACGGCGGGTCAGGAGGTCTGGTACATCCTCTTTGACAACGAAGGCCACGGGTTCATGAAAAAGACCAATGCTGACTTCAACAATGCCGCCAACGTACTCTTCTGGCGCAAGCATCTGCTGCCAACCGCACCTGTAGTAGAGTGAACAGCGCCACTTGATCCAAACCACCCGGGATAATGATTTCTTGAAGGGAGATAACCCAGAGACCAGCCAGCCCACCGCCTACATGCAGCGGACGAAGGACTTTTATGCCGCGCAGGGATTCGAACGCGCCTATGTTTGGGCACATCACGAGACCACACCCTTCGCCCCCCTGGCAAAGCCTCTGAAAAACTGTCGGCTCGGCATCGTCACCACCGCCGCCTTGCATGACCGCAAGGCGACCGATACCCGCTCAACCGCCTGTACGCCCATTGAACCTGCTCCGGAACGGCTGTGGGGCAATGACCTTGCCTGGGATAAGACTGTCACCCATATGGATGACCTCGGCAGTTTTTTCCCGCTGGACGCCCTTAAACGTATGGTCACATCAGGCACTCTCGGCAGTCTGACAAAACGTTTCTGCTGCGTACCCACCGATTACAGCCAGCGGCGTACCACGGAGGTGGATGCGCCGCAGATCCTTAAGTGGCTACGGGAAGACGGCGCAGACATTGCCCTGCTCGTGCCGCTCTGACCCGTCTGCCATCAGACCGTGGGTCTGACCGCGAGACACCTCGAAGAGAACGGTATTCCCACCGTGATCATCGGTTCCGCGATCGACATCATCGAATACTGCGGTGTTCCCCGTTATTTCTTTACGGACCTGCCGCTCGGCAATCCCCTTGGTCATCCGGGTGATGCCGAAGAACAGCAGCGTATCGTGGAGCAGGGAGTAGCGCTGTTTGGAACCGCACATGCGCCTGGCCAAACCGTACACGCAGGTGTGCGCTGGTCTGCGGATGACTGCTGGCGAGCGCGGTATGCGGAAGTGAGACCCGAGGATTTCGCACGCCTCAAAGCGGCCGGCGACGCCCGGCGTGCGCAGCGTGCGCTCCTCAAGACCGAAGGCAAACTACGCGATTGATGCCGTTGAGATGAACTCGAAAACGGACATTTCCCCGGGGTACAGTCGAGCACTCCAGCGGATCGGGCCGGTAGCGCTTTCCACCCGCTTTTTTCAGGGGTTCGGCAGCCTCCCGGACACCTATAAGAACTTTGCCTTCGGTACGTTTCTTCTCTTCTACTACAACCAGGTATTGGGCCTGCCGGCCTCTCGCGCGTCGCTCGCATTGATGATCGCGTTGATCCTGGATGCGATCAGTGATCCGCTGGTCGGCTCCTGGTCTGATCGTTTCTCCTCAAGGATCGGCCGGCGCCACCCCTTCATGTATGCATCGGCGGTGCCGCTCGGCGTTTTTCTCTACCTGGTTTTTTCTCCACCGGCAGCCCTTTCCGGATGGGCGCTCTTCAGCTGGTTACTCATCTTCACTGTGCTGGTGCGGACGGCGATGACGTTCTTTACCGTCCCATGGAATGCACTCTTCGCCGAGTTTTCTGAAGACTACGTCGAACGTACCGCCATCATTACCTGGCGTTATGTCGTCGGGTGGTTCGGCGGAACTGCATTTACGGTCCTGACGTGGAGCCTGATTTTTCCGAGCACGCCGGAATTCACCCCGGGCCATCTGAATCCGGAGGCCTACGGTGTATTTGCGGTTGTACTCGGTGGTCTCGTCTCCGTAGCGGTTTTCGCGACCACCTTCCTGACTCGTCGTGAAGTTCCGTATCTGCTTCAGCCCGCAGAATCACGACCGTTTGCGCTGACCGCCGTATTCACCGAGGTCGGTCTGGCTCTGCACAACCGCAA
>VGVE01000239.1 GCA_016874135.1 Gammaproteobacteria bacterium | reverse complement strand
ATACGATCCTTGTTCTTGTTGACGTCGGCGTACAGTGGTGCGCAATATTGACCAAGAGTGGTACAGGTATCGGATGTGTACTCAAGTCCTGCTGCGTGTCCGGTATTGGTCGAGTCTGTATCCTCGAGGACTTTAGATACTGCTCACAGCAACCTGCGCTAGCGACTCGAGTCTGTCCGATTCGGAGTGACGGCGGCGGGTAGTGTTGTCGCGGTGGCGAGCACTTTCCCTGCCAGAATCCGCTTTGCTTTCTCGGCGTGAGGCCAAGGGGGTTTATGCCGCGCTCTCACTCAGCACAGACACACTCGTCATGCTGTCATACAACTCCGCCAGATCGCTGAAGCGCACTCGGAACTGACTTCTCCGTTTTGAGGTTGGGGCATCGTTGGTCCCCCGTTCGACCTTGATACCGGGATCGTAGTAGACCTTCCCGCAGGCGATAGCGTGCATCAGCCGTATAAAGTCGGTGCGCTCTCCCAATTGAACAATCATGCCGTACCGATATTGGCGCTCTGGTGCCGCTCGCACTTCGGCGGGCACATAGGCAGCCTTGGCATGCTTCCGATTCCAAAGACTAAGCAAAGCCGAAAACGCCCATTCTGCTGCAGTCTCGCCGGAGTCGCTGACAAGGGCGAGCGCTCCGGCGGCGTCCGTGAGTTCTCGGCGTTCGGCGTCAAATCCCCGGACTCTAAGCGTAAGTGCCGTTCCGGGGTGCCTCTGATCCGTGCGATAGACCCCTCCAAAGTTCAGACGATTCGGTCGCCCCCGTTTGTCGGGATAGCCAAATTTTCGGACAAAGCCTTCAATGCCAGCACTGCAGTAGTACCCCCCCGTCGGTTCTGGAGTGAACAGGGTGACAGCCTTTGAAGCAGGTATCCTTGTAAAATCAGTGACTTGCGATGCCTTCACTTCCCAGCCGAGGTAGTCCGGCTCGGCTACACCGTTGCGCGACACACCGAGTTCCGCCTCCAGCGTGTAGCCCACACAGTTTGTCGAGTCACAGCGCACGACCCTGCCGTCGCTCCGTAGTGCTTTCGACATGATCCAGTTCTGTTGATGAATGCGGCGCAGTGAACTGAGAAGCTGCAGGCGGCTGGGTGCGTCCGCCCCTGTCAGCGGCACGCTACGGAACACGCCAATCTGCTCCAGATCGGTCAGTGTTCGCACTTCCGCAGCGATGCGGCTGTCGGGTCCGACGGCCCAAGCAATGATCCGATGGGTGGCTGTGCGACCGAGAAAGAGCAGTCGTCCTGCCACGCGTGTTGTCATAACGGATGATGGCGCATTGGTCGCGTTTTGCAGAAAGCCTGAAAAGCGAACTTCAGGATATTGCGGATACAGGATGAGCTTGGCATGAGGAGCTGGCGCACTCGTGCCATCCGGCTGAAGCCAGTCAAGCGGCAACAGAGCCTTCATGATCCGGTTACCGCTAGGCGTCTCATCGACATAGACCTCACCGACCGGGAGAATGTTGGTGACCTCCATGCTGCCCGAGAGGTACGGCTGGTTCTTGGAGTTGTCGTTTGGTGCAAGCTCTTTGACTAGCAGACGCCGCACTCCAAGCCTCGTCATCATGTGACGAAGTTGTTGCAGGGTGAGATCAGGCAGAGTGCCCCGATCGTTAGCCATGGGATTTACCGTACCGCATGGATCTTTGAGCGCGGCACCCCGCTACGTTTGATGAGGCAGCCGTTGGCACGGGTCGCTAGATACCTCGTGAGTGCCCTTGCGATCTCCTTCCCGATCGCATCCACTACGAGCGGCACCACAGCATTCCCGAACTGCCTGTATGCCTGAGTGTCCGACACGACGATAGGTAGTTCGTCTGGGAATCCCATCAGACGCGCTGCCTCCCGGGGTGAGAGGCGTCGTGGATTGCAGCCAGGTCCCTGCGGAATCAGGATCTCAGACCCGTCCTTGTGGTATCGGGCGGAGAGCGTGCGGCTAATGCCGTTCAGATCAGTCATGCCGAAACCAAAGCCATTGCCCCTAGCTTTGTGCTTGGCTGCATAGTTCTGCAGGTACTTCCAGAGATGATCTGTGAGCGTGTACTTGGCGTTCGTACTTGGATCAAGAATGTCACGGAACCTCCGTATTGTCTTTGACGGCGGCTCTGGATAACTAAAGACAGGTGCGCTGCCGAACACACGGCGGTCAAAGCCAACGATGAAGATGCGCTCTCGGTGCTGCGGAACCCAGCCTGCCGCATCAATGATGCGATCGAAGAGGACGTAGTCGAGATTCTCCAGCGTACGGCGAATCACCGTCCAAGTTTGCCCCTTGTCGTGCGACCGTAGGTTCTTAACGTTCTCAAGCAAAACGACTGGCGGGCGCTTTACTTCGATGATCTCAGCAAGGTGAAAAAACAAGGTGCCTTGGGTTGCATCCTTGAAGCCATGCTCACGACCGAGGCTCCTTTTCTTCGATACCCCGGCGATTGAGAATGGCTGGCAGGGAAACCCTGCCGCGAGCACGTCATGTTCGGGGATATCGGTTGGGTTGATCTGGCGAATGTCGCCCTCGGGCATGTCGCCGAACCACGCGTTGTAGGTCTTCTGAGCATTCTTATCCCACTCGCTCGTGAAGACGCATCGTCCTCCGTTTCGCTCGAGGCCGAGTCGCATCCCGCCGATTCCGGCAAAGAGATCGACAAAGGTGAAGGGAAGCCCTCCGATCTGCACTGAATCCGCGGCAGGGCGGTCGAACAGGGAGGGCGATGGACCGAGCTTCCACGCCTTCATTAGGACGGACAGCACGAAGTCCTTCTGGGACGTTCGCTGGCTGTGGCTGGTCTCGTCGATCCAGTCCTTCATTTCAGCCGGGATGTCTCTGATAAGTAACTGGGGCATCCTTGTTGCTGGGAAGTTCTGATAGCGATGATATCAGTTATTCCCAGCGGTCTGTGTGCGGGGCATCGAAACCAAACCCGCCTGCCTCCCTCATGCGCCCCACGGCGCACCCCGTGATCTACGAGAGGTAGCGTCCCCGCGAAATGACTCGCGCGTCCGCACCTGAGATCGACGCCGCCGCGCATCTCGCGTTCCTCACCAACATCGAGACGCTGC
>VGVE01000238.1 GCA_016874135.1 Gammaproteobacteria bacterium | reverse complement strand
GTGAACAATCCGGAACGTGAGCTATTCGCCCCTGTTTTTTTCGGGTCTTGTGGGCCTTCAATGCAGGTAGTTGAACATGCGCCTGCGGTAGGTCGTTGCGAGAGGCGCGCCTTTACCGAGCAGATCAAAGATCCGGATGAGGGTGAGACGGCCGATGTCATCGCGGAATGCCCGGTTCTTCCGCAGGATTTCCAGCGCGAGTTCGAGCGCTTCTTCGCAGGCTTCTTCGGCCACCAGACGGATGCAGAGTGCGTAACACGCTTCGAGGTCATCGGGCGCGCCCGCCAAACGGTTTCGTAACGTGGCGGTATCGTCGAGGCCTGCGGCTTCTTCCGCAAACTCGATCCGCATCATGGGCCGTTTGCGATCCGGCGCGTCATCCGGGATTGTTGCGAGCGCCTTGCGCGCTTCTTCAACGCCGCCGGCCCTGGCGAGCACATCGGCAAGCTCCACCCGAAACGCCGGATTATTGGGTTCCTGTTCGATGGAAGACTGCAGGATCTGCAGCGCCGTAGTGAAGTCCCGCGCTTCGAGCACTTCTTCGAGCGATGCGCGCAGCATCTCGCCAGACGACATCGTCAGCTGATCCAGGATCTTCTTGTAAACCCGCTCGCTCTGGGGCCCATCCAGCTGTTCCGCCATCTGACCCTGATGCACGACGCGCAGCGCCGGCAGGTTCTGGATGCGCAGCTGCTGCGCCAGCATCTGCTCCCGCGCCACATCCACGAGTGCGAGTGCTGCCTTGCCCTGATATGCAGGCATCAGCGCCTCTAGACTCTTTCGGGACGTAACGGATGGCGGAACCTGTGCCGCCCAGAACAACATCAGGACTGGCATCGACCGTGATCGTTCCGCGACTTCCTTCTGGAAGTTCTGGGGTGTGACTTCAAATATGTTGCTGTTGCCGAGTTCCATACCGCCGTCTCAAGGAAGGTTGATCGTTTGGGCAGATGTTGGGCGATCCACGGCCGTCTTCAAGCTGATCTTCAAGCTTAAAGCGCCAGCATGGGCTGAACTTCGATCGCCGGTTCGATAGGAGGCGGATCACCGTGGAGCACGATCCACGGCATGCCCGTGGACTGGGTGGCGATCCGGAATGACTTCACCTGTTCCCGAAGCGGCGCAAACGAGCCGTCGAGAAATTCTGCGCCGTTGTTTTCGTCGCTGACATGACCGATGACGACATGCAGATCATCGTGGGCCACCTCACCGAGCAGCTCCGCCGACTGGCCATTGGAGAGGTGGCCAAGATCGGAACGGATGCGGCGTTTCAGAACAGGTGGATACCGCCCGCTTTCGAGCGATACCACGTCGTGGTTTGCTTCGAGCATGAAGAGATCGAGCCCGCCGAACTGCTCCACCACATGGGGTGTGACACAGCCGAGATCCGACAACACACCGATGCGCACAGCCGACTGGGACAAAACGAACTGGGTAGGTTCCCGCGAATCGTGCGGTACCCGCACCGGGTTGATATGTACATCACCCAGGGTAAATGGCACATCGCCGTCGAAGGCGTTACCAACGAGCGAATACTGGCGATTCGACAGCGTTCCGTAGGACGCATACACAGGGATGGCATACTTGTGGGACAAGGCCGCCACACCGGAGGCGTGATCCGCATGTTCGTGGGTCACGAGGATCGCAGTGATGTCACCGGGGCGAACCCCGAGCCGCGCCAGACGCGCTTCTGCCTGTTTGACGGTAAATCCGCAGTCAATCAGGAAGAGTGTCCGCCCAAATCGCACCAGTGTGCCGTTGCCACGGCTGCCACTGCCAAGCGATGCCAAACCAATCAAACCGAGAACTCCCGAATCAACGCCAGCACCTGTTCGGCCAGGTCTTCATCCGCCGCACTGCCATCCGCCAGATCGACGAGCACGCTGTGATCCTCTTCCGCGCCCACCAGCTTGATGCGGAGATCATCCGGATCATCGCCGCCGAATGAGAACATGCGGCTGAAGAATCCCGGTTCTTCTCCGGCAAAAACCGCTTCCGTCACGCGGATGTCGTAGGTTCCTGCCTTTTCGTCTTCTGCGAGAATCTCCACACCACCGTTTTCCAGCGCCCGGCTGAGTGCAGCCCACGCGCGCTCGTAGTCGAGGCGCAGCCGCAATACGGGCCGGCCCTGATCATTCCGGTCTAGCTCTGCCTTTTCGGTGCCTGCAATTTCCGTCGCCACCCGCGATACGGTCTGTTCCGCCACCCGGGCCGCGATGTACGCACCAATCTCTTTCAGCAGTTCGTCTTCCGCCTGGGGAACCGACGACTGCAGTGTGGCCAACGAAGCGACGCCGGCTGGCGAAGGCAGTCCCTGGCTGTCGTTTTCATGACGCAGATGGATTTCGCTGCTCTGATCCTGCATTCCCCGCTCAAGGCGAATGCGTAGTCGATCCTGGCCTATTGCGAGACCGTTTTGGGCGCGTACATCCTGCAGCACCAGGCGCACGACATCGCGATAGGTCTGCTGCGCCGCCGGTTCAATGCGAAACCAGTCTGTATCGATGCGGCCTTCAACGGGCTGCTCATGGACGATGGCCACACCGTTTTCGGCGAGGAACTGTTTCAGCTTTGGCCATACCGTGGTTGGCGGCTCGGGTATCGCGAGCCAGCGTCGGTCTGAAAGTCGCTGAATACGGACTTCGCGCCGGTTGTCGCTGGAGTAAATCGCGTCCGGAAGGGGTGGTCGCTCCGGAAAATACCGTGCGTTGGCCTGCTTCGGCGAGGGCGGAATCGGAAATGGATCCGCGATCTCTTCGGCCTTCATGTCCGCTGGCACTTCCAGTGGCGGCAGCTGCTCGGCTTCAAGGTAGTCGTCCTTGCGATCAACGAACATGCCCTCATCGTCATTCAGCCAGCCACATGCGCCAAGTGAGAGACAGACGAACAACAGCAGCGAATAACGAATCATGTGCACTTTCCGATCAGATCCCTTTAATGGTCACGTTGAGAAGCCGCGTTAGTTGAGCGCGCCGATTGCCCGTAGCCGGCGAAGGAGTTCAGGTCGGTTGCCTTCGGACAACTCCACCAGCGGCAGACGGATGCCGCGTTCGATCATGCCCATC
>VGVE01000237.1 GCA_016874135.1 Gammaproteobacteria bacterium | reverse complement strand
GCCGGTGTCATCCCTGCGAGGGATCGGGCACCGGAATGTAGTCCGCTTTCAGGGGGAGCCGTGGCTAATCTTAGCCCACTACCCACCGACTGGTCCTTGAACCGGCCAGGATGTAATTGGGGCATCAGTCTGTCATCTCAATGGTTGATTTCAGCGGATGATGGTTGTCCTGCGCATATTCATTGACCTGATCGGACTTCGTCTCCGCCACGTCGCGGGTAAAAATTCCCACTGTGGCTGCACCTTCTGTATGCACGGTCAACATGATGCGGGTGGCTTTTTCCAGGTCATAGGCGAAGAACTTCTGCAAAACGTGTACCACAAACTCCATCGGGGTGTAGTCGTCGTTCAGCAGGATTACCTTGAAGAGGGGCGGTTTGGCCAGCTTTGGTTTAGCGGTCGCCGTAGCGAGCCCTGACTCATCGTCGTTTTGACCGGCGGATTCATCGTCGTCCCGACCGCCACCCGCAGTGTTCATTTGATCAAGACCGGGATCTGTCATCTCTCGAAACCACTTCTACAGTTCAGTTGGTGCACGTTGATCGGCGGATACAGGTCAGCTTCCGGTCGCGATTTCAGGGTTCACCCGGCATCGTCCAAGAAAAAGGATTTCGCTGCGCTTACGGTTTCGTGGAACATGCAGTGATCCATGCCCAACAGTGCCAGCCGTCGGCCGTTCGCGTCGCTGTCAGGAACTGACTTTGCAGACCCGTCCGGTTGTTCAACAAGTCTATGCCCGCTTCCTCCAATGTCCATATGCACGGCTCTTCCTGCACAAACAAGCCACTGATGATGTCCAGTAGAGGCAGCAGGCTTGGCTGGAAGTGCGCACCAGAAGTTCTTGAAGTTGGTGCACAAGGCATCGTTTGCTTGACTTTACGGCAGCTTTGGATGAATAGTCAGAAGGTCTTGGGGGGGATTCGAGGGCCGATGTGGCGATTGGCAAAGTAAAGTGGTTCAACAACGCCAAAGGCTATGGGTTCGTTGTTGCTGATGCTCTCAAGGATGATCTATTCGCACACTGGTCATCCATCGTGATGGAAGGCTACAAGACACTCAAAGCCGGGCAGGATGTTGAGTTCGAAGTCATTGACGGGCCCAAAGGGAAACATGCCGTCAATATCAAGCCCAGTGAGAGTAACATCCATGTGCATCTCCCGGATTCCGGTCACCACGGAATCGAAGGCAGTGATGGCATGGCTGAAGATGAGCGGGGTCGCGGTGATCGTCGAGGCAATCTTGACGAGACGTCCGGTGATCTCGCACGACGCCTAAGGGGCTGACTCCCTTCTTTTCGGCTACGCTCTGGGCCCGCAACGCTTCACGCTGAAGATCGCTCGGGGCGTCAGATCAATACTGACGACCTTCCTGGCTCTGTCCTCACCTTTCACCAAGCGCAATCGTGGCATCGGAGGGTGATCGCAAGAGACCCTTCCCTCCGCATGCTTGACGCAATTTACATCGCGCTGATTACCGCGTCACCGAACGCGGAACACTTGAGCAACTTCGCACCGGTCATCAATCGTTCGAAGTCGTAAGTTACGGTTTTCGCCCGGATCGCGCCTTCCATACCTTTGATGATGAGATCGGCAGCCTCACGCCAGCCCATGTACCGCAGCATCATTTCCGCAGACAGGATCAGCGAACCCGGATTGACCTTGTCCTGGCCGGCGTACTTCGGTGCCGTACCGTGGGTTGCTTCAAACATCGCCACGGTGTCACCGATGTTTGCACCGGGTGCGATACCGATACCACCTACCTGTGCCGCCAGTGCGTCGGAGAGGTAGTCACCGTTCAGGTTGAGGGTGGCGATAACGTCATACTCATCCGGACGTGTCAGCACCTGTTGCAACATCGCATCGGCAATGACGTCCTTGATGATGATCTCTTTGCCGGTCTTCGGATTGCGGAAGCTGTGCCAGGGGCCGCCCTGGTACTCGGTTGCACCAAACTCTTCCCGCGCGAGCTCATATCCCCAGTCTTTGAAGGCCCCTTCCGTGAACTTCATGATGTTGCCTTTATGAACCAGCGTCAGCGAGCTGCGGTTCTCATCGACACAGTACTGCAGCGCCCGACGTATGAGCCGCTTCGAGCCCTCAACGGAAACCGGTTTGATGCCGATACCACAGTTCGACGGGAACCGGATTTTCTTCACACCCATCTGGCTCGAGAGATAGGCGATGAGCTGATCAGCTTCTTTAGAACCTGCCTTCCACTCGATACCCGCATAGATGTCTTCGGTGTTCTCCCGAAAGATCACCATGTCGGTCTTTTCCGGATGCACGACTGGGCTGGGCACACCGGTGAACCAGCGCACCGGACGCAGACACACGTAGAGGTCCAGCTCCTGACGCAGCGCCACATTCAAAGAACGGATGCCTCCGCCAACTGGTGTGGTCATGGGCCCCTTGATACCGACCACAAACTCGCGCATGGCAGTCAGCGTTTCTTCTGGCATCCACTGGTCTTCACCATAAACTTCGAGTGATTTTTCACCGGAGTAGATTTCCATCCAGCTGATGCGCCGTTTGCCGGCATAGGCTTTGGCGACTGCTGCATCCACAACCTTGATCATCACCGGCGTAATGTCCACTCCGGTACCGTCGCCCTCAATGAACGGGATGATCGGGTTGGCCGGGACTTTAAGACTGCCGTCCTTGCCTACGGTGATTCTGGCGCCGTCTTTTGGCACCACTATGTGCTGATAAGCCATGGATTCTCCGTTCTATATCAATGTCGCTTCGAGTCTTGCTGCGTGTATCGTCGGGAATTCAGTAAGACGAGGCGGTCCGGCAAATGGCGGTCTGCTCCGCCTACGGGTACCACGTGAACCGGCCGGAATATTGCCACGGTCGTGTCATTCGTGCACGAAACGGTAGGCACTCCTGACATTCGGCAATCCGTCAGCAGATCAGAGGGTGCCGGCGTTATCCGGGGAATTCCAGCCTTCTCGTCGCGCGTGATCCTCACGGGTTGCCTCAATCCAGTGGGTACCGCCGGCGCGTTCTTCCCGCTTCCAGAACACCGCTTCGGTTTTCAGATAGTCCATCAGGAACTCGCAGGCGGCGAACGCGGCCGCCCGATGGGCCGAAGCGACCAGCACCAGTACGATCTGATCGTTCGCCTCCATCCGACCCACTCGGTGGATGATGGTGACATCGAGCA
>VGVE01000236.1 GCA_016874135.1 Gammaproteobacteria bacterium | reverse complement strand
TCCATCTTCTCGATTTCCACCACTACACCGGCGATGTGGCGGGTGCGTTCGCGGATGTCCTCGAAGATCTTCGTTCCGGTCCGGGTGAGAAAACGCTGTTCCTGCAGTTCCAGGAACATCATGCCGACGCGATCAAAACCGCCGCGTGAAGGTCCTCCGGAAACCAGAGTCTGGGTGTTGGCGCTGAGGATGCCCTCGACTTCCAGTACTTCCGCTTCCACTTCACGCACCAAGCCGTCGATCTCGTTCGCTGACAAATTACCTCTGGCGCGGATAGTGACGATGCCGAACTGCGGCTCAGCGTCGGACATGAACATCATGCCCTTGCCGTATTCGCCGTAGGCCCAGAAGGACCCGAACAGGACGGACACAGCTAGTGTGAGCGTGGTAAACGAATGTCGGATGGCGGCGCTCAGGAAGCGTGCGTAGAGACCGGTGAAGCCACGCATCTGCGTGGGGTCGCCTTCTTCCAGTTCCCGGAGGTTCTTGAGCGTCTTCGGGTCACTGGCGCCGGCCTTGCCGAAGAGTGCGCCGAGTACCGGGCCGAATACCAGGGCGTAGAGCAATGAGCCCATGAGCACGGTGAAGACGGTGACCGGCAGGTAGCTCATGAACTTGCCGGAAATTCCCGGCCAGAACATGAGCGGCAGAAACGCAGCCAGCGTCGTGGCGGTCGACGCCACCACGGGCCAGAACATCCGTTTGGCGGAAAGCGCATAGGCACTGCGCGGACTGTAACCCTCGATCATCTTCCGGTCGGCGTACTCGGTCACCACGATGGCGCCATCGATCAGCATACCGAGGCCGAGCAGCATCCCGAACATCACCATGAAGTTGAACGTATAGCCCATCATGTTCAGGAAGATGATGGCGAAGAGGAACGACACGGGAATGCCGAGCCCAACGATGATGCCGCTGCGCAGTCCCATCGCCGCAACCGTGAGGATCATGACGAGGGCCAGCGAGGTGAGGATATTGCCCTGGAGTTCGCTGACCTGATTGGTCGCAAACGGGGCCTGGTCCTGGGTATAGAACAGTTCGACCTTGGCTGGAACGCGTGCACGGAACTCTTCAACGACCTTCTTCGCCGCGTTGATGGTGTCGATGATGTTGGCTTCGTTGCGTTTGACGAGCTCTAGCGTGATGGCGTTACGACCGTTCACGCGTGCGTACGTGGTGCGGTCCTTGAAGGTGCGGCGGATGGTAGCGACGTCACGCAGAGTGACGACGACACCGTCCTTGGCCTTGATGGGCAGGTCGAAGAGGTCTTGCGCTTCTTCGATCACACTCGGGATCTTCACCGAGAATCTGCCGGCGCCGGTATCGAGTGCCCCGGCGGGGATCAGCCGGTTGTTGCGAACGATGGTGGTCATCAGTTCTTCGCCGGAGATCTGGTAAGCCTCCAGAGCCTGGGGATCGATCACCGCTTCAAGCAGCTCTTCGCGATGTCCCTTGAGCTCTACATCACGCACATCGGGAATCGACTCGATCTGATCGCGCAGATCGACAGCAAGGTTATATACCAGGCGCTCCGGAACGTCGTCCGCAACGAGGTTGATCTGCAGGATGGGGAAGTCGTCGGTGGACTCCTCATCGATGATCGGCTCTTCCGTAGTGCTCGGCAGCTTGGGCTTGGCCCGGTCAACCGCCTCGCGGATGTCCGACAGCGCCTTGTCGAGGTTGTAGTCCGCATCGAACTCAACCATGAGTGCGGCACCACCTTCGAACGCATAGGCGGTGAATTCCTCCACCCCTTCCACTGCGCGGATCTCGAACTCCATCGGATGGACGAGCAGCCGCTCCGAGTCTTCCGGTGATATACCTTCATGAATCAGATTGACTACAAAAAACGGCACCTGGATGGAAGGGTCGTTTTCGATCGGCATCGACGCGTGTGCGTAAATGCCGGCGATGAGAATCATCACCAGCGCAAGCAGGGTGGTGCGGGTGCGGTTGATGGCCACTTCGATGAAGCTGTTCATACGAATCGCAGTGGTTGAAGGGTGGAAGAGCCCATGGCGCTGACTTCCACGTCATCCGCCGACTTCATCGGTGTACCAGCCGAGTCGTTTTCATCCGGATCACTGGCTTTTGCCGGCATCTCACCTGCCCCTTCGAATACAGGGTCGACGATTTCACCCGGCACAACCATTTCCTGGCCGACCGTGATGATCGTGGCGCGCTCCGGCAGGCCTGACAGCCAGATTCCGTCGCGCTCCTGGGCGAGGATTTCGACCTGCTGGAAAAACACGCGGTTGTCCTCATCCAGAAGCCGGATGCCGGTGTTGCCTGCGTCGTCCAGAGCCAGCAGGGCAGGGCTGATCTTGTGTGCCGGCATGTCCCCTACGGGAACGTTGATCTCCGCAGTAATGCCGCTACGCAGCACATAGTCCGGATTGGGAACTTCGATTTCGATCGGATAGGTACGCGTCTCGGCGTCACTCTGCTGACCGATGAAGGTCAATGTGCCGCTGATTTCCCGACCATCGGCGAGGACGCCTTTCGTGGTGCTGCCCGTTGCGAGGGCGGCGACAGTTTTCTCGGAAACGCTGCCAACCAGCAGCATCGGGTCGAGCGCGACAATGGTGGCACAATCACCACCCGGGCCGACGAAAGCACCGGCTTCGGCGTGGATGTCTTCAATGATGCCGGCGAAGGGCGCGCGAATCGCAACTCGTGCAAGTTCGACCTTGGCACGCTCGAGATTGCCTTCGGCGGATGCAAGGCGCGCCTTGGTGGCGGCAATATTGCTCTCTGAAACCAGTCCCTGGGCCTTGAGCCGGAGCGCGCCCTCGTGGTCGATGCGTGCCTGGTTCAAGGCTTCGCTCGCTTCGTTCACCGTGGCATCGCGACCATCAGTATTGATTCTGCAGAGCAGTGCGCCGGCGTTGACCCGGTCACCCCGTTCAACCGGACGTTCAGCGATGCGGCCGGCAGTTTCTGCCTTGACGATCACAGTGCGTTTGTTTTCGGTCTGGCCGCGAACCACGAGTTGACGGGTATAGGTTTGGGCGTCCATGGTGCGCGCGCGCACGCGACTGGGTTCGCGGTCATCTGCGACTGCGTTCATGCGTTCATTGGCCGCTTCGATGGATGCCGGTGGCGCCGCGTCACCGTCTTTATTGGGCCCGGACAACATCCAGAGGACGAGGAGGACGGCCATGCTGGCGGCGGTGAGGTAATTAGCCTGCATCGGGTTGGATTCCTTGAACGG
>VGVE01000235.1 GCA_016874135.1 Gammaproteobacteria bacterium | reverse complement strand
GTGCGCGGTTGGATAGATGCCTGATGCCCATCTGCCGTAAAGTGCTCGTTACACTTCCGACACATCAAGATTGCGCCCGCCTTGAACCAGCGTCAAGAGCGGGCGCAGTTTTTTTCACTTCGCCAAAGCCGCCTTTCCCACAAGCCTGAGCGCCTCATTCAGCGCGGCCCGCCCGACAGCGTAGGACGCCGCGGGTTTCGCCATCTCTTTGTGGTGCTCTTCCTGAACCCGCGCCCGATATCCAGCCGGCCCTGAAGTCGGCAACGTCGAGGGTGCCCGCTTCAGCCAGTTAGTCAAAAATCTTGGTATTTGGTCTTTTCGTTTTGACGGGTTGTCCAGGCACCACCGCGCCGCCAGCTCGATCTGGTGACGGACATCAACTCCCGGAAACAGCCGCTCGTAATCTTTGATCTCGTTGATATCGACGATGTATTCGGTGCCGTCTCTTTTCAGGATTCTCATTTCGATCTCCAGTACATGGCGACTCTCTTGCCGTTCCGCTTCACCATCGTGGTTTCGACCGGGTAACCCTGTTCCCTGAGTTCAGCGGCACGGGCCGCAAGGCGCATACAGCCGAAAAGAGTCAAAGCCTCTAGAGGTGTCAGCGTTCTGCCTCGGTCGAGATGGCTGCGAATCTGGTTAAGCTGGCTCACGAGACTTTCGCCCGCTTTGCCGCTGCCGCAATAGCCTCGCGGACTGCTTCTGCAAGGGTGGTGCCGCGCACCCGCGCCAGCTCCTCGAGTGTCGACTTTTCAGACTGTGTCAACCGCAGTGTCATTTCAGTGCGTCTCATGCTTGCTCCTCGGTTAGGGTGACGGGATTTTGATGTCGGTAGCGGTGTCTGTCAAGATTAATGAAAAACCTGTTGACGGGTGTGTAGCGGTAGCGGTATCGTCGTTTCACCAACTGAGGAACCCGAAATGGAAAACCACAGACCAGACCGGATTGAACGCAAAAACCACGACTGGCCGACGCCTTGGCAGGTCGAGCTGCTCTGCGCCGAGACCAAGTGGCTGGCAATCGGCTGCGTGATGGGCGCCGCCCTCACGTTGCTGGTGGGAGCGGCACTGTGAGCAACCTGCCGCCCGGAACACATGAGTCTGATGCAGATGCGCCGTGGAATCAGCCGGACGCTGAAGAAAAACCACATTGGGTAACCCTTCAGGTCCGCGTCGGTGCTGTGGATACGGATGACGCACTAGATCAGGTAGAGCACTGGGTGCGAAGCGCGAAGATCAACGGCGTTGCTTTGAAAGTAAGCGACTGGCAGGTAGACGAAGCGAGGGTAGACGAATGAGCAAGATACTCACAATGGAAGACGCAATGGAGTGGGCGCGGAAAACCCTCCCGGAGAGGGCTCAGGCCGCAGATGCCGGTGACGGACAAGCGGCGCACATGCTTCACAAGTGTGCGTGTGCGTACCACTCGGGATGGATAAAGCGCGACCACGCAATCATCAAGGCCGAGTTGGATCGGCTGAAAGAAGGGCGGGCGATTTCAATCGCAAAAGAACAACGGCGGCTTCTGGCCGCAAGTGGAGAGGAGTGCTGACATGGCAGAAGCAGAGGTCGCTCAAATCAAGAAGGAATCGTTTGCAGGACACGTCTGGTCAACCCTGTCTGCCATCGACTGCTCGAAGCACGTTGAGCACAAGCAGGGCCTCGCTTATCTCAGCTGGGCATGGGCCTGGGGAATCCTGATGCAAAACTTCCCTGAGTCCGAATTCGCTTTTGGCGAGATGGAAACCCGCCAGGACGGGACCGTGACCGTCTGGTGTACGGTGAATGTTCTGGAGGGCGGTCGCAACGTCGAGCGGACCATGTGGTTGCCGGTGATGGATCACCGAAACAAGGCAATCCAGAACCCGGATGCGTTTGCGATCAACACCGCGCGGATGCGGTGTATGGTGAAGTGTCTGGCCCTCTTTGGGTTGGGCCACTACATTTACGCCGGGGAAGACCTTCCGGCAGGCTCACCCGTCACGGAAACCCTGATCATCAGTGAGGCCGAGTCTGCCGAGATCAAACACCTGCTTGAAGTCACGGTTTCCGATGTCCAGAAATTTCTGGCGGCGATGGCGCCCGGATGTCAGACGGTTGACACCTTGCCCAAAAAAGCCTACGAAACCGCGCTAAAGGCGCTGCACAACAAGGCCGAGCGGATGGGAGTTGAGCCGTGATCAAACAGGGCACGCCCGAATGGCGGCAACTCAGGTGCGGGAAACTCGGCGCTTCGCAGGTCTACCTCGCCATCGCGCGGGTGAAAGGCGCGTGGGGCGCAAGCAGGGAAACGCTCATGAAAGACCTCATCAACGAACGCCTGACCGGCGAACCCACAGAGGGCTACATCAACGCTGCAATGCAATGGGGAATCGACACAGAACCGCACGCTCGCAGCGCCTACGAATGGGATTTCGCGGTTGATGTTGTGCAGTGCGGCTTCATCCCGCATCCCAGGATCGCGAACACGGGCGCATCGCCGGACGGTCTGGTCGGCAAGGGCGGCATTGAGATCAAGTGCCCCGGCAAATCCACGCACATTGCATCGGTCGAAGACGGGTTCATCGCCGGCAGGTACGTCACCCAAATGCACTGGCAAATGGCGGCGGCCAGCCTGGAGTGGGTCGATTTTATCAGCTTCCACCCGTCCTACCCGGAAGGTCTGAGGCTGTGGGTCAAACGCTTTGAGAGAGACGAGAAGGAGATATCCATTCTCGAAGAACAGGTTCAAGAATTCCTGGCGGAACTGGACGTGCGGGTCAACAGGCTGAAGGAGAGAATCAAATGAAAGGCGTCAACAAGTGCATCTTTGTCGGGACTCTGGGCCGCGATCCTGAGACCAAGTTCGTGCCGAGTGGCGATCCGGTGACCAACTGGTCAATCGCCATAAACGAATCCTGGAAAGGGAAAGACGGCAAACCGCAGGAGCGGACCGAGTGGGTCAACTGTGTCGCGTTCTCACGGCTTGCCGAGATCGCCGGCGAGTATCTGAGGAAGGGATCGAAGGTTTATCTGGAGGGCCAGCTTCGGACGCAGTCGTGGGAGAAGGATGGGCAGAAGCACTACCGCACCGAGGTCGTGGTGCGTGAGTTGCAGATGCTGGACGGGAAGAAGGAGGAGCTGCCGCAACGTCGGCCTGAACAGCTCTCACAAGAAATGCTCGATGGCCTTGAGGACGATTTTCCGTTCTAGCCATGAACATCAAACTCGGAACCTCTGACGCCCGTAATCTGCTGCAC
>VGVE01000234.1 GCA_016874135.1 Gammaproteobacteria bacterium | reverse complement strand
AAACGCCGCCACCATTTCCGGCATCTTGGTCATCTCGACCTTGACCGCCGCCCACCAGCCGATGACCGTGCCCACGACAGCGCCGGCGATCATCCACTCATACGAAATGACGCGTTCGTCGAGCAGCGTGACCACGACGGCGATCAGCATCGCCCAAGCGGACAGATAGTTGCCACGCACGGCAGTAGCCGGCGACGACAGCATCTTCAACCCGAGGATGAAAAGAGTTGCAGAGAGGATGTACCCCAGATTGACGAGTTCGAGGCTCACTTATTTGCCTCCCTTGGGTGCTTCTTTTTTCTTAAACATCGACAGCATGCGGTTAGTCACCACATAACCGCCTACGACGTTGATCATGGCGAGCGCCACAGCGATGGCGCCGAGAATGTTCGCCATCACGTGTGCGCCGCTGCCCGCGGAGAGGATGGCGCCTACAACGGTGATCCCGGACACCGCGTTGGCACCAGACATCAACGGCGTATGCAAGGTGGCCGGAACTTTCGATATCAGCTCGAAACCAAGGAAAATCGACAGCATCAGGACATAGGCAAGAAATATCGCTTCCATGGCTTACCTCGCGTAGTGGTTGGCAATGACCGTGTTGACAACCTGACCGTCACGGGTGATCAAACACCCCTTGACGATGTCGTCAGCCGGATCGAGATCGATGTTCTGCTTGTCCTTATCCCAGAATTCGTCCAGCAGGTTGTAGAGGTTCGCGGCATACATGTCGCTGGCATTGCGTGCGACTTCGGACGGCAGATTGGTGATACCCACCACCTTGACGCCATTGATGTCGACCACCTGACCGGCAACCGAACCTTCGACGTTGCCGCCGGATTCCACCGCCATGTCGATGACCACACTGCCGGGCTGCATCGCTTCCACCATGTCGCGGCTGACGATGCGGGGTGCGGGACGCCCGAACACCTGGGCCGTGGTGATCACCACGTCCGACTGGGCAATGACCTTGGCCTGACCCTGCTTCTGCAGCTCGATCTGCTCAGGCGTCAGCTCTTTCGCATAACCCTGCGCGGTCTGGCCTACATCGCCGAGGTCGATCTCGACAAATTTGGCGCCGAGAGAACGCACCTGTTCAGCAACTACGGGACGGGTATCAAACGCTTCAACCCGCGCACCGAGCCGTTTGGCGGTAGCAATGGCCTGCAGCCCCGCGACACCGGCGCCAATGATGAAGACGCGCGCCGGAGCAATGGTGCCCGCAGGTGTCATCATCATCGGGAAGATCTTCGGGCTGTGATAAGCGGCCTGGATTACCATCACATAACCCGCGAGGTTCGCCTGTGAAGACAGCGCATCCATCTTCTGGGCCCGCGTGGTACGCGGAATCATCTCCATGGAGATGGCAGTCACGCCCTGTTTGGCCATGGCTTCCACGAGGCTTCGTTCGTTGAACGGATCGAGGAAGCTCACATGCACGCTGCCGGCCTTGAGTGCAGCCACGTCCTCGAGGGAGGGTTTGCGAACCCGCAGCACCACATTACTCTCACGGAGCAGTGCCCCGCGGTTTTTGAGCGTGACACCCGCGGCTGTGTAATCCGCATCGCGGTAACCGGACGCATCACCGAGACCACTCTCGATGGCGATGGCGATACCTTTGCCGATGAGCTTTTTTGCACTCGCCGGCGTCATTGCCGCGCGCAGTTCGCCCGGAAGGGTTTCCCGGAGCACCCCTATTTGCATGCTACCCCCAGAGATTGGTCGGTCTGTGAAGTCGTCGCCACCGGGCCGTAGATACGCCCTGGCATCACGAACAAGGGAGCCTTAAAGGCCCTCGTCGCGGCTGCCTAGCCAATGGCTGCTTTCTTGTCGTCCTTCTCAATACGTCCGGGAACCCGGACTGAAAAGGCGCGAGAGTGTAGTGGAGCCGGGAGTGTACGCAAAGCCTGCGGAGCGAATGTAAGCAAGTTGCGCACGCGAGGCTCGGGCATAATCCAGATCGCACATGCGCCTGTTTGGGGACGGGGTACGGACAGATGAAATCACGGGGTCTCAGCAATCGGGCCGCGTTGTTCGCGGTTGCGGTTGCATTCGGTGTCGGGCTGCTGGGGAGTCTCGCCATCCGGCCACACATGATCACCGGTGAGCGCTCTGGCACAACCACAGAGACCAACGGTCAGCAGAACACGCGGATCACCTGGCGTGTACCGGTGGTTTTCCAGACCAACCTGCCGGTACTCGGCGACAACCCGGTCTATGTTGCGAAACAGATCGAAGCGGCGAGTGGCGGCGCCATTGGCTTGCGCCTCTACGAACCCGGCGAAGTGGTTCCAGCCTTCAGCGTCACGGATGCGGTGCGCGATAACAAGGTTGAAGCAGGCTACACATGGCTCGGTTATGACCAAGGCAAGATTCCCGCATCAGCGTTGTTGGGTGCAGTGCCCTTCAGCATGGAGCCCTGGGAATACAGCGCCTGGTGGTATGAGGCCGGTGGCCGCGAACTCGGCGAAGCACTTTACGCGCCACATAACATGCATCTTCTCTATTGCGGCATGACGGGGCCGGAAACCGCGGGATGGTTTCGCAAACGGATCGAAACGCTCGAGGATGTGAAAGGGCTCAAGATCCGTTTCGCCGGCATCGGTGGCAAAGTGATCGAACAGCTCGGCGCGTCTGTCACCATGTTGCCCGGCGGCGAGATCTTCCCGGCGCTGGAAAAAGGCGCAATCGACGCATCCGAATTCGCTCTGCCCGTGGTGGATCAGACCCTCGGCTTCGATCGTATCGCCAAATTCAACTACTACCCTGGCTGGCACCAGCCTTTCACTGCATCACATCTCGTCATCAACAAACGGCACTGGGATGCGATCAGCAACGCAGACCAGGCCTTGATCGAAACGGCGTGTACCGCTGGTGTCACCCGCAACCTCGCCCGTTCTGAAGGGTTACAGGGCGCAGTAATGGCTGCGTTTCCTGAAAAAGGCGTGAGCGCGGAAGTACTGCCCACGGAAATTCTGCGCGAGCTTGAAGCCGTGACGGAGCGTGTGCTGGCAGAAGAAGCAGCGGCCGACGCCGACTTTGCGAAGATCCTCGAATCGCAGCGCCAGTTCCGCGCTGAATACGCTAACTGGAAGTCGAAAGCGTATCTGCCAAGGGACTTTTGATGTACCCGGAAACGGCGCTGTCCCGGGTCATCGATGGTTTCCTGATCCATGTGGGTCAGGTGCTGTCATGGATCTGGCTCCTGCTGCTCGCCGTCATCATGGTTAACGTGATCCTGCGCT
>VGVE01000233.1 GCA_016874135.1 Gammaproteobacteria bacterium | reverse complement strand
TTCCTGTGGCAAGACAACACTCGACGCTGGTACCAATCCCGTCGTCCGACAACACTTCTCCAGCATCGCTTCCAGTCTCGACTTCAAGATCGCTGCCTGATTTATTGTCTTATCGAGGTTAATTGTGTTGGAGCCGGGCCGCTTCCGCAGGCATGATCGGTGTGGGTACGGGAGGTTCGCATGCCGTGGTATCACGGATGGAACGTGGTGGCCGCGGGGCTGATCTTTCAGGCCATCAGTTTCGGTATTGGCATTTACTGCTTCACCTTTTATGTCTCGCCCTGGGCCGAAGAGTTCGGTGTCGGGCGCGGCGAGATCATGGTGATCTTTTTCATCCTGACGGCAGCCATGGGGCTGATGGCACCGCTTGCCGGTCGCGCCATGGATCGCCTACCGATCCGTTTGCTGGTGATCGCCGGTGCTCTCAGTCTCGCTGTTGCGCTCTTGCTCGCCGCGCGGGCGAGTGCGCTCTGGCAGCTCATGCTGATTTACGGAACGTTGATCGTCGGTGGCACGTCTCTATCCGGGCCACTGGCGGCACAGACCCTCACCGCACGCTGGTTCAATCGTCGGCGTGGCCTCGCACTCGGTATCTCGACGGTAGGCACTTCGATGGGTGGGCTCATCCTGCCACCTGTGGTGACAGCGCTGCAGGCGTCCATGGGTTGGCGTGATGCGAATGATGTTCTTGCGCTGATTGTGGTACTCGCGGTGATTCCTCTGGCGTGGTTCACCATCCGTAATGTACCCACCGCGGAAGAAGCCGCAGTTGAGGCGACATCCGATTCGGGCGGACCCATCACGCACACTAGAGCGGATGAGAACCGGGTATGGCGGGTTGCGGAAGTGTTCCGCGAGCCCATGTTCTGGCTGATGGTCACGGCGTTTGCGCTCTTCGGGCTCATCAACGGCGGGTTGCAGCAGAACCTGGCACCCTACGGCCAGGACCAGGGTTTTGACGCGCAAGCGACCGCCTGGGCCATATCCGTGATGGCGCTGCTCATGGCGATATGGAAGGTGGTGATCGGTGCGCTGACTGACCGGATCGAAGTGCGCTGGATCTTTGTGTTTTCAGCGTCGGTGCTGCTCAGCGCGATGTGGTGGATGTCGCGTTCGATCAGCTACGTGGAGTTCGCCTTGATCTGCGCAATGTTGGGCATCGCGACCGCCGCGCATCTGCCGTTGCTCGCGGCCATCGTCAGCCGGCGTTTCGGGGTGGCGTCATTCGGGCTGGTGATGGGCCTCATCGGGCCGTTCACCGCCTTGTCAGCAGCAGGCCCGTGGATTGCCGGCAAGATCCGTGACACATCGGGAAGCTACGACGGTGCGTTGATGGTATTCGCGGTGCTGCTCGTGCCCGCACTCATGGCCATGCTTGTACTCAGGCTCAAACCTCGGTCGTCAGGCTGAGCATCTGTTACAGTCGAACCGTCAATGTATAAGGAGACAACCAGATGGGCGTAACCGAACTGGGTTATGTGGTATTCGGGGTATCAGATCTCGCTGAGTGGCGTGAATTCGCGACGTCTCTTCTGGGTCTCGAAGCGGTAATGGAGCCCGGTGAGCCCAACCGGCTCTACCTGCGATCCGACTATCACCACCATCGTATTGTGCTGGAGCAGGATGGCCGCGATGACCTGAGTGCAGCGGGTCTGCGCGTGGCCGGGGTGGAGGAATTTGCAGCGATGCAGGCAAATCTGCGTGCGGCAGGCATCCACTTTGAACAGGGTTCCCCGGAACTCATCCGTCAGCGCCGGGTGCTCGACCTCATCATACTCAAAGACCCTGCAGACAATCCCATCGAGATCTTTCATGGACCTCTGATCCAGCCACACCTGCCGTTTCATCCGGGCCGGCGCATGCACAGCCACTTCCTCACCGGTGGTGGCGTGGGTCACATGATCCTGCGAAACGCCGGGCTCGATGCGATGTATCGCTTCTATCGCGGGCTCGGCATGCGGGGTGGTGTGGAATACAAGATTGCAGCGCCGGGTGGCAACTCCGCGGAAGTACTCTTCATGCATTGTAATGACCGTGACCACACCGTTGCATTCGGGCCACCGGGAAGCAAGAGCGTTAATCACCTGATGCTGGAAGTTACGAACATCGATGATGTATTCATGACACACGACCTCATGCAGGCCAGCAAATACCCGGTGATGATCAGCCTTGGCAAACACGCCAATGACCACATGTTCTCGTTCTACGTGCAGTCGCCTTCCGGTTGGCTAGTGGAGGTCGGTTATGGCGGGCGACCGGCGACGCACCAATCCGAGTATTACGAGCGCGACACTTACGGCCATGTGTTCAGTGCGCAGATGGGGCCTGGCATGAGCATCGACAAATAATCAGGGCCGGCGTCATAAGCGCCCAAGCGTTCGTTCCTACAGCAGCTGAGATTTGGAATAGGCCACACAGACATGACTGGCATTTCCCAAATTCCGAATTTACTGACCGATGAACTGCGCACGGCACTGGCCGGCATTTCCACGGCAACGCTGACGTTTCAGCTGCAGACGCGCGGGATTCGTTTCACCTTTCTCAGTGGTCTCAGGCCCTTGCACCCCGGGCTGCGCATGGTCGGTCGTGCACGCACACTTCGGTACGTGGCGCTGCGCGAGGATCTGCAGAAGGTCTATGCCGCCGGCGCCAACGCCCAGAAACGCGCGGCAGAAAGCGCAACGCCCGGCGATGTGCTGGTGATCGAGGCGCGGGGTGTTCCGGATGCCGCCACCATTGGTGACATCCTCGCGACTCGTGCCTTTGTGCTGGGTGCAGCGGGCGTGGTGACCGACGGTGCGCTGCGCGATACACCGGCCATTGCCGCCATCGGCAAACCCGTTTATCACCTCGCATCCCATGGCGCGACCCTGGGTGGGCAGCACATGCCGTTTTCAATCGATGAACCGGTGACCTGTGCGGGTGTGTTTGTGGTACCCGGTGATGTCATCGTCGGTGATGGTGAAGGTGCGGTGTGTATTCCTGCAGCGCTGGTGGAGGAAGTGGTGCGTGATGCGGCAGCGCAGGAAGAACGTGAGGCCTTTGCGCTCGAACGCGTGCAGGCCGGTGAATCAAGTCTTGATCTCTTTCCCCTGGCACCGAACCGTTTGCCGGATTTCGAGAAGTGGAAGGCGGCACGGAAAGATTGATCGAAATCCGGGCACTTGCGCGCTCCGAGATCCGCGACATCTGGCAGATCGACCGGGCGGAAGTGATCGAGCGCGTGCACCGGCTAGTCGACGGTTAGTTGGAGTTGCAAGCCCATCACTTCAAA
>VGVE01000232.1 GCA_016874135.1 Gammaproteobacteria bacterium | reverse complement strand
CCCGCGGCAGGCCAAAATAGAAACGGGGCCGAAGCCCCGTTTCTGTATCGGAACGCGCCTGGTAAGCCAGGCGAACTCCGCTTACTGGAACGCGCCGAACTTGTAGCGGACTTCCAGACCCCACAGACGCGGGTCAGTAAGTGCGCCGGTACGACGGTAGTTGGTGGTTTCGTTCGCCTGATACTGGTCGATCTGGCGAACACCGATCTTGTCGAACACGTTGTTCACGAAGGCCGCCACCATCCACTGCTCCGAAGCACTGCGCCAGGAAGCACGGAAGTCAACCCGGTCATAACTCGGTGCAGAGTGGTTCTTGTCTTCGAACACGGTGAAGTACACGCGGTCAATCCAGGAGTAGTTCACAAGGTACTCCATCTTGCCGTTGTCACCCAGTTGATGGGTGTACTGCGCAAACGCACCGTACTTGATCTCCGGAACACGGATCATCTGGTTGCCCTTCAGACTCTTCGGAGTCGAGAACGCATCGAAGATGGACTCCGGTGCATTTTCGTCGATCGGGTTGATCGAGAAGATGTCCGACTCGTACTTGCTCTTGGTGATCGACAGGTTGGCGCCGATGGTGAAGGCCTCAGTGGCGAGCCAGAGGATGTCACCTTCGAAACCCTTCATGTTGCCCTTCGGAACGGGCACGACGTTAGTGGCGTAACCGCCTGCAAACGAACGACCCAGCACGAAGGTATGGACGTTTTCGTAGTCGTAGTTGTAGATCGCTGCGTTGATCTGCATGGCGCCGTCGAACTTGGTGCCTTTGTAGCCGAGTTCATAGGCGATCAGCTCTTCCGGATCAAAGGTGCCATTGCTCGAGAAGAACACCAGGTTCATGCCGCCCGAACGAATACCCTTGGTCGCCGAAAGGTAGATGAGGTCATCGTCGTTCGGGGTCCAGTCCAGGTTCACCCTCCAGGTCATCTCGTTGGTGATCTTCTTCAGGTCACGCGTGATGGAGTTGGAGGCGGGCAGACCAGCCACCATGACTGCGTTCGGGTTCAGGATTTCGCCATTGGGACCCAGTGCGCCGATCAGCTGGTTGAAGAGACCGAGATCGGACGTACAGGTTCCGGTGGCACAACCGTTACCGCCAGGACCAAAGCCGAGAGGGATGATCGACTCTTCGTTGTAGTAGAAGACGTCTTCAGCGCCACTGAGGCTGTCACGCGCCCAGCGCAAACCAACGGTCAAAGCGAAGTGTTCGTTGAAGTCATATACGGCCTGACCATAGGCGGCGTAGGCGTAGCGCTCGGAACGGGTCTGATATTCCAGGTTCGTGCCGATGGTGCTCGGACCGTGCTGTATCCGGTCTCCCTTGTCCCCCTTCCAGGAACCGAAGCAGTAGATATCCAGCTGGTCCTGAGCAGCAATGGCTGGACCTGACAGGCAGTTGCCAGGCAGTGCGCCACCCGCATCAACCCCATCCTTTGCCAGACGGGCGCTGAAAAGCCCTACCTTCGGCAGGGTACCGAAGCCGATGATGCCGTTGCCGGCACCCGGCGCAAACGAGTTCAGGATGCCGCCGATGGTGTTGTACGGGCCATCGTTGGCGTACCGCGAAGCGCAGTTCACATTGCCCGTGCAGTTGTAGTCGTAGTAATCCCCACGCTGGCTGATCTTCGCGTCATAGGCAAACACGCCCATCGTGACCGAGAAGTCTTCGGTCGGATCAATGAATGCCTGGAGTTCGTGCGATATGTACTCCGTTTCCTGGCTGACGTAGAAGGTGTTGTCGTAGGTCTTGTTGGAGGTCAGATCCACGTCGGACGTGCGATCATAGAAGTAGTCGGTGTAGCCGAAGATGTACTTCAGGCTGAACTGGTCGGAGATCGTCCAGTTGGCATCGAAGGACACGGCCTGATGGTCGAAGAATTCGTCCTGCTGTCCGTTCGTGTCCGTCTTCAGGTCGCTGCTGTCGAGGTCTTTCAACCCGGTCAGCACTTGTCGTTCCTGGATCGCGCCAAAGGCGAGGTTCGGCGAGTTGGTCGTGCCGATCGTGGTCTTGTCATGACCGGGAACGACGCGCTGTGCAGCGACGGGAGCACCCGTCACCGGGTGGTTGAAGTTGAAAATCTGTCGTCCCGCAACCGCACAACCGACGCCGCCGATAATGCCCGCAACGGCCACCGGAGCTGTGCGGGTGAACGCGTTGGGACAAACGTTGTTCGGGTTGACCGCACGGAAACCGAAGACATAGGTGCTGGTGTCGCGGGTGCGTCCGCCAGCTTCCGTCAGGTTGGTGACACCGGCTGCATCAGCACCGGCCATGCGGCGGGCATAACTCCGCTCGTTGCCGCGTACGTTGAACTCGAGGTTTTCCGTGGGGGTGAACCGCAGCGACAGGGCATAGTTTTCGTCGCCGTAGTTGCCGGGGTCAGGGTTGCCGGAGAGGTCATGGTAATAACCTTCGCGAGCCCGCTTCACACCGGTTACCCGTGCAGAAAGCACGTCCTTGATGACCGGTATTGATACCACGCCGTAGGTTTCCAGCAGGTCGTAGTCACCGACGACCACGCGCGCCTCACCCTCAAACTCGTCGGCTGGCAGCTTGTTGATGAAGTTGATGGCGCCACCGATGGCGTTGCGGCCGTACAGGGTTCCCTGGGGACCTCGTAACACTTCGATACGTTCGATGTCGAACAGACCACCTTCCGTCGAGGCGATACCGAAGTCTTCGGAATACACACCGTTCAGATAAGTGGCGATACCCGGGTCGCCGCCGAGTGAGCGGAAGTTGCGGCCCACACCACGAACCGCCATGTCGTAAGGCTCGATGACCGCGGCGGGAATCAGGTTCTGCAGGTCTTCCTGGTTACGGATACCGAAGTCTTCGATGAATTCGCCGGTAAACGCCGTGATCGACATGGATGTGTCGCTGACCGTCGATTCCCGACGTTCCGCGGTCACGATCACTTCTTCGATCTGGCGCCGGCCTTCTTCTGCCGCCATCGCCTGTGAACCCACGAACGTCGCCGCCGGCAGCATCAGTGCCGTCGCGAGCGTGGAGCTCACGAATTTCTTCAACATGTTGAATACCTCTCCGCTCAATCCGGTTGAATTGATCGTGCCACCCGCGGTACTTCATCCCCCCGAACGGGCGATCACGAATGCGAACGAATTGTTAACAATTGTTAACGACCCACTCCCGTTGGCTGTTATAGGTGAGCGCGGGGGCCAAAGTCAAACTGAAGTCCGCTTTAACCGTTCGAAAGATCAAGGGCCGCAGCGCGCCTAGCAACGGGGGTAAGGCGGGGGGGCGGCCAGTCTTCAGCCGCAC
>VGVE01000231.1 GCA_016874135.1 Gammaproteobacteria bacterium | reverse complement strand
GAAAATCCGGCGGCGAGTCATGGCGTAGTGTGCGCTCCAGTGGTCATGGAAAAAGCGAGTGGCGGAACCGTGCGCAGGATCCCGTGTGCGGCATGCCGTTCAGCCGGGGAAGAGCGATTCCATCCACGCGCCTTTAATACTCCCGGTTGGCGCGCTTGTCATCCGGAAATTACCGGAGGATCAGTCAAGCCAGCAGCAGCGAGAATCGATTGCATCGGCGCCAGCTGCCGTTGATAGCGTTGCCAGCGACCGACGGACTTCAGGTGTGCAGGCTGCCGGACTTGAGCGGCGCTCGCCGTGGCGACAGCTCCTGCCTGTTCGTGGAAGCGCATGCAGGCATCGTTCCACGGCAAGCCAATCCACTCGAGTATTCGCCGCGCGGTGCCTTCCACGTCCCGAGCCGCATCTTCATAGGCGATGTCGAGAAAGGCGGTCGGGAATGATTCGCGCCAGGTCGCCATCAAACGCCGATAACGCACGTGATGCCGGGCCATCTCGTCCAGAGAATACGAATGCAGGTAGGCGTCGGCGAAGAGCTGCTTGAAACTCGCAAAACACGCATCCATCGGCTGGCGGGTGAGGTGAATGATGCGGGCATTTGGCAATGCGGCGCGGATCAGCGGAATACTCAGGTAGTTCTGCGGCAGCTTGTCGAGAAAAACCGCGCGCGCACCTTGCAGTCGCCGTGTGGCTTGCAAGTAGGTTCGACCTATTGCTTCGGGGTTGAGGAGACGTGCTGATTCGAAGAGGCCAGGCGTGAAACGCCGCGGGTCGTTCTGTCTGGTGAGTTTGCGCAGCGCGAGGTGGAAGTGTTGCAGTTCCCCGGCTGCGTGGACGTCGGGATGGGCCGCCAGGATGCGTTCGATCAGTGTGGTACCGGTGCGCGGCTGGCCGACGATGAATACCGGTCGAGGCGCATCAGGTGCGGGCGTGTAACCCGGGCGCCCATGATTCCAGTCAGGACCGTAGCTGCCCGCCAGGGCGGCGAACATCGATTCTTCGAGCGCCTCATCAAACACCACTGTTGTGCGGCGGGCAGCGGCGCCTGATGCAAACGCTTTGAAAGCCTCATCCCAGTTTTCGAGGTCCTCGTATTCCTTGCCGATTGCGTAGTGCAAAAATGCGCTGGCGCGGGGGTTGCGCTCAGGCGTTTGCAGAAGCCGCTGCATGACGCGGATGTGGCGATCATCCGACGCGGTACGGGTTGCGGCGAAGGCCCAGTGCGCCTGCGCATGAGCGGGGTCGAGTGTCAGCACGCGCAGCCAGGTTTGTTTGGCGGCTTCGATGTCGCCGAGGATCAGCTGGTTGTTGGCAAGGTTCTGCAGGAACGGCGTGTGGTCGGGGTTTTTCTGCACCGCTCTGTTCAGCCATCGATCCGCACCATGCCAGTCGCCAAGCAGAGCCTGGACTGTGCCGATGAAGTCCGCCACACCGGCGTCACCGCGATAGTGGGCAATTGCCTTCTCGACCGCATCCGCAGCCTGATCGGTCTCACCTTCACCCAGCCACAAACGGGCGAGGTGGGCGTGCGCCGCGTCGTGAGACGGCTCCAACTGAATGGTGATGGCGAGTGCTTCGAATGCAGTCTTGCGTTCACCGGCGCGAAACGCCGCGAGCCCGACGAGGAAGTGGGCTGCGGCCAGTTTTGGCTCACGCGCCAGTACGCTTCGGGCGATTGACGCGGCAGCCTGCAGCCGGCTGGATTCAAGCGCAGAAAAGCCGCGGCGAAGCAGGGTCTGTATAGAGTCCTCAGCCAAATCCGGGCTCCGCTGATGTGAACGGATTGTTATCGTCCTCGGCGACGGCCGCAGGGCGGACAGGAGCAAAGTACATCCAACCGTCGTAAGCTCGCCACCCTGCACCCAAAAGCTGATTTTGAGATGTCATCCAGCCAGGATCTGCGCAATCTCGACCGACACCACTACCTGCATCCCTTCACCTCCTACCAGGACTTCAATCCGGTGGGCGGGCGGATTTATACGCGGGGTGAGGATGTGTTCATCGAAGACAGTGACGGCAACCGCCTGCTCGATGGCATGTCCGGGCTCTGGTGTGTAAATCTGGGTTACACCCAACCCAAAATAGTCGCGGCGATCGTCGAGCAGCTGAATACGCTGCCGTTCTATAACAGTTTCTTCAAATGCACCAACGATGCAGCCGCCCAACTGTCCGGGGAACTGGCCTCGTTTTTCCCCGCGGGGTTTAACCGGTTCTTTTTCACGAATTCGGGGTCGGAAGCCAACGACACCCAGCTGCGCATCGTGCATCGCTACTTCGATCTCATCGGCAAGCCGCAAAAGAAGCAGATTGTCAGCCGGTTCAACGGCTATCACGGCAGCACCATCGGTGCGGGCAGTCTGTCGGGTATGAGCGATATGCATCGCCAGTATCCGAAACTGCCGGGGATCCATCACGTGATCCAGCCCTATACCTTTGGCGACGCCCGGGACGAGTCGCCAGAGGTTTTTGGTGCCCGAGCAGCGAAGGCGGTCGCGGATGCGATCGACCGGATCGGTGCGGAAAACGTTGCTGCGTTTATTGGCGAACCGGTACAAGGCGCCGGCGGCGTGATCATTCCACCACCGGGCTATTGGCCGAGAGTGCAACAGATCTGCCGAGAACGTGATGTGCTCATCATCAGTGATGAAGTGATCTGCGGGTTTGGTCGCACAGGCTTTCGCTTTGGCTGCGAGTCGTTTGGTGTTACACCTGACCTCATCACATTTGCCAAGGCGGTGACCAACGGATTTCAGCCGTTGGGGGGCGTGGGCCTGAGTGACCGGATTGCGGATGTTCTGGTCAGCCAGGGCGGGGAGTTTGCTCACGGGTTTACCTATTCCGGCCATCCGGTGGCGTGTGTAGCGGCGCGAGCGACACTGTCGATCATCAGCGCCGAGGGCATTGTTGAGCGGGCTCGAGCCACTGGCGGATTGTTGCGCCAGCGGCTCGAATCGTTGCTGGATCATCCCGTGGTGGGGGAAGTACGAACACACGGGATGCTGGCGGCGATTGAACTCGTCTCTGACAAGGGCACTAGAGCGCGACTTGCGCCGCAAGGCAAGGGCGCGTTGACCTGTCGCGATTTCGCAATTTCCAGTGGATTGATGGTGCGCGCCGTTGGAGATGCCATCATCACGGCACCGCCTCTGATCATTTCGACGGAGCAGATTGAGCTGCTGATAGCCCGACTGCGTCGCGCGCTAGACCAGACGGCGCAGGCTTTCGCAATCCGCCGCTGACTGGGTGACGTCCCCGATGCGCATGCTCGAGATCCGCTGGTCATGGTTC
>VGVE01000230.1 GCA_016874135.1 Gammaproteobacteria bacterium | reverse complement strand
GCTGGAAACAGAGGACGGCGCCCAGTGAGTTCGCTCAGCAGAAAAGCCTGCCGTTCCTGTTCTGACCAATCTGCATAGCCACGCTGATCCTGACCTGTGCCGAGATAACGCGTCAGCTCATCCATCACCCGGGTGTGCCGCGCGGCGTCCTGGCGCACATCGAGGCGCACCAGATGCACACCGAACGCGGCCACACGACGAAGCGTATCGAGCAAGGGGCCGTTGGCGATGGTTTCCATGCCGCAGTCGATCAGTGAGCGATAACAGAGGTCCAGAGGGGCGAAGAGCTCATCCGTGGTGAGATAGACTGCATCGGCTTCTTTCGGTGTAGCGGGATCGAGTTGCGCCGCCCAGGCGCGCGTGCGTTGCAGTCGATCACGCACCTGTTTGAGCAGCGTTCGGTACGGTTCATCACTGTCGCCGGCTGCCTGGGCAAGCTCAAACGAACAACGTCGCATCGAGAGCGAAGCAGCGAGCGCATCCACGTCACGCAGAAAGAGATCGGCGGCCATCCAGCGCGCCAGCATCAGGACTTCCGCTGTGACGGTTGAGGTGACTTTGGGATTGCCGTCCCGATCACCACCCATCCACGTGGCGAATCGTACCGGGGCGGCGTTCGTCGGCATCCGCTGAAGACCACGCTGGATCAGCGCCTCATCGAGTTCGCGCGCAAAATCAGGCAACGCGTGCCACAGGGATTGTTCCACCACGGCAAATCCCCAGCGGGCTTCATCCTGCGGTGTCGGCCGGGCCTTGCGGATCTCGTCGGTATGCCAGGCTTCAGCGATCAGGCGTTCCAGCCGCTGCAATGAACCGTCTGTGCCCGCGACCCGCAGCGCAACGTTACGATCATGTTCGGCAAGGGCGGCGGAAATTCCGTCGTATTTCTGGATCAGCGTGCGCCGGAGCACTTCCGTTGGATGAGCCGTCAACACCAGTTCGATCTCGAGTTTCGACAGGGCACTGGCGAGATCCGGATGGTCTGGCAGATCGATAGTCACCTGGCTGTCCCGGTGTGGGCGGGTCAGGTGGTGCTGTTCGGCAATGTTGGCGAGGTTCAGGAACTGGTTAAACGCCCGTGCCACATCAACGATCTCGGCGGCAGGAATACTCTCGAGGTATTCGGACAGTCTGGGCCAGCCACCGCGCACACCTGCCCTCGCGTCCTTGGCGAGGGAGCGGATGGTCTCGATCCGTTCCACGAAGGCGGGCCCACGTGATTCGGACATCACCCGTCCGAGGAGACGCCCGAGCAATCTGACGTCATCACGCAGGGGCGTTTCCAGGTGACGGAGATTGCGCGGATCACTCGTATCACTGGTCATGGCCTCAGAATCTCCAGTCCGTGTGGGTGCGGCTTGCCTGATCAACGATGGTGGGGGGCCGCTTCCAGATGCGGGAATCGGGTGGGCAATACGCCAGCAAGCTCCTCGCCAGCGGCGGTGATCAGGTCTCCTGAGTGCACGGCGTACGCGGCAGGAGAACGCGCCCCACGCGGTGCATGACCCGCTTTCACGGCATCCGCCCCGGCAAGAACGGTTCGACGGAACTTCACCACGCCCAGATCGGTCTGACCGAGCAGTTCCCGCGTTCGGTCATGGATATAGCCTTGGCTGTCGGCAATCGCTGCATCCTGTTCGGAGATGCCATCGATACCGGTGAATGCTGACGTTTTCTGTTTGTGGCGATCGAGCAGATAGAGGTTTTCGCGCCGACGCACCGGCACGAAGCCCTGGTCGATTTCTGCAAAGATGCCAAAACCCCGGGAAAGTCGGCGCCGTTCATCATCCGCCATCGGCCGATCTGGATACCACGCAAAACAGTAGATCCAGCAATGATGATCATCGATGGGTACCCAGGTTTGTCCCTGTTGCAAGCCACCGGGCCAGCTGCCCGGCGCCAGTGAATGGTTCGGCATCAGGAACTGCGTGCAGCGCCAGTACTGGCTGTCATCGTCGGTCTTGCGGGCGGCACAGATCAAAAAGCCGGCATCGTGATCAAAGACGGAAAATCGCGGCATCGAATCCTCGATCATCCAACGGAAACTCGCGATCTGCGGTGGTTCGTTCTGGCCGGTAGCCAACGGATTGGGTTTAGGTCCGGCGGCCAACATACTGATCCGCTCATCATCCCTGATGCCTGCATGCAGATAGGAGAAGTGCGCCGTATCAAGCCCACCTTCCACCGCCTGTGCCCAGTTGCATTGCTGCAGCTTCTTCGACACATAACGGTTGGCGGCAGGCACCGTGGTGAATTCCAGCTGCGGGAACGGCTCCGGCGCTGTCGCACCCATCCAGGCCCAGATGATGTCGCCCCTTTCCGCAACCGGCAGCGACCTGATCGCCGCCTTGGGCTTGATGCGCGCGCCGATGTCCGGCGGTGAAGTCGGGATGTCGATGCAGGCACCTGAGGTCGCAAACTGCCAGCCGTGGTAGGCGCAGCGTAATCCGCCTTTTTCATTGCGGCCGAAAAAGAGATCCGCTCCCCGATGTGGACAACGCGGGTCGATCAATCCCGCCTGTCCTTCCGTATCACGAAAGGCGATGAACTCTTCCCCGAGTATCTTCACCCGCACGGGTGGTCCACCCGGTTCCTGAACTTCGCGAGCGAGCAGCGCGGGTTGCCAGTAGCTGCGCATCACGCGGCCCATCAGCGTATCCGGCCCGGTTCGTGTCAGCGTCTCATTCTCTTCTGCGGTTAACACGCCCTACCCTCCGCTACCTTTCGATCGATGGCTACAACGCCGCCATCAATGCTCCAACCAGGCCACCAATCACTAGGATCCAGCCTGGGAAAGCGGACAACGCGAAACCGAGTCCGCGTTTCGCCGGGTCCTTGACGTAGCTGCTGAAATATATGAACCGGCCAACGATGTAGATCGCCACGAGCACGGCAGCCCACAGGTCATCGACATGACTCGCAAACGCAACTGCGCCGGGTACGACGATGATCAGCTGTTCCATGGTGTTGACATGCACTCGGAAGTAACGCTCGAACTCGGGATGCCCCGACACTGCCGGTGCCTGCACGCCGAAACGCCCGCGGGCCCTGCCGACCTCAATGCCGAAAAAAACGAACTGCAACAGCGCCACCATGATGGCAATGGTTGTAAATAGCACGCTTGTCTCCTCCCCTGAATTGGTGGCCGGAGTATGTTCCCCGGTTTAGGCATTGCCAATAAGCCGATGCCGGCTCGCATCTCCGGCAGGAAGCCTTGTTCCGGTGGGAGCAGGGTTATAACTTGCGTATACAGGCCAACCCGGGCAGCCGAGAGGCATAGGCACGGCGAGGCGCAATTCCGCTTTCA
>VGVE01000229.1 GCA_016874135.1 Gammaproteobacteria bacterium | reverse complement strand
CCCGACATCGAAAAACGGTTGGAAGCATTCGTTCGTCTCGGCCATGCCGTCCTGGTGTTCCCGGGTGGAGTGGGAACCGCCGAGGAGATTTTTTATCTGCTCGGCATCGTGACTGATCCGAAAAATGCGACGCACTCATTACCGCTGGTCTTCACCGGTCCGGCAGGCAGCGAAGCCTACTTCGACGAACTCGACCGGTTCCTTCGCACCGTGCTTGGTGATGACATCGCCACCTGCTACCGGATCATCGTCGGCAATGCCGAAGCCGTAGGCGAACACATCGATGCCCGCATGCGCAGGATCCGGACGCAGCGTCGTCGGGATGGTGATGCCTACTATTTCAGCTGGCTGTTATCGATTCCGCCGGAACATCAGAAGCCGTTTCAGGTCACGCATGAGTCGGTTGCGGCGCTGCGGCTGTCCAGAGATCTGCCAAGGCATCAGCTCATCACGGAACTGAGGCGTGCCTTCTCCGCGATCGTCACGGGGAACGTCAAGGAAAACGGCATTCGTATGATTGAAGAACGCGGCCCATTCGTTCTGGCGAGTGAGCCGGAACTGGTCACGGCGCTGGATCGGCTGTTGACGCAGTTCGTCCATCAGGGCCGGATGCGGCTCAATGGTGAATACAAACCCTGCTATCGGGTTGTACCCGCCTGAGCCGGCGTCTCGGACAGGAACCCTTTCGCGCCCGGGTTCGTTATAATCGCGCACCCTGTTTCTGATCCCGCCTCGTTGTCTACTTCAACACCAGTCCAGTCGCCTTCTGCAGCGAATCTGCTGACCGCGGAACCGATCACGTGCGTGCGGGATAGACGGGTGGTGGTGTCCATGGCTCGGCTGACGCTGGCGGCGGGTGAATGGGTTGAATTGCGCGGTGCCAACGGCAGCGGCAAGACCACCTTGCTCCGTGCGCTGTGTGGTCTGCTGCCCCGTGAAGGCAAGATTCAATGCCGCGGCCGTATTGCCTTCGTCGGCCATCGCAATGGCAACGCGGGGCTGCTCACGCCACTTGAGAACCTGCGCTGGCATCGCCGGCTGCATGATGTGCCGGCGGTTGACGCGGAATTGCTGGACGCGCTGGAGCATGTGGGTTTGCTTCGTGTGGCCGCGCAACCGGTGCAGCAGCTCTCGCAGGGGCAACAACGCCGGCTGGCACTCGCACGGCTGTTGCTTTCGGATGCCGAAGTCTGGCTGCTTGATGAACCCTACGCGGCGCTCGATGTTGCTGCCAGCGGGCTGCTCGATGAACTCCTCGCTGCACACTGTCGAAAGGGTGGGGCGGCACTCGTGTCGAGTCATTCCCCGCTTGCATTGGCAAACCGGGTGATCGACCTCTCATGGGACGACTTCCCCTCAGCAGGTCGCACCGCAGCCGACTCTGCGCAGGCCATTGCATGAGCGCCTTTACCGGGCAGTTGGTGCGTGAACTGCAACTCGCCGGCCGCGCGCGCGCCGACGTGCTCAATCCGGTGATCTTTCTGTTGCTTGCGATCACGCTCTTTGCACTGGCCCTTGAAGGCAAACCCGAAGTGCTCCGGGAGCATGCGCCGAGCATCCTTTGGGTGCTGGTGTTGCTGACCAACATGCTTGCGCTCGATGGCATGTTCCGCCGGGATCTCGATGACGGGTCGCTCGAACAACTGCTGCTGCCACCTGCTGCAGCGGGCATCGCGCTGCTCGACAAACTGTTGGTGCAATGGCTTGTTACAGGCCTCTTGATCGTGTTGCTGTCACCGCTACTCGGCATGATTCTCAATCTGCCGGCGACGGTATATCCGCTACTCGCGCTGGTGTTGCTTGCGGGCACACCGGCGGTGAGTTTTATCGGTGCGATCGGTGCGGCACTTACCGCCGGCGCCCGTCGGGGTAGTGCGCTGCTCGCACTGCTGGTTCTGCCCATGCTCGTGCCGGTGTTGATTTTCGGTGTGAGCGCGGTCAATCGGGCCCTCGAAGGGGAAGCCCCGCGAGCGGAGCTCTACTGGTTGGGTGCCATCAGCCTGGCTTCACTGATGGCCGCGCCGTTTGCCACCCAGGCAGGCCTCAGGATAACGCTGGAGCAGTAGATGAAAGACATGCTGAAAAGGCTCTGGCATCGGCTCGGCTCGCCGCGCTGGTTTTTCCAAATGATGGCGCCGTGGCAGTGGTGGCTAGGGCTGCTCGCGGCACTGCTCTTGCTTACGGGTACCTTCTGGGGCCTGGTATATGCCCCGGCTGACTATCAGCAGGGTGAGAGCTTTCGCATCATCTATGTGCATGTGCCGACCGTCATCGTCGCTCAAAGTGTGTACATGGCACTGGGCATCAGTGGCTTTGTGCTGCTGGTGTGGCGCATGAAGCTTGCTGACGTAGCCCTGAAGGCCATGGTGCCGTTTGGTATGGCGCTGACGGCTCTCGGCCTCTTCACTGGCGCGGTTTGGGGCCGGCCAACCTGGGGCACGTATTGGGAGTGGACCGATGCACGCCTCATTTCCACGCTGATTCTGTTGTTCCTCTACTTCGGACTGTACGCCCTGCGGGAGTCCCTCAGTTCGGCAGAAGCTGCTGGCCGTGGCTGCGCGATCTTGGCTATCGTCGGCCTCGTGAACATACCGGTGATCAAGTATTCGGTGGAGTGGTGGACCACCCTGCACCAGGGAGAAACCATCACGCTGACCCGAATCCGCATGCCGCCTGAGATGTATATACCGCTCCTGATCAACCTGCTCGGAATGTACTGCCTGTTCGGTTATGTGGTGATCGCCCGAATGCGCAATGAAATCCTGCGGCGCGAGCGCGAGACCACCTGGGTGGCCGCTTGGTTACGGGGGAAAAAAGACGATGTCGGCAACGGAGTCATCGATGGACACTGATGCCATCATGCAGTGGGCCGCGATGGGCCAACACGGGTTTTATGTCTGGCTGGCCTATGGTGTGAGCCTTGTGGTGTTGCTGCTGGTGATCGTGAAAACCCGGATCGAAGCATCGGGTCTCAAAAAAGAACTCGAATTGGACCTACAGTTGAAGGCCCGCGAATCGGGCCGCACTGTGTCATCCGCCCGGGAAGGATAAAAACCGTCATGAATCCGGTACGCAAACGACGACTTGTTCTGGTGACAACGCTGCTCGCGGGGTCAGCGCTCGTCATCGGTCTAGTGCTGCTTGGCCTACGGGAGAACATCAACATGTTCTACCTGCCTTCCCAGGTGAACAACGGCGAAGCACCACATGAGCGCAGCATCCGCGCAGGTGGCATGGTACTCGAAGGCAGTTGGCAGCGGGACGCCATGCTGTCCACATTCGTTCTGACGGACCGTCAGGGCGCGGAGTTCACGGTGCGCTACGAAGGCATCCTGCCGGACCTCTTCCGTGAGGGT
>VGVE01000228.1 GCA_016874135.1 Gammaproteobacteria bacterium | reverse complement strand
GGATCGCCTGAAGGGTTATCGCGCCTGCTCAAAGATTCGCGCCGCGCGCAGGGTCAGTCCTTCCGTCACGCTCAGGAAGTGGTTGCTGTCGGCGAGTGGCACATCCGGAAACACAGCGCTGACACACTCCCGCGTCAATGCGGCGCGGGCCATGCCGCCTGTGAGGTAGATCAGGTCCGGCTTCTGACTTCCCTGCTGCAAGACTTCATAGAGGAGCTAGCGGAGGTGCTCGATCAGCCGTTCCGTTGCCGATTGCAGTGTTTCCCGTGAAACCATGAGGCTGAGGCCGGGGTTGACAAAATTCAGATCGAGACCGGTTGTCGGCCGGTCACTCAGCTCGATCTTGCCACGCTCTGCTGTCGCCACCAGCCGCCAGGTGGCTCGTTCCTGCTGCAGCCGCAGTAGGCGCGCGCAGCTGCGTTCACTTTCCATCTCCATGGCATAACGCTGCAGCTGTTCCGCCGTTGAAGCATCGTAGAAACGCTGCTGGGCGTTGACGTCGTTGATGGAGACCGCGTCCATGAAGAGGTGGTTGGGAACGGGCAAGCCGTTGTCACGCATCTCACCGAGTCCAAACTCCGCATCAGACCATGAAAGGCGAGCAGCTGATCGTAGTCGTTACCACCGATCCGCTCGCCGGAGTGACCGAGGATGTCTGCCGTGCGATCCAGCTGATTGCGCCGCGAAGGGCCAATAGGGATAAACGAACAATCCGTGGTATCGCCGCCGATGTCGACGACCAGCACCGCCAGCTCCCGGTCCATGCGCGCTTCGAGTTCCATTGCCGCCGCCATGGGCTCATAGAGAAAGGCCACCTCGCTGAAGCCACCGGCGCGGGCTGAGTTCTCCAGGATGGAGGTTGCCCGGCGATTGTCATCTTCGCCGTTCGCGCCCTGGAAGTTCACAAGGCGGCCGATCACCAGGGTATGTGGCTTGGTACCCCTGAACTCGACGGCTTTTTCAACGAGGTTTCGCATCATCGCCGAGACAAAGACCGAAAAGCGGTCCTGGATCTCTGGCGACAAACCCCGCGCGCCGAGGAAACTCTTCGGGCTTTTGACGTAGAAGCCCTCGCGTGGAGCCTGCAGGTAGGCTTCGGTGGCCGCTGATCCGAATCGCAGTTCCGGCCAGAGATTCGGATTCATCCCGTAGCGGATGGGCTCAGAAGGTTTCTTTTTCGAAAGCGGAGTCAGCAGATTCTGCGCTGGCGCACGCAGTGTTGATGGAATCAGCGTGTTGCCGTTTTCCAGCGGAAGCAGTTCCACTTTCCGATTTCGCCAGATGCCGATGGCGCAGTTGGAGGTGCCGTAGTCGAGTCCGCCAATCATGCCGCCGTCGTGCACGGCGTTGATCGGATGGGTACTCATGCCAATGCTGCTGCACTGCGGAGGGCCGCGCATTGTATGCGGCGTGCGGTTGATGGCAAGCCTGCTCCGCAGGACAACGTATCGGGTTTACTCGGGTAAGTAAAAAAGCCAGCGATAGTCCTCAGACTGATGCGTACCGAGCACGCTTTGGGCACACTGGTCGGGCAATGACGAGCCCTCCTTCCATCAGCCCTTTGCGGCGCCTGCTGCCCTATTACCACCGTTACAAGATACCGTTCTGGACCGGCGCGTTCATGCTCCTGTTTGCGCGCGCGCTGGAAGGCGTGATTCCGCTGTTGTTGCGTGACAGTGTGGATGCCATCAATGCGACGTTGCCAGAGGTACGGTCGGGGTTGACCGCCTGGTTTGATGCGCGGGAAGCGCTGTTTCTGCCGGTGATCGGAATCCTCATCAGTGTCGTGCTCCGGGTGCTGACCATGGCCCACGCCAGACGGATCATCCGCCGGATTGCGGTTCATGTGGCTTATGACCTGCGCAAGCGAGTCTACAGTCACCTGCAGTTGCAGGGCCCGGCGTTCTTCGCCAGAAATCCCACCGGTGATCTCATGGCTCGGGCGATCAACGACATCGGCCTCGTGCGAGAGTTGGTGGGTTCGGGATCGCGCACCATACTCGTCAACGTCACCATGATCGTCGTCGGGCTCGTCTGCATGCTGGCTCTGGCGCCCACCCTGACATTGCTCCTGCTCATTCCCATGATTCCGATCGCCATCGTCGGCTCCTGGTCCGGGCGGCAGGTCTTCGCTCGCTCCATGGCGGTACAGAAGGGCTTTGCCGAACTCTCTGCAAAGGTGCAGGGCAATCTCAATGGCATCCGCACCATCCAGGCGTTGGTGCAGGAAGCTAATGAGATCCGCTGGTTCGACGTGATCAGTAACCAGTATGTCGACCGCTTTCAGGCACTGGTGCGCCTGAACAGTTTCATCAGTGCCGTGGTGCCGTGGATGGCGGCGTTTTCTGTAGTCGTGGTGATCGGCTATGGCGGATCGCTGGTGAAGTCTGGCGACATGTCCCTCGGCACCTTCGCAGCGTTTTTCGCCTATATCGGCATGGTGCTGTGGCCCATCAGCGAACTTGGCAATATGGTAACGATCTGGCAGAGGGGAGCGTCCGGCACCCAGCGACTCTTTGAAGTGCTGGATGAAGCCCCGGATGTCGTGGACGACCCTGACCCGACGGCACCGGATGTCATCCAGGGCAGGATCGAACTACGCGGGCTCGGCTTTCGCTATCTGGAAGCGACTCGACCTGCGCTCTCAGATCTCAATGTTGAGATCGCAAAAGGAGAGACCCTCGCCATCATGGGTCGCGTGGGCGCTGGCAAGACAACGCTGCTCTCGTGTCTCGTGCGCCTGCTTGATCCGCCACACGGCACCCTGCTGATCGATGGCGTGGACGTGCGTCGTTATCCACTCGCCCAGTTGCGTTCCCAGGTGGTGCTGGTGCCACAGGATCCCTTTCTGTTTGCAGAGATGCTCCGGCACAACCTCAGTTATGACGATCCGGAGCGGGAGGTTGAACGGATCTGGACGACGGTGGATGACGTTGATCTTTCGGCAACGGTCCAGGAACTCGGGCAACAACTTGACACGCCGATCGGCGAACGCGGCGTGACCTTGTCGGGCGGCCAGAAGCAGCGCAGCGCACTCGCCCGGGGGTTGATCCAGGATGCTTCAGTGCTGGTGCTCGATGACTGTCTCTCAGCAGTCGATACCCGCACCGAGGAACACATTCTTGACCGGCTGTTTCGCGTACGTGCTGGACGAACCACGCTGCTGGTCACCAATCGCGTGTCTACGGCCCGACACGCAGATCGCATCCTGATCCTGGAAAACGGGCGTCTTGCCGAGTGTGCTTCGCATGACGCGCTGGTGGCTGGCGATGGCTGGTATGCGCACCTCGCCCGTACACAACGTCTGGAAACGCCAGAGGCAGTGGCGCACTCATGAACGCCACAGCCCGCGACTACAGCGTTTTTGATGCTGACATCGACGGCAAGAGACTGGATATG
>VGVE01000227.1 GCA_016874135.1 Gammaproteobacteria bacterium | reverse complement strand
CGGTTCGGCGATGTCATGACACTTTCGAAATCGAAACATCTCAGGCAGCTGCTGGTTGTCCTTGATACAACGACGTCCGCGGCGGTCTATGCGGTGATCTGTGCGGCAGCGCTCGTGATCGGGCGTGTCAACATCGACGGCTGGCAAACCCATATGCTTCTGGTTCCGGTGCTGCTTGTGATCGCGCCGCCGCTGTCCGGGTGGGCCAAACCAACACTCGCCGGGCAGTCGTTGTTTCGAATCGTGTTTGAACAGTTCCGGTACTCGCTGGTTCTGTTCGCGTTCCTTGTCATGGTGGTGTTTCTTTTCCGGTTGGAACTGATCAGCAGGGGTGTACTCATCTCAGCAGTGTCGATCAACCTCGGCACGATGATCTTCATACGTTTCTTCCTGCGTTGGTGGTACTTCAGCGCAAGAGTGGAAGCGCGGGAGAATTACACCAAGGTGCTGGTTGTTGGTTCCGGTCCCCGTGCCAGCTACTACATCACGCGGGCGATGCCGAATTCGGAGTGGGGCGTGGAGGTGATCGGCTGCGTGGACCCTGATGCTTCGCGTGTCGGCATAGTCTGTGAAGGCGCGCCCGTCATCGGCACATTGGAAGACATTGAATCGATCGTTTCGACGCAGGTGGTCGACGAGTTGGTGGTCGCGTTGCCCCGTTCACGCCTCAACGACATTGGCACCATCGCCGACATCTGCGCTGAGCAGGGCATCGAGCTCAAAATACTTGCCGACTTTTATGACATGGATGCAACAGTCCAGCTTGACTACCAGAACCGCATTCCATTGCTCAGTTTCGCACCGGTGCTGCTCGATCAGAACAAGTTGCTCGTCAAACGCATGATGGACATCGTCCTGGTGACGCTGGCATTACCGCTGCTGGTACCCATCATGGTTGCGGTGGCGATTGCCGTAAAGGCTGATTCCCGGGGTCCGGTCTTTTTCCTGCAGGAACGCGTGGGGCTGCACAAGCGGCGTTTTCGCATGATCAAGTTCCGCAGCATGTATGTTGACGCTGAAACGCGTATGAAAGAGATCGAACACCTTAACGAAGCGGACGGCCCTATTTTCAAGATGGCCAATGATCCACGCGTAACGCCTGTCGGTCGTTTTATCCGCAAGACGAGCCTCGATGAACTGCCTCAACTGATCAATGTGTTCACCGGTCAGATGTCGCTGGTCGGGCCGCGAGCGATGTCTGTGCGTGACGTCAACCTCTTCGATCGCGGTATCCAGCGAAAACGCTTCAGCGTACGGCCAGGCATCGTCTGCCTGCGCGAAGTCTCAGGTCGCAGCGCGTTGTCGTTTGACCGCTGGCTCGAACTCGATCTGGAGTACATCGACACCTGGACGCTGAGCCTGGATCTGCAAATCCTGCTGCGGGTCATCCCGGTAGTCTTGCGCGGTTCGGGAGCCAGCTGACGTTTTCCGGTCGGTCATCGACCCGGCGGCAAGCGATCCGTCTAGATACACATGTCGATGCGGCTATAGAAAAACCAAGTGCCAACAGCGGCCTTCTGGTGATCAAGGAGGAGGGGAGCACTTCGATGTATGTGTCTACTGCTACCGCCGATGTGAAGCGCATCCGTCAAGTCGGCAACACCGTGGGCAAGTGAGCCCAGACCAGCAATCCGGGCGTCTCCGGAACTGGCTCCAGAGAACGATCGACGCGCAGCTTCGGTCTGTGGAATGGCGTATCGGTCAGCGTGCGATATCGCGGTTCGTTGACATGCCATCAACTTGAATAACATTCGCGGCTAGTGGCTGCTCAGTGTTGTTGAGAGCCGATATTCGCTGGGCGAATCGGACGGAGTTCAGCAACTTGTCCTCTCCCATGGCGTGGACTCCCAGATCGTCAGCCGCAAGAGAGAGGCCAAAAACCTGGCCGATTCGCGCCGCCGTTGTCGCTGGTGCAGCGAGGAACTGATCGTAATGAACCACAAGGTGGGGAATCCGGTGTCGCTCAATGCACAGCATTGCCGCGTCGAGATGGTGATCGATGCGTGACAGCACATCAGCACGGTTCGCTTTGGTATCGTCCCGCCAGCCCAGGTGCAGGAAGTCCTTCCAGGTTTCTTCGGGTCGTCTTTGGAGTACCAGGACACGGGTGTTTTCCTGGTCAATAAGCCGCCACCAGTAGGCCAGCGTGTAACACAACCTTGAATCGCTCCAGAGCCAGGGTCGTCGCGCTGCGCAGTCTGCGGCAAAGGCATGGTCCTCCGGTGTGGGACGCATCGTCCGCAAGCTTTCCGTTTGCTGATCGGTAACCCGATCAAACAGCCACGTGTTGTGCCGCCTGAAACCACTACGACGCAAGAGCGTCGCATTGTGCTCGACCAGCCTCATCGCCTCCGAACGATCTGACGGATTGTATTCGTCGCCGGAATGCGCTTCGACAGTGGCGTCTGACACCAGAAAGTACCCTTGCCTCGCAAAGATGGCCGCCGTCACGCGGATGCCAGAGCAAGGCATACCGAGGATGATGGCGTTGTTCGGCTGCTCCGAAAGGCTTGTCATGGTGAGCGTTGACCTGGATTGGAAACTGCGGTGCCCGTCGCTGTATTGCACTCGTTTGCATGTGATTGCTGAGACGTAGCTCGCAACAACACGCCGAGGAACGCGCGTAGACTCTTGAACGATGTCGTCTCTTCCCGCCCCGCTGCCTGGATGAGTCAACGAGAGGGAAGGGGAACGACTCCATCAGTCTGCCCCGGTGGCTCGCACGCCACCGTGCCCGACATCACAACCCACCACGCGAGCTGCTTTCTGGCTGGACAAAGCCGCGGCCGGATTGTCTTTACATGACTGTAAATCGCCTTATCGCCAATGATCCGAAACCGTGGAGATGCGGTGCAGGTACTGCCTTTGACGCTGCTCCCGTGTTGCTGATCCATCGCTGAGCGCACACGAGCTTACCGACATGGCCCGCGTTGTACGTTCTCTGATTGCCAGCTTTGTTTACATGACGGCGGAGTAGTTGGCAGTTTTGTCAAACGCTTCACAAGTGACCTGGAGGAGCCTGCCGGCGTGACCCTTAACGAGACGCGCAGTTTCCAGTAACGAACGCGTTTCTTGGGCTCAGGCTGAAGGGTTGCCGCGAGGATGCCACGCAAAACGAGTAACCCATCCGTCGTGCTCGTCGAAGACCTTGGTGAGTCGATGTTCTCCCCGTGACCAAGCTCAATCTGCCCGGGCGCTCAGGCCGCAGGCGCTGTAAGAAGTTCTGGTTCGAGCGGGCCGGATTCGCGCTCAGAGCATTGCAGGCTTACGGGCCTGATGAAGAGAAGCCTGCCAACACCGTTCAGCGGACCTTCCTCGTTGCAACGGCGTCTCAGCGGCGGCGATTTATGCCGCATAATCTATATTATGTTAAATTACATCCGATTTTAGAAATACAGCCGGCCTTCGGCTTGTTTCTGTCGAGAGCTTCTTCCGT
>VGVE01000226.1 GCA_016874135.1 Gammaproteobacteria bacterium | reverse complement strand
GTTATGTAGGTACAGTTTGCGCCACTCTCAAGATGGTTTCAAAACGCAACCGGTTGGGTCGGAGGTCAGGAGGCAACCAGCACGCGGGATATTGTGATCGTTCACGGCGCCTGGACAGGCAGCTGGCCCTGGCAGCGTGTCGTCGATCGATTGCATGCCAAAGGGCATCGAACTTTCGCACCGACTCTCACTGGGCTTTGCGAGAAACGATATCTGCTCACAGCGGACGTAAACCTCGACACGCACATTCACGACATCGTTAACGAGATCATCTGCAAGGACCTCACTGACATCGTACTGGTCGCCCACTCTTACGGCGGAATTGTCGCCACGGGCGTTTGCGATCGGGTACCGGACAGGATCGCGTCGGTGGTGTTCCTCGAAGCTTTCATTCCCGAAGACGGCCAGTCGTTTGCGGACACGGCGCCGCACATGAAATTCGAAGGTCTCAGTATTCCTCCGTTCGAAGCCCAACCCGGCGAGTATCTTCGCGAAGAAGATCGACTCTGGTCGAATAGCAAAGCAGGCGCGCATCCCACTGCCGCATTTACCCAGAAGGCGCGGGTTACGGGCGCCTATAAGAAGGTACCCAGAAAGACCATTGTGGTTGCAATGGGCTGGACCGCGTTTGCCGGCGTGGCCGACAAGTACCGCAACACACCGGGCTGGGAAGTGCGTGAGCTGGCTTGTGGACATGAAATGCCAATCGATATGCCAGATGAGCTCGCCTCGCTGCTGATTGGCGCCGCTTGAACAAAAGGCGACGGAAAACACTCTGACTCAGGCAACGCCAGCAGAATGTTCCTGGCTGATCGCCGTACTCGATCGGTGGTAGCCTGCAGCTTCCAGCACGTTCGTATCGCGTTCGACAACCTGGATTCACTTCGCTCGGGCAGTGAAATCTCGCAGACAGGCTAAACAGGAGATACCAGTTGACTCGCATCACCCAGATCAATCGTTCGAGCGTCGCTGACCTCGAACCGGTATTCGCGATGACCGAACGCGCCATGGGTTTTGTGCCCAACAGCGTGCTGACGATGGCGCACTGGCCGCAGCTCCTGCAGACCTTCGGCGCTTTTGCCGGCACCGTGCTCGGACCAGGGGGCGAGGTGGATGCCGGTCTCAAACAACTGATCGCCTTTGTTGTGAGCAACGCATCAGGTTGCCGCTATTGCCAGGCCCACACCTCGCATACCGCTGAGCGGCGCGGGGTGGGTGCGGCCAAGATCGAAGCGGCCTTTGAGTTTGAAACCAGTGAACTGTTCAGTGCCGCTGAGCGTTGCGCGCTGCGTGTCGCAGCCCGCGCTGGCATGGTGCCCAACGCAGTCGCGGACACCGATATGGAACAACTGGCGGCACACTTCACACCTCGTCAGATCGTCGAAATCGTCGCGGTCATTTCGTTGTTCGGTTATCTCAACCGCTGGAACGACACCATGGCCACCACGCTGGAGGCTTCACCACAGGCGTTCGGCGCGGCGCACCTGGCCGAACATGGTTGGGCAACCGGCAAACACGCCTGAATAAAAAGAGCTGAAGAGCCAGCCTGAGGAAGTAAGGAGTCAACGTGCGCGCTGTAGACGTTCCAGCAAGACTTGCGACGATGGTTTGCCCCACGATGGACGAACCGCACGCGGTGAGCGGCCCTGCTTTGTCGGCACGGCGGATCGCGATTATCTCCACGGCAGGTCTGGCACCTGCAGGTGACCGACTCTTCAGCCTCGGCGGTGCGGACTATCGCGTCATCGACACTGAAGATCAGCGGCCTATCCAGATGACCCATATCTCCACCAACTTTGATCGCTCTGGTTTCGCCGCGGATCTAAACGTGGTGTTTCCGCTGCAACGGCTCCACGAACAAGCCGAGCGAGGTCAGATCGGTAGCGTGGCCCGCTATCACTAAAGCTTCATGGGGGCGAGCGATCCTCAGACGATGCCCCCCGGCCCTCGATCAGATCGTGGGGCTGCTCAAAGCGGACAACGTAGATATCGCGCTGTTGGTGCCTGTCTGACCCCTGTGCACCCGCGCCGTGCGGCCGCTGGCTCACTGGATCGAGGCGCAGGGCATCGCCACGACACTTGTCGGCCTCATTCCCCAACACGTTGAGGCCATGCGTCCGCCGCGCGCACTGCTGGTCCCCTTCGAACTGGGTCGACCTTTCGGCGATCCAGGTGACGCTTCTCTCCAGCACCAAGTACTTGATGCGGCTTTGAGCCTCGTCGCACGCACGGATGTCCCCGAGACCCGATGGCTTGAGGTGGCGGGATCAACGGCCAATGTCGCTGACATCCCGTGGGCTTGTCCGGTGTCGTTTCCGGTTCCAGCAAACAACGATGCCGGCGGCGCAGCAGCCCTGTTGGCAGAGGTCGATCTGCTTGAACCTTGGCATGATCGCGCAGTTCGGGCGCGAGGCAACAGTGTTGCGGGTGCGAGTGGTGTTTCCATCCTCGATGCCGTGCGATTCATTGCTGCATTAAGGAACGAGCCCTGGCCCGCAGCATTGCCCGGACTATCCGTCGTGGACAGCTTCAAGCTGGCCGCCGAAGACGTGAAGCTCTGGTATCTCGAAGCCGCTGCCGCGCAACCGCGCCAGCGGAGCTCGGAGATAGCAGATTGGTTCTGGAATGCGACGCAGGCCAGCATGCTGCTGAGAACCCTCGCCGGAACGCTCATCGACACGCCGGACAAACTCCTCAACACGCTCGTCAGGTTGACCCTGGTTCCGGAAGCGAGACGAGCGTAGCCCGACTGAAGTCAGCTATAACGCACCTCACCGGAAGAACGCATGCCCTGATCGCGAACCCGCTTCACCTGCGAGCGGACTTCCTCGAGGTAGGCGTCGACCACCTTGTCATGCTCCGGCGACAGCATCACCTGGATGCCATCAGGCCGTCGCACCCGGCTCGAGAACCAGCCCGCCTTGTACAGCCCTTCACCTGCAGCGAGGATGTCCCCTGCCGGTTCCCCGAACGCGATGATCGACAGCAATGGATCGCCGTACACCACCAGACCCTCTGCCTTGCAGAACGATGCAATCTTTTCTCTGGCCGCATCGATCCGCCGTGCGCGATCAAGATAGCCTTCAAAGCCGAGGTAGTGCAGCACCGCCCACGCCGCGGCAATGGCACCACCTGGGCGCGTACCGGCAAAGGTCGGCGTGGACATCCGCCCGCACGGCCAGTCGGCAAAATCGAAAATCTGGGCGTCGTGCAATGACTTGTCACGATACAGCACGGTACTCGCCCCTTTGGCGGCATAACCGTACTTGTGCAGATCGAGGGAAATCGAGCTGACTCCCGCCTGCGTAAAGTCCCATGCAATCAAAGGCGGCAATTGCCGCTCTTCGCGCACTTTCTGCATGAACGGTGAGAGGTAGCCGCCCACACAGGCGTCCACGTGCAACCAGATGCTGCGCTCTGCAGCGAGCCGTGAAAGTTCAGGAATCGGATCAATCACCCCGTAAGA
>VGVE01000225.1 GCA_016874135.1 Gammaproteobacteria bacterium | reverse complement strand
GATGGCACGGTCGATGGTGTCGCGTGGCATGTTGCCGTCGAGTGCCTTGTCGACAGCAGTACGCAGCCGGGGGTTATCCGCCGGCACCGGGCCACCGAGCCTGGCAGCAACCGTTACCTCACGAATGAGTTTGGTCCAGAGCTTGCCGCGTGAGGCATCCTGTTTCGCCTTGCGGTGTTTGATGTTGGCCCACTTGCTGTGCCCGGCCATGACCTCAGTTCTCCTTCCGAATCCGCAGATGCAGTTCCCGCAGCTGGTGTTCGTCCACTTCGCTGGGCGCAGCCATCATCAAATCAGCCGCAGTTTGTGTTTTCGGAAAGGCGATGACATCGCGAATGGACGGCGAACCAGTCATCAGCATGACCACCCGGTCGAGGCCGAGTGCGATGCCACCGTGAGGCGGACATCCATACGTCAATGCGTCGAGCAGGAACCCGAACTTGTTCTGTGCTTCCTGCCCCATCATCAACACTTCGAACACCGCTGCTTGCAGTGCGTTGTCATGAATCCGCAAGCTGCCACCACCCAACTCGTACCCATTCAGTACCATGTCGTAGGCGTTGGCTTTCACAGAGAGTGGGTTAGCTCTGACTTCATCTGGCGTCGCATTCGGTCGCGTGAAGGGATGGTGTTCGGCACCGATTGAGCCGTCCTTGCCCTTGGCGAACATGGGAAAGTCGACGATCCAGCACGGCGCCCACTCTTTGGACAAAAGCCTGAGTTCACTGGCGAGTTCGTTGCGCAGAGCGCCCATCGCATCATTCACCGTGGACCTGCGATCCGCGCCAAAGAACACGACATCACCATCAGCTGCTCCGGTGCGGGCGAGCGTTTGCATGACCACCGCTTCCGGCAGGAACTTGATGATGGGTGACTGCAGACCGGCGACTCCGTCAGCGAGTCGGTTGACCTTGATGTAGGCGAGACCTTTGGCACCATAACGGGCGACGAACTGGGTGTAGTCGTCGATCACCTTGCGGGACAGTGCTCCACCACCCGGTGCACGTAGTGCCACCACCCGCCCGTCCGGATCATTCGCCGGCCCCTGGAAGACCTTGAAGTCCACCTGCCGCATGAGATCGGCAACATCAACCAGTTTGAGCGGGTTACGTAGGTCGGGGCGATCGCTGCCGTAATCGCGCATCGCCACATCCCAGCTCAGCACCGGGAAGTCACCCAGTTCGATGTTCAACAACTTGTTGAAGAGTTGTCGGACCATGCCTTCGGCGAGCTGCATGACATCACGCTGTTCGACAAAGCTGGCTTCGATGTCGATCTGCGTGAATTCCGGCTGGCGGTCATGACGCAGGTCTTCATCCCGATAGCAGCGAGCGATCTGATAGTACCGGTCAAAACCGGACATCATCAGCAGCTGCTTGTAGATCTGCGGTGACTGCGGCAGTGCGAAGAAATGCCCGGGATGCGTACGACTTGGCACGAGGTAGTCGCGGGCACCTTCCGGCGTGGTCTTGGAAAGCGTTGGCGTTTCGACTTCCCAATAGCCGTTATCTTCCAGAAAGGCGCGAACCGTACTCGTCACTCGCGCACGCAGGTGGAGCCGCTGCTGCATCTCCGGCCGCCGCAGATCGAGGTAACGGTACTTGAGCCGCACATCCTCACCGGCACTCGAATGCTCATCGAGCTGGAAGGGCGGTGTGCCCGATGTGTTCAGCAAAGTCAGTTCTTTGCCGAGCACTTCGATTTCGCCCGTGGACATATCCGCATTCACGGTTCCTTCCGGTCGCGGTCGTACACGGCCTCGAATCAAAAGCACATATTCACTACGTACCCGTTCGGCAACGGCGAAGCTCTCCACCGTATCCGGGTCATACACCACCTGAACGATTCCAGTGCGATCACGTACATCGAGAAAGATCACGCCGCCATGGTCGCGGCGACGGGAAACCCATCCGGTGATGGTGACTTCCTGGCCGTTGTGGCTGCTGTTCAGGGCTCCGCAGTAGTGGCTGCGCATGGATCATCTACCTATATATGGCTGCGAGTGGACCGGTGAAGGTCAGGAGACTGCGCACAGAAGATCAACTGGCTGCAGTGCAGATTCCTGGCTCCAATCAACGGGGCTATAGTTTACGGGCGAAGTCCAGCAAGAAGAATCCCGTATGTCGTCGCCCGAGAGTTTTGACACAGCAATAACCGGGCGAAAACAACACGATTAGTCTCCTCTTCGCACGTGAGGCGGCGATGGTCGCTCCCTGCAAGAAGGATGAAACCATCGTTCACCAACTCGTCAGATTAGTCGGACAGCTGCTCAGTCGCTGCTGCCCGATGAAGACGAGGAGGAGCTGGAAGGCGATGGTGAGGGTGTTGAAGGCGAAGAAGATGCCGGGGAAGAAGAGGAGTCTGAAGTACTCGTACCGGCGGATGAGGAATCCGGGCTGGATCCGCCGTCCACATTCCGTTTCTTGTCACCACTCTTCTTGAAATCAGTCTCATACCATCCGCCACCCTTGAGCCTGAAGCCGGCAGCCGAGACCTTCTTGCGCAGTGAATCGTGACCACAGGCCGGGCACTTCGTAAGCGGCGCTTCGCTGATCTTCTGCATCGTCTCGAACTCGTGACCACACCGGTCACAGCCGTATTCATAGATGGGCATTCTGGTTTCCCCGGATTCGAACGCCTGCAATGTATGGATTCGCCGCATCTTTTCAAGGTTTTCTGCATCTTTACAATTCTTCCGCGAATCAGATCGGGAGATTGCATCGACCTGCGCCGCGCTCGAAACATAGGTCAACGGAGTCGAACAATCGGTCACTCAAACACTCCTTCAACCCTCTGAGAACACCACTGCATCCATCATCAACGTCTGAATAACCTCTCATCAACCTCTCGCAGCACCCACATCGATCACTCGTCCATGCCCTGAAAGCTTCATTCATCACATCACACATTCGAGAAACAGATTTGAATTTTGCAATCGTGTACTACACTTTTTCTTGGCATTGTGAAACGAATGGGCTATAAAGCGCGCCACTGGGTATAGCAGTCGTCATGAATGTAGTCATGACAAGTACTCAGAAGTGTCGCAAAGGATCGCTGTAGCCGATCAATCGGCTGATCTCGAGCAGCACACCGGATGGCGTATCAGTGAGGTCAGATGATCGAGACAAGTTTCCAGTTTGTACTTCCTCAGGTTCACCCGTCCTCTCCCGGTCCGTCTTTCCCTTCCAACTCTCTCTAATCGTCCAATCAACAAAGGAATCTTGAATGGCAACTGCAAAGAAAGCTCCTGCGAAGAAGAAGGCCGCTGCCAAGAAGAAGGCAGCTCCGAAGAAGAAGGCCGCTGCCAAGAAAAAGGCAACGAAGAAAGCCGCTGCCAAGAAAAAGGTAGCTGCCAAGAAGGCCCCCGCCAAGAAGAAGGCGGCTCCCAAGAAGAAAGCTGTAGCTAAGAAGAAGGCCACCAAGAAAGCCGCTGCCAAGAAAAAGGCAGCTGCCAAGAAGGCCCCCGC
>VGVE01000224.1 GCA_016874135.1 Gammaproteobacteria bacterium | reverse complement strand
CTCCTGGCCCTGCCCTGTTACCGAACGTTGTCTGACCGCAGCCAGTACCGTTGTGACCAGCAGGTGGGGAGAGGTGAAGTCCGGGAACGCGACACCGATACCTCGCGGGCGTTCGCCATCAAATCCCGTGAGCATGTTGAACCCGGACGCCGCCATCAGGATGTTGCCCGTGCTCGGGTGGCGCGCCCATGGACCGTTACGGTGTGCGCCGGGAAGATTCAGCAGGATGACATCCGGTTTGAGTAACTTGAGCGCGTCAAAGCCAAGCCCCATTTTTTCCATGACACCCGGGCGGAAGTTATTAATCACCACATCGGCAGTGCGAATGAGGTCTTTCACGAGCGTCATGCCCGCCGGTCGGGTGAGATCCACAGTGAATGACTTCTTGCCGGCATTGACCGAGTTGAAGAGCCCACCCAGATCCGCATGGGGTTTGCCATCAGGGCCGGCCTGGCTGCGCATGGAATCCGGCTTGCCGGACGATTCGATGCGGATGACTTCAGCGCCAAAACTGGCAAGCAGGCGAGTGCCGATGGGTGCCGCCAGCACCCAACCAAAATCCACCACCCGCAATCCGGTCAGCGCAGATGCAGGATCCGGAGACTCAGCTCTCGTCAGGGACTGCTCTGATACCGGAGGCAACCCTTCCAGGAGTTGTTGATGCTCGCCGAGCATCGGCGCCCGTCTGAACTCGACACCATCCGCCATCGCACCCACCGGTGAGCGTACGTAACCGAGTGATGTGTTGAGCCGTTCATGGTGCAGCGTTGAAAACTCTTCATTGACGGCGTACTGCGGTTCTTTTTCGAGATCACGAAAATCGAGTACGGGCAGGCAGATGATGTCCGCACGCAGCGCGCCGGCGAGGAATTCGTCCCGGTTCAACGCTTCTCCCAAGGCCAGGGTCAGCGCAGTAACGGGATTGTTCCGCCGCGGTGCATCAAGCCTCGCCCATCGCCAGTCCGCTTCGGTCATGCCATGTTCGATCCCGGTTTCATCACCCCAGGCTAGAAACTCGCGAAAGCGGTCCGGACGCACCAGAAGGCTTACATATTTGCCATCTCGGCATGGCATCGCGGCGGAAAGACCAGGACGCGCCGGTATGCGCTTGAACCATGACCACTGTGTGGGACAGGCCGTCTGCATGACCGCAAGCGCAGTTGTTTCCTGCAACGAAAGGTTAATATGAACTCCGCTACCAGAGCCCGTGAAGTCGCGCTGATGTAGTGCGATGAGGACTGCTGACGCCGCAGCCAGACCGGCCATCATGTAGGACGGATTCGCGCCGCCCTGCATCGGCAGACCATCCGGTGCGCCAGAAACCTGGATGAGGCCTCCCGCAGCTCCAGCGATGAGGTCGTTGGCACGATACCCGCGCCAGGGCGTGAACAGACCGAACGGCGTGACGGAGCACTGGATGAGGCACGGATTGATTCCACGCAATGAGGAGTGACTGAACCCGAGATCATCCAGAAGTCCGGGCGTCAACGTATCGAGCAGCACATCGGCCGTCGCAATCAGCCGCTGCCACGAATCTCGGTCGTCGGGCTGTTTCGGATCCAGGACCACGGATGTCTTGTTGGTATTGAAGTAGAGGTGTGCAAATCCACGCTCAGGATCGCCTTCACCGCCGAGGTATGGCCCTTCATGGCGCGTTGCACAGCCTGACCTGGGCTCAACCAGAATCACCTCGGCGCCGAGATCGGCGAGGATGCGCCCGGCGAGCGTTGCCGAACGATCAGCCAGCTCCAGCACCCGAACACCTTTGAGTGCGGTACTCATGCTGGATCCGCTGCCCCGATGGGCACGGTGACCCGCCCCTGCATTGCCACTGCACCCTCTTCAAGCAGCGCTTCCAGAGCAAACACGACCCGATCCAGCGAACAGGCTTCCACCCGCACCGAGGGCACCATCACCAGGTCGGCATAGACCGGCGATTTCCAGCGGATGTCGAAATTCGCGCCGTACAACAGAGCCTGCGATCCAAGACGCATCAGGATCGGCTCAAGCGCAAAGGCCAGTACATGGGAACCGCCCGCAATCGGCTTCGACAATCCGGCCCTCTTCGCCAGCTCCGGGTCGGAGTGGATCGGGTTGTCGGGTCGCTTCGTGTCCCGCGCCTCCATCAGCCCGAGACTCACATGAACGGGATAGCCGCCGAGCCGTTCACCTTCTACAAGCGTCTTCAGAGCCTCCAATGAAGGATTCGCCGCAGCATGACGCCAATCCGGCGCGGGCGCCGGGAGGTCTTCCGGTGAACGCCCTTCGATACCGTCCGCCAATCCGGGTTCGGGTTTGTAGGACAGAAGTCCGGTGGTCAGGTTGTCTGCAATCTGCCGACCATCAAGGGTGAAGGTCGAACTGCTTGTTGTGCCATAGCGGCGCTCCTTGTGGACGTGGCATCCTTCTGAAGCACCCCTTACGACGAAGGGCTCATCGGCGCGCAGTGGCTGGTGAATCGTGAAGCGCTCGCGGACCCACACACCGCCGGCAACGCCGCCGCTTCCTCCGGGAATCGCCTGTGGTCTCGCCGGGTCTTTCGGTTGGCTTGACAGCAGGAACAGTGTCAGGCCGGTGAGCATATCCGGCGGTACGAGGCCCTGCGCATGGAGCTGGCGGGTGGCCTCACCCCAATCGCCCATCCCCGCTGCAGCCCCTTCGAGTTTGTCTGCCCGGATCGGGCCACGTGCTTCTTTCAGAATCTTTGGCCAGGCCGCACTCATGTCTCCCCCCGATTGCTCTCTCGGGGGCATTGTGACTGATGAATCTGAGGTTGTAGACGCCCTGGTTTCAGCATTGCACTCAGTTTTTGGGCAGCGGCATGCTGAGCATGATCAGCCCGGGTTTGGCCGAGTCCATCTGCCTGACTGTGAACATCGAATCAAGCGAGTGGCCCGGGTTTTCTGACCCGCCCCATTCGTCCGCATCGTCTTCATCCAGCCACTGGACCGTCATGCCTTTTGGCAGATCACGCTGGTGTGCAAGGCACTCCGCAGCCTCATGCAGGTCACGATGCAGCTGGTGCAGGAAGGGTTCGTGGATCGCACGCGGCCAGTCGATACTGCCGAACTCATCGAGTTGCATCACACAGAACCAGAACGCATCTTCGCCTCGGACCATGTCTCGGCGCGGCGGCATTAACACTGCACAACGGTCATCCGCTTCAATGCGCTGAATCAGCGACTGCACTTCGGGGTTGCCGAGCAGCTCCTGCAGCGGTTTGCGGGCGAACGACAAGACAGACTCCCGGTGCAGGTCGAGAAACGCCGTTGCTTTGTGACCGCAATCCTCTGACATGGTGAGCTCCATTGGGTGTGGGGACAGCATGAGCTCCGTATTCTTCTGACCATGAGTGCATGACGCCCGACGACCTGTGGATGAACTGCCTTTTGGTCCGTACGCCAATACCGTCAGAAAACCGGCACCAGATCGGTGGTTTCGTGACGAATTGCCAAGGGTTGCTAGGCTTCACATCAACATTGAAGCAACCGAA
>VGVE01000223.1 GCA_016874135.1 Gammaproteobacteria bacterium | reverse complement strand
GGCCAGAAAGTTGCCAAAGTTGATCCATTCCTGGGTCTTACCCCAATTCGCGAAGTCGAGCCCGGTTTTTAAAGATTCGGGGTTTTCCGCAAGGGTACAGACTATCCAGATCAATCGACGCGCGGCCGCGTTCGGGTTTCTCTTTCCTGCCTCCCATTTCCTGATCGCGTTGTGGCTGACCCCGAGGAATGCTGCCAACATCTTCCGGGACCATTGGAGCTTTATGCGAACCCTGGCGACCATTGCGCAGCACATCTTAGCAGATGGAGCGTCATGGCGGACGAGAATTTGCCAGATATGGCCGGGCAAATTCCAGACGGGAGTGCCCTCAAAATCCAAAAAGTGGAAGGGCCTATAGGGGCATCTTTGAATTTTCCGAGGTTTCATAAGGTAACAAATAGGGCACCATGGGTCACAAGTGCCTCGCCATGAGGAACGAACGACGACAGGCCTATCCAGCGGCCAAAGTCGTCCAGCCTCAAGTGACCTGGCAATTCTTGCCCGGTCGGCCAATCGTGCCAAGTTCCGGGTAAGCCGCGAATGCTGCGAAAGCCTTCAATGACGCGCCTGGTTGCATTTCGAAAGCAAGGGGCATACGTCACACTTCTTTTCCGCAGCAACCGCAGCAAGGCGACATACTTCTCTGAAAACATGGGGGTTTTCCAGAGTCTTTAACGTGTTGCTGCGGTTGCTGCGCTGCTGCGGCCAATTGGAATGTCACGACTTCCTCACGGTGTAGGTTTTCGACTTGAAACCGCCCCCCGCGTTGATGTTGTCGCGGGAGACGTAACGCTCCTCACGAGTGACCTGGTAGCCGTCCACGTCGAGGGTGTCGGAGTCGCGGAATAGTCTCGCCATCACCGTGCCGACGACGCGCTTTGCCTTGTCCTCATCCGCGCCGTCCCGCAGGCCGGGAATTGCGATGTCCGCACTTTCACAGAGGGAATGAATTTCCGTGGCGGTGAAGTCGCGATTGAGTTCGCCCGTCTGGTCGATTGCCAGGGCGAGACTCCGCAGCCAGACCCGCGCGGGATCGCTGACTCGCTCTTGCGCTTCCTTGTGACCGTCCATCACCGGCCCCAGCCCGAACACGTTTTGAACGAGCCAGTCCACCACCTGCACCCACTCACGAAAATCGTGTCGGGTTTCATCCGTGCGCGGCTGTTCCTCACCATGCCAGTGACGAATCACCGCGAACACGCAGCCCAGGTAATACGCCTGCCGCGCGCGAACGTGCGCCAGCAAGTCGCCTTCGGGAAATTTCGTGAACACGAATCCCGGCGGCTTCTTGCGGATGCGAATGATGTTGCTCCGGTTCGCCAGGTCACGGGTTGTGTCCACGCCATTCGACGTGAGGAACACAAAGTAATTCTCCGGCGGCACTGTGACTTCGCCTCGGTGCGGCACCCGGCACGGAAACGAGCCTTCCGCCGTCAGGAACGCTTCCAAGTGCGGGCTGTCGAAGCGCCCGCGAAAGTTATCGAACTGAATGAACGGCCGTCCCTCGATAAGCTTCTGATTCAAGCTCTCGTCCACAGAGCCGACACCGCCTTCCCGACTCGTCACGAGCGAAACCTTCTCGTTGTAAATGGCAGCAACCACCTTTTGCCGATACGTCTTGCCCGATTGCGATTGGTCGGCTTCCGCCACGTCAGCCGGCACGCGCCCCTTGATGAAACCACCGGCCTTCAAGCTAGGTGAAAGCAAACTCGCCACCGCCCGCGACTTGTCCCCGTCCGATTGAAATTCAAATTCCTCGAGCAGACCCAGCAACGCCTCAGTCGCCGTTGTCACGTCCACTTCATCCGCTTTCTGCCCGCCCGTCACGAGCAGCCGGGTCACGCTGTCGTATCCCGTGCCGGACGGAACCGCCACGCCATTCACCACGCGGATGATGGGGCAATTGATAAGGCCGTCCGCGCGGGGCAGAAGCGTCCGTGCTTCCTCAGTGTGCAAGAGCGCATCGGCCATTTTCTGCGGGCAGTTCGTCGGCTTCAACACCTGTCCTCCTTTCGCTCCCGCGCGCAACACCATGAGCCTGCCAAACTTCTCAAGGAAAGAACGCGCCGCCGACGGGCGCAGGATGTCCAGCGCAAGCAAACCGTCGTCCCGCCTGTAGCGCGACCGGAGCGCCACCCCTCACGAACAACGTTTTGGTCGGGGCAATCAGCCCGAACAGTTTGCCGGCACAATCGGTGATGGATACCTCGCCACCCGGCAGTTCGATGACGGGCTTCTCGCCGGCTGAGTTTTGATCAACCCATTCGTTGAAGTCTCCGATTTGCTCGTCACTCACGACGTTCCTCCGGTTGGGTTTCCACGCCGCACGATCGGAGTCCCATCGGGAAACGGGTTGAGATACAGAAGGCGTTGAACCCGCTTGCCACGCCGAGCTTGCGGAAGCCGAGTCAATCTCACGGCAGAAAGCGCGCCCGGGTCAGCGCCGAGCGTCACGAGCGCAGGTTTCACCCTATGAACCAGTGCGTCCCATGCAACCTTGCTCTCCGCATCCAGTCGCACGAGCGCATGAATCGAGCGTCCGCCAGATTCGCAGATGCAGGCGATACGAAGCGGAATCTGTATCAGGCAACGAAGCCAGTCATCGGCTTCCGCCTCGTCGCTTTCCAGGACGAGATACCGCCAGCTTGTCACCGCCTCCTCTGACCGCCGTGACAACTTCCCATCCAGGCGGGGGTTTGCGTGAAACTCGCCCGTCACAGGTTGCGGCAGGAACCAAACGCCTTCATCGCCCGTTGGCAGATGATGGTTGTGAAACTTTTCGCTCCCGTCTGCCTCCCACACTTTCTGCCCTTGCGAATTCATGTCGGAGAAAATCAGGACTTTTTCACCAGAGCCGCGCCGGTACAGTCGGCTCAAAACGCCCGCTGAGTCTTGCGTGTCCACACTGACCGGCGAGACCATCCGTAGGAATTCGCCGACGTTGGAAATATCCTCAACCTTGCTGGCGACTCGCTTCAATACCATCGGGCAGAATTTCGGCTTGGCAGGGCGCGCAACGATTTGTTTCGGGCCGCTGGACCTGCTCGTGTGAACTGACCGGCCCTGGCCCCGCGTGCCGAGAAGATGGCCGCGTGGCAGGCTGTGGGAAGCCGTGCGCGCCGATTTGATCTTATGAATCAGTTCCGCCTGGCTCCACGGCGGCACACACGAATCGTTCCACTCGCGCAGAACCGTAAGCGAGTCGGCGTCGGAGAGGTCAAACCCATGCACCACCAGACAGGCGACATGAAAGGTGGCTTTGTGCCCGCCCTGGCCACTGATGGCCGGTGGACATTTCTGGACGTATCTGCGCGCGCGTTCGAGAACGGTCATGCTCATGCGAATAAGTTCTCCCCTTGTGTCTTGTTGGTGGCGGCACCGTCAGCACAGCTGCGGGACGGGCCGGGGGGCGCCGACAGGCGATGGCGGACAAGGTTCTTGCCGGCCAGCGTCGCCCGAACCATGTCAACATCGAAAAACACCAGATGCCCGATGCGAACTACCGGGATCGCCTTCGACTTCGTTTGCGA
>VGVE01000222.1 GCA_016874135.1 Gammaproteobacteria bacterium | reverse complement strand
TCTTTCCACCGGGCCATACAGCTCCGCACTGCATCGTTCGACCAATACACCACTGGATTCTGCCGCAGCAACCGACGCCGTAGTTGCGTCTTCGCGCCGCGCGACGATATGAAAGTCTGTCGACCGTAGGCGCTGATCACCTGGCTTAAGTGTCTCTCCGGCTTCACCTGCGAGTCCCCGGGCAATATGGTGTCGAACAGGCAGTGGCGCTTCTCTGTCGAGACCAAATCGCTCGAAGATCAACTGCACATCCGCAAATGTTGTTGGGTCCGCCACCGTAGGTCCTGAACCGATGGTCTGGGGTAAATCGTCCTTTACGTCAGACACCGCCAGTGTGACCACACGGGCACCATTGACGTGTCGCAGCACACCACCGCCCTTGAGTCTCGACAGGTGCCGGCGAACCGCATTGATCTCGTCGATATTGGCATCTCGACTGAGCAGCAGCCGCGTCACCGCCTGCTTGTCTACAAGCGAAAGTCCAAACGCTGGTGCTGCCAGCAGTGCAGAAGCGCCACCGGTGATCAGGAAGAATACGAGGTCACCGGGGGAGCACTGATCCAGAAACCGAATCAGCTCTTCCGCCGCTATGACGCTGCGCTCATCCGGGACCGGATGGGCGGCTTCGAGCACGTGAATTCGTGAATCCATTCTTGCAGCCACCCCCGCGCGGAGATGATGCGCCTTGGTAACCACCAGACCGCTATGCAGGTTTGTCCCCAGCGTCTCGGCAAGTGCCGCTGCAAACGGCACAACCGCTTTGCCTGCACCGGCGACATAGATCCGGCCACCCGCCTCAGGCAGCGTAACGTCGAAACAGGAATCACCCCGCTGCCATCGGAATAGCCCCCTCTCAACGCGACTAAATCTTCTCGTTAGTCTTCCGGGCTGAACAGCATCGACGCCTGCTCGCCAGATTCGCTCCAGCTCCTCCCTACCGCGGAGCCTAACCTGAAGTGGCGGCCGCATGACGCTCCGCAAGCTGACTTCTGATTTCTGCATGGCGGGCGCTGGTGATCTTGTAACGCAGGTAGAACAGCACACCGATGAGAGAAACTGCATAGACCATCGGCCCTTCCACCATGCCGAGCCACCAAATCGTGTCCTCGGGCACCGTGCCGGCCCGTGCGCCCTGGGGAAACGCGATGATATCGAGCACGAGTCCGCCGACTATGGCGCCCAGCGCCCCGGTCATCTTGTTGGCGAACGACCGTGAGGAGAAAATGATACCTTCACGCCGCCCACCGGACTCCAGTTCAACTTCATCCGCGATGTCGGCGAACATGGAATTGAAGCTCGCGAAAATCGACGGCAGGCACAGTCCCTGGATGAAATAGCGGACGAAATAGATCCAGAACACCGCCGGGTCGCCGTTCTCCGGAAACCAGGACACATCGAGCAATCGAGGCACCAGCGGTACGTTGACGTTGATAACCACGATGACCGCCGGCACAACCAGTGCCAGCCGTTTATCAAGTTTGCGGGTAATGATCGGCGCGAGAAACATACCGATCCAGATGCCAGTCAATGTGGCAAACGCGACCAGAGACAACTGTTCCGTGGTGAGGCCCCAGAAGTGCACGCCCATGTACGGACTGAGTATGCCATCGACCGAGACAGCAAAGGTCGAGATGAGCATGCCGATGAAGATCAGGCGGTAAGAGCGATTGCGAAAGACATCGCGAAACTCGTTCAGCGCACTTCGCAGGCTGAGCGCGGTCTCCACTTGGACGGCGCGCAGGTGCGGAATTTCCTTCCACGTTCCGGCACAAAGCACCACGATACAGATCACCATGGCACAGGCCCAGAACCAGCCAAAGGAGGCATAACCATCGGGATTGAGCGTTCCCGGGCTGTATTCGGCCGTGGTTGGGAAGAAGAAACGGTAGCCGATGAATGAGACCAGGGCGTGGGCGGTAATCGAGAAGACGACGCCAAACGCATACATTGTCGAACGCTGGTGGTAGTCCTTCGCCATTTCCGCACCAAGGGAAAGGTGCGGCACGTGCAGGAGGGTCAGGGAGGCGCGCACCAGTACCGCAAAGAGGGTCAGCCAGATGAAGTAGCCCCACTGAGTTAATCCGTCAGGCGGCATGAAGAGCGCACCGAAGGACAGGAACAGCGGCGGCGCAGATGCCAGCATCCACGGGTGCCGTCTGCCAAATCGCCCCCGGGTTCGATCACTGATGACACCCATCAATGGGTCAGTGATGGCATCAAAAAACAGCGCAATGCCGAGGGCGAGACCCGACATCCAGCCTGGCAGACCGATGACCTGCTGGTAGTAGAACACCAGGAAGACATTGAACGCCTGGTTCTTCATCCCTTCTGCTGCCTGACCCACCCCAAAGGCGAGCATGGTCGGCAACGACAGCTTCCTGACTTCGCTCATGTTGGGACTCAGACGGTGACGTTCAGTAGCGAGGCAAAATTCCGGAAATAAAATCCGTCCCGCGCATCAGCCGGTGTCCGGGCATCTTCGAGGGTTTGTTCAAATCGTCCGAGCGGATCACGCCCCCCTTCCGGATGGGGCCAGTCGGAAGCAAACATGAAGACCTCTGGGCCTGCCTGCTCGATGAGCCAGCCGGCGTCCTCGTAAGGAAAGAGACTGACACGCACATGACGACGGAAGATCTCTGAGGGTTTTGCCGAGAGCCCGTTGAGCAGCGGCTCTGATTTGCGGAACGCCATGTGGCCCTGGTCCAGCGTTCGCAGGAAACCCGGCACCCAGGTGGCGCCGAGTTCGATGATGCCGCACATGAGTTCCGGAAATCGCTCGAACACCTGGTCGTAGATCATCGCAGTGACAAAGTTCTGCACTGAATGGGCGATCGCCGGAAAATCCTTGCCGCGCAGGTTTTCTCCACCACCCAGCCAGTCTTTCACCTTGGTATGTCCGGCATTGTGGAAGCGGCTGTCTAGGCCACGCCCGCTGCCGATGTGCAGGATGACGGGAACCTGGTGACGTTCCAGCGCGGCCCATACTGGATCATGACTGAGATGCGAAGGTGATCGGTCCTGCACCGGTTCCGAACTGACCCAGAACGCCCGGATGCCATCCGCAACCGCCGCTTCAACTACCGCAACTGATCGTTCCGGATCACGCAGCGGCACATAACCTACAGGTAACAGTCGTTTATCAGCGCGACAGAAGTCCGCCATGCGGCGGTTCAGCATGTCCGTCCCGGCATACACCACTTCAGGGTCATTCGATGCGGCGAACTGGCCGATGGCAAAGGTCGGGAAGATGAGCTGGTACTCAAAGCCGAGCAGGTCGAGGGCCAGGGAACGTTCCGCGGGGTCCATCGCGCCATAGGCGCCCCACCCCTTCGGCCCGGAGATGATCGGCTGCGCCAGAAGTTCACGGGTTCTGTCCACATCCTGTCGCCGTGCTTCGGCAGCTCCGATGGCTGCGCGAATGTTGGCACCACCCTTCTCGGTGATGAGCGGTTTGACCAATCCGGCCTGCGCTTCGGTGGCGTAGGCTGTCAGCCAGTCAACGCTCTCCATGAGATGGCTGTCAGCATCAAACAACCGCCTACCATTGGCGTAGGTGGACATGAACCGGGCTCCCAAGGG
>VGVE01000221.1 GCA_016874135.1 Gammaproteobacteria bacterium | reverse complement strand
ATGAACCCCTGAGTATCGACGCCGACGCCTGATCTCTCGAGGCCTAACTCTGCGGTGTTGGGACGGCGGCCAAGAGCGACCAGGATGTCATCCACCGCCACCGACTCGCTGCCTGCATGCACCGTGAGTACGTCATCGTTGCCGACCTTCGATACCGCCTTGCCGAGATGCAGATGCACACCCAGTTCGCGCATGGCCTTGTCGAGCGCGGTACTCGCCGCTTCGCTCTCGAGGGGCAATACCCTGGGCGCCATTTCAAAGAGATGCACGTCGGTGCCGAGGCGGGCAAACACCTGCGCCATCTCACAGCCGATCGCTCCCGCGCCAAGGATAGCGAGTCTCGGTGGCCGCATACGCAGGTCGAAGAGGGTCTCGTTGGTCATCGGGTCGGCTTCCCGCAGGCCCGGAATGGCCGGTATGGCGGGCGATGCACCGGTGCAGATCGCAATCCGCCTGCCTTTCAGGCGAATATCCCGCACTCGCACCGTCTGTGCGTCTTCGAAGGTTGCGGCGCCGAGGAACACATCGACGCCGGCCTCCGTGTACCGCTGAACCGAGTCGTTGGGCGCAATGGTGGCGCGCACTTCCCGCATCCACGCAAACGCCTGATCGAAGGTGGCGCCAGGATTGTGCCGGGTGAACTCGAGCAGTGCTTTCGACGGAACACAGCCGACGTTGAGGCAATCGCCGCCCATCAGATGCCGTTCCACCAACGCCACTTTGGCACCCAGTCCCGCCCCCGCGATCGCCGAGATCAGACCGGCGGGACCTGCCCCGATCACAACGAGGTGATACTGTGCCTTGGGTACCGGATTGACCCGATTGGACGGATGAAGCGCTTCCCGCCAGCTGTTGTCGAAACTCTCTCCCGGGTACTGGCTCATCGCGTCTCCAGCTGCGCATTGAGTGCCTGATTGGCAAAACGGGTGATGATCACCGTCAGCATCAGGGTTGCCGCCAGACCTGCAGCGAACATCACCTGTGTGAGCACCGAGGTCTCAAGTTCACCGGCGAATAGTGCCGTCAGACTCTGCCCCGCTGAACCCAGATACACATAGAGCGCCGTGCCGGGCAACATGCCGAGCCAGCTCGCACCCACGTAGTGCCAGAACTTCACCCGGGTGATGCCAAGCCCATAATTCAGAAGATTGAAAGGAAACACCGGTGACAGGCGGGTCAGCAGAACGATCAATGCGCCGCGCTCACCTACCGCCCGATCAAGTGCGGAAAATCGTGGGTAGGCGGTCAGTTTCTTCTCCACCCAGTCGCGCACAAAATATCGGCCCACAAGAAAAGCGGCGGATGCGCCGAGGGTGCTCGATAGGGACACGATGGCGAGCCCCACCGGTAAACCGAATACAAAGCCTGCTCCAAGCGTCAGCAGCGACCCGGGGACGAGCAGTACACAGGCAAGTACATAGGCGACTATGAATACAAACCAGGAAATGCCTGGATTCAGCTGCACCCAGCCGAGGAACGAAAGCACCCATGTACCTACCGGAAACAGGAACGCCACCACCAGTAAAACCAGGATGACTGCCGCGAACAAGAGCAGACGATTCAAGGACGATCACTCCACGGTGAGGTATGCGGGATTCCCGTTGCGGTCTCAGGTCGGGATAGGCCAGAGTACCAGCTTGCTCTGGCAACTCCAGCCATCAGCCTTCGACCCACACCAACACTGAATGTACGGATCATGCAGAAAGAATTTGACATCCTCGTCTTTGGAGCGAGCGGCTTTACCGGACGCCTCGTCACCCGCCAGCTGAAGAAACTGTATACCGACGGCAATACCACCTGGGGTATCGCCGGACGCAATCTGGACAAGCTGCAGGAACTCATCCGCACGGAGCAACTCCCTGCGAACGTTGGTATCACCTTTGCGGACAGCAATCAGCCGGAGTCACTCGCCGAAGCCATTGGCAAAGCGCGGGTGGTTCTTACGACGGTCGGTCCCTATGCCAAGTACGGCAGTGATGTAGTGCGTCTGTGTGCTGAACTGGGTGTGCACTACTGCGATCTGACCGGTGAAGTCCACTGGATGCGACGCATGATCGACCAGTATCAGGCGACCGCCGAACGAACCGGCGCCCGGATCATGCATACCTGTGGTTTCGACAGCATACCGTCAGACATCGGCGTGTACTTCATGCAGAAACAGATGCAGGAACGTCACGGCGTACCCGCCCGTCATGTGAAGTACCGTGCCAGCGATTTTAAAGGCGGCTTCTCCGGCGGCACACTCGACAGCATGTGGAGCATGGCAGAACTGGCTGAACGGGATGCTTCGGTGCGTACCTTGATCGCCGATCCCTACGCGCTCGATCCCGCAGGGGGTCAGCGCGGCCAGGATGGGCCGGATCACGGCACTCCGGAGTTTGATGCGGACTTCAACGCCTGGGTCGCTCCGTTCGTGATGGCTCAGATCAATACCCGCGTGGTTCGCCGCAGCAACGCACTCATGAACTATGCCTGGGGTCGCGATTTCCGCTACGACGAAGGCACACTCATGCCAGCGGGGCCCTTCGGCTTTTTCGGCGCCGCCGCGATGGCCATGGGATTCGGGACGCTCAATGCCATGACGCGCGTACCGACCCTGCGGGAATTGCTGCAGCGCATGTTGCCGAAACCCGGTGAAGGCCCGAGCGCGGCCCAGATCGAAAACGGCTTCTTCCGCATCGAGCTGCTCGCCAAACACCCAACGGACTCAGCCCGCAATCTCAAGGGGCGCATCACCGGTGACAAGGATCCGGGGTACGGGTCCACATCGAAGATGCTCACCGAGTGTGCAGTGGCACTTGCCCGTGACGAAAGTCCGGTAGGTGGCGGGTTCTGGACGCCGGCGACGGCACTCGGCGACGCTCTACTCGAACGGCTGCCAGCCAACGCCGGAGTGCGCTTCGAACTGGTCAGCTGAAATCAATGAGGTCGTAGCGGCATTGCCGACGTTTCAGTTCCGTTCGAGCCGGAACACTCCGACGCTGTCACGGGCTTCTTCAACGGCCGGGAACGAAGCGACGATCTCCGGATATTCGGCTTCGTACTTGGCGATATAAGCCTTGAGGATCTCTTCGAACCCTTCAGTAACCCGCACCACCCGCAACGGATACGTATTGTCAGCGAGGCGCATCTTCACAGGAGCGCCATCTCCGATCATCTTGACCCAGCCGCTGTCACGGGGACCGACCACATGCAGTTCTCCGCGACATCCACCACCCAGATGATCACGACGCGGGGAATGGTGCCGTTGACTCCAAGGCGGATTTCATCAACGTCCGACGTATCCGGCCATGTTGCTGGCGAGTTCGTGGCAGTCCCGCCTATGAAGACACCGGGCACCGGGCCGATGGGGGCCAGTATCAAACCGGCGATCAACAACGCCACCAGCACATACAAAACGATCTTCACCACTTTCATTGCAGCTCTCCCCCCGTAAGTTCGTAAGCGAGCTCGCTTGGGTGTAAGAAATTTCTCAGTCAATCTGGCGCTGGCCACTCGCCATGAAGAGATAACAGATCAGGCCGAACAACGTCACACCGGCCGTGACCTGAAAGACCAGTGTCCAGGAACCCGTGGCGGCAAGGATCAACCCACTCACGGTAACTCCAATGATCCCCGGAATCGTTCCTGCCGTATTGGTGATGCCCATCAGTGTGCCGGCATAACGTGGCGCGATGTCCATGTGATTCACCGCA
>VGVE01000220.1 GCA_016874135.1 Gammaproteobacteria bacterium | reverse complement strand
GACGCCGGCGCGGCGGACCGCAGTCACCTTGGCACCGGCGGCAATTCCTGCAGCGCTGAGGCAGGCTGTCAGCCATTCGGGGCTGAGACCGTTTGGCATCGAAGGCAGCTGCAACGTGGTCATGTTTGATTCCGGTGAGGTAGCCTGCGCAAGACGATGGCGCGGTCTGAATCGAGTACAACAGCCGACGCGCATGACTTCAACCGGAAATACCGGAAGACCACGAGTTTCGTGCGGGAGCCCGAGATTTGATCGATGCCCGAATTGCCTGATCTAACCATCTACATCGAGCACCTTGAAAAGCGCCTCAAAGGCCGGCGCTTGCTGGGCGCTCGTCTGGCCAGCCCGTTTGCACTGCGAACGGTTACACCGCCGATCGAGGAGTTCGTAGGCCGTTCACTCCAAGGGGTTACCCGGCTGGGCAAACAGCTCGTGTTTGATTTTGGTGAAGGCTACCGCGTTGTCCTGCATCTCATGATCTCCGGGCGATTGCAGTGGAAGGATGCGGACAAGGTTCTGCCCAAGGTACCCGCACGGATTGGCCTTGCGGCGTTCGACTTCGAGACGGGGTCGCTCTTCTTCACTGAGGCCAGCAAGAAAAAACGCGCGTCGATCAGACTGGTAGGTGATGATCAAACACTCCAGGCGCTCAATCCGGGAGGGCTCGAAGTTTTTGAGCTGACGACGGACCAATTCGGCGAACGCCTGCACGCGACGCATCACACCCTCAAACGGTCGCTGACCGATCAAAGGGTTTTTGCGGGTATTGGCAATGCCTACTCGGATGAGATCCTGCATCGCGCGAGGATGGCACCCTTCAAGCTGGCGCAAACGCTTTCGGCCAACGATGTGGTTACGCTGCACGGAGCCGTGGTTAACGTAATTGGAGAGTGGACAACGCGTCTACGCGAGGAAAGCGGCGAGACGTTTCCGGGTCGCGTGACCGCGTTTCATGACGCGATGGCGGTGCATGGCCGGTATCGTCTGCCTTGTCCGGTGTGCGAGGCACCGGTGCAACGCATCCAGTATGTGGAAAACGAGGCGAACTACTGTGCCCGCTGTCAGACCGATGGTCGTGTCCTGGCCGATCGTTCGCTTTCGCGCCTGCTCAAGGACAACTGGCCGAAACGTATCGAAGAGCTGGAATAGATCCACGTTCGCAGGATCGCCCACGGACGCACGGTACGCATTCCAGTACCCGTGCCAATCCGGCGATAATCCGGCACAAGAACTTTCACGCTCCCTTGATTCAACTTTCGGAGGCTTGACCCATGGCCGGCGCACGCGAACGATTGCACAACCTCTTCCCTGATCTCGACTTTGATCCGGACGTCTTGCGGGAGAAGTATCGGAAGGAGCGGGATCGACGCATTCGTGCCGATGGGGAAAGCCAGTACATCGAGGCAGCAGATGCGTTTGCGCACTACGCCGATGAAGATCCGTACGTTGAGCCCGGTTTCGAGCGCGAACCTCTGGATCTGGATCTGGACGTCGTGGTGATCGGTGGTGGATTCAGTGGCCTGATGACGGCGGCTCGGCTTAAGGAGCGGGGAGTCAACAACTTCCGCTTGATTGAATCCGGCGGCGACTTCGGTGGCACGTGGTACTGGAACCGTTACCCCGGCGCGCAGTGTGATATCGAGTCCTACTGTTATCTGCCCCTGCTCGAAGAAACCGGCTACATGCCCAAAGAGAAATACTCCTATGCGCCGGAGATCTTCGAACACACTCGACGGGTGGGTGAGTACTTTGATCTCTATAGCCACACGACCTTCCAGACGCGGGTGACGGAAGTTCGCTGGCTGGAAGAGAAGCAACGCTGGAAGGTGTCGACGCAGCGCAATGACACTATCCTCACGCGATTCCTGATCCAGGCGACCGGGCCCGCGAATCGCCCGAAGCTGCCTGGCATTCCGGGCATCGCGGATTTCAAGGGTCACTCATTCCACACCTCGCGCTGGGAATATGGCTATACCGGTGGTGATCATCACGGTGGACTGACCAAGCTGCACGACAAGCGCGTCGCGATCATCGGCACCGGAGCCACAGCAATTCAATGTGTGCCATTCCTCGGGGCGCATGCGCAGAAGCTCTACGTTTTCCAGAGAACACCGTCGTCCGTTGATCTTCGCGGAAACAAGCCGACCGACGCGGAGTGGTACAACCAGCAACAGTCAGGCTGGCAGCGCGCCCGACGGGAAAACTTCGCGGCGGTGTTGACCGGTCAGCCGGTTGTTCAAGATCTGGTGGCCGATGGCTGGACCGATATCGCGAGGCGCATCGGCATTTCTCTGATGAACAGGCGACCGGATGCCGGCAACCTCGACATGGAAGAGATCATGTTGCGGGCTGAAATCGCCGACTATCAGAAGATGAACGAGATCCGTGCACGGGTGAATGGCGAAGTGACCAAGCCGGACGCCGCCGAGTCGCTGAAGCCCTGGTATCGACAATTCTGTAAACGCCCGACGTTCAACGATGAATATCTCGCAACGTTCAGTCGACCCAACGTCGAACTGGTCGATGTGGCGGATGCGAAAGGCGTTGAACGCATCACGGCGAACGCGGTGGTTGCGAACGGCAAAGCATATGAGGTGGATTGCATCATCTTCGCCACCGGTTTCGAGATCACGACGTCAGCGCATCGCCGGGTGGACTTCGATACGCTCGGACGCAACGGTCTCTCGCTCTACGACCATTGGAAAGATGGCTTTCGGACCTTGCACGGCCTTTCGAGTCACAACTTTCCCAACTGGTTCACGATCGGTATCAACCAGAACGGCCTGTCACCCAACATGACGTCGATGTTTGATGACCAGGCGATTCATGTAAGCCATGTGATCGACGCAGTGCTCAAGAGTGGCCACAGCATCATCGAGGTGAGTGCCGAGGCGGAAGAGGCCTGGGTGAAAACCATCATCAAACTGGCAGGTTCTGGCGCGTCGTCGTTTCTGAGAGATTGCACGCCGGGGTATTACAACCGCGAAGGTCGTACTTCGACTGGCGCGGGTATGCAGAACGCCCCCTATGCACCGGGTATCAATGCGTTCAATCACCTGCTTGCGGCGTGGCGAACCAAAGGTGACTTTGAAGGCATGGAATTGGACTGAATCGGACTCGAATCGGAAAAGAAGGGACAAGCCGCGTGGCCGACAACTACGTTCGTGACAAGGTCATCGTCGTCACCGGTGCAGGTAGCGGTTTTGGTCGATTGGTCTGCGAGAAGACCGGAGCGCTCGGTGCGAAGGTGGTTTGTGCTGACATCAACGCGTCAACACTTGATGGGGTGGTTGCTGGCCTGAAGGCGAAAGGCATTGATGTGCTCGGTCGGGTTACGGATGTCACGCATGCTGAAGATGTCCGAGCGCTCGCGGATGCGGCGGTTCAGCGGTTCAGTCGCATCGACGTGATGATCAACAACGCTGGCGTCATGCCTCTCGGTTTCTACGCTGATCATGACAAGGCGCTCACCGCATGGACGCGCTGCATCGACATCAACATCAAGGGTGTTCTGTTCGGTGGGCGACGAATGGCTGGTAGCTATCGAAGGAGCCCCTGCGGCCGAGTTCACAGTGTGAGCGCGTTCAATGAGCGCGCCGCCGGAAGTGTTCGAGAAGTTTGCGTCTGTTTGGAGGCGTGGCCAGGGTCACGATTACCACGACCTGATTCCGATAGACGAGGCGATGCTGGCAAGCAGAGCACTG
>VGVE01000219.1 GCA_016874135.1 Gammaproteobacteria bacterium | reverse complement strand
GACTGATCTTCGGTCATCTGTCGTGACTTCATTGCAGCACGGGCTGTGGCGACATCTGGCCACCAGATTTCGGTAATGCCATCAAATGCCGGTTCGATGATCGAATAGAGATAAGGCATGGGATGACACTGTATGTAGGCGCTCGCGCCTTCAGTCAGGGCGGCGATGGGACCGTGGCGGTGCCACCAGTGCGCCTGGAAATCCTCCACTCGCTGCCCCTTCTTCTTGCCGAACGGAAAAACACCCTTGATACCCACACCCCGCCTGAACGAGGGCAGCATCATCACCGGCCGTTCCATCCCGACGCTGCGTCTGGCGACACTGACGCCAGGCCGGATCAGGCCCTGCAGCGGATATCCCGCCTTGCTGGCGTTGTGCGCCCCTTCCGGCGAGTCGAACCAGAGTTCAGCGACCCCGTCAAAGGCGGGGGGCGCATCGCCGATCTGTGTGGGCGTCGCCCGGGTCTGCAGATAGCCCCGCAGGCCCGGGTGCAGACGGCAAATCTCCTTCTCCGCCGAAGAACCCCGATGCACGAAAGGATCCGCGCCACTGAGAAAAAAAGACGTCCTGAACATGTCGTTCCTCCCGATTCAGAGTTGCCTGGTAGTACTTGTGCGACCATTATCGCCTGCATGGATCGGACTGAAACAATGGGGAGAGTCCTTGAATGAGTGAACCAGTCAACCTGTCGCTGGAATGCGTCGACGTCAGCGACCCGAAACTGTATGGCGACGACACCTGGGGACCCGTCTTCGCCCGGCTGCGCAAGGAAGACCCAGTGCACTGGTGTGCCCAAAGCCCGGTGGGACCTTACTGGTCGGTAACCCGTTTCCATGACATCAAGACCGTGGATACGAGCCACGATGTCTACTCCTCAGAAGCCAAGGGCATCACGATTGCGGAAGTGGACGCGGAACCCGGGCTTCTGCAACTCGACAACTTCATCGCCATGGACCAGCCGAAACACGATGAACAGCGCAAGGTCGTTGCGCCGTCGGTTGCACCCACCAACCTGCGCAACCTCGAGCCGCTGATACGCGAACGGGCCGCGGACATTCTCGACCATCTGCCCGTCGGCGAACCTTTCAACTGGGTGCAGGACGTATCGGTCGAGTTGACGGCACGCATGCTGGCTACGCTGTTCGACTTTCCCTACGAGGACAGGCACAAGCTCATCCACTGGTCTGATGTCACCACGGCCAACGAGCAGATCCAGGGCGAAAGTGGTCTTTCCCCGGACTATCGCCTGCAGGAACTGACCGAGTGCATGAATGTCTTTGCCGGCATGTGGCAGGAGCGCCTCTCGCGCGGCGCACCCAGTTATGACCTGCTCTCGATGCTGGCCTATGGTGAATCCACCAGGGACATGCCGAGCCGTCCGCAGGAGTTCCTTGGCAACATCCTCCTGCTGATCGTCGGTGGTAACGACACCACCCGCAATACAATCAGCGGTGGCGTTCTGGCGCTGGATGAAAGCCCTGACCAGTATGCTCTGCTGCGTGAGCGGCGTGACCTCATCCCCAATATGGTGGCGGAGATGGTGCGCTGGCAGACCTCCGTTATCCACATGCGCCGCACGGCACTGCGCGATACCGTGCTCGCCGGCAAACGGATCCGTGAAGGGGACAAGGTCATCATGTGGTATCTGTCCGGCAACCGCGATGAAACCGTGTTCGCCAATGCCGACAAGCTCATCATCGACCGTCCGAACGCGCGACAACACGTCTCGTTCGGGTATGGCATCCACCGCTGCATGGGCAACCGGCTCGCCGAACTGCAACTGAAGGTGCTGTGGGAGGAAATCATGAAGCGGTTCCGGCACGTCGAGGTTGCCGGGCCCGTGGTGCGGGTTCCATCGAATTTCATTCGTGGCATCAAGGACCTGCCCGTGGTGCTGCATCCGTGGTGATCACGGCAACGCCGGAAATACCATCAACCCCGTAGTTTGACACCGGCCGCAAGCGGCCTGATGGAGGAGAACGATGTTCAGTCCTGAACAAGTGAAAACGCTGCGTGCGCTGATGGAATACGAGGCTGCGCGCAAGGAACCGCCGCGCGGTTTTCCGGCCCTGCCGGACATCCCCGCCGGACGGTACACTGACCAGCGTTTTTACGACCTCGAACAGCAGCACATCTGGCGCCGCACCTGGTTGCTCGCCGGGCACATCGACGAAGTGCCTCAAAAAGGTTCCTACCGCCTGTGGGAACGTGCCGGGCAGCCGGTGGTGATCGTCAACGCCGGCGACGGCCGCGTGAATGCGTTCTACAACACCTGCCGCCACCGCGGTGCACCGGTGGTGACCGAACGGAGCGGGCAGCGTCCACGCATTGTCTGCAAATACCATGGCTGGACCTACAGCCACGATGGCGATCTGCTCGCCGTGCGTGACCCCGAAGACTTCCGCAACCTCGACATGTCCTGCCGCGGCCTCATCCGCATCCGCTGCGAGCGGTTCGGCAATCTCATCTTCGTCAACTTCGACGACCATGCGCCCACCCTGCTCGAATGGCTCGGACCGATCGCCGAAGAGTGGCGCGAGTTCCAGTTTGAAAACTGCCGCCTTGCCGCGCGCCACATCTTCGACCTGGACTGCAACTGGAAGATCGCCATGGAGGCGAACACCGAGGTCTACCACGTCAAGAGCATTCACCCGGCCACGGTGTCGCCGATTCTCGATGACCGTCGCAACATCAACACCCTCTATCCCAACGGCCATGGCCGCATGATCGCGCCGGTACCGGGTGGTGGGCTGAAGCGCGCCACCGTCAGCTCGCAGGCGACTGTGCGCGAGATCGAAACCGTTGGCGAAATCGCCCGCACCTGCACCCAGTCCTACGGCATCTTCCCGAACTGGGTTTCGCCGTTGTCGGCGCGTGGCATTCCACCGCTCATCTTCTGGCCCAACGGCATCAACAGGTCCCGCCTCGAAACCTGGACCATGGTGCCGGACTGGAGTGACGGACCACGTCCCGACCACTGGACCGAAAATGACGGCGAGCGGCTGAACGTGGTGCTGCGTGAAGACACGGAATTTGGCGCCTGGATCCAGAAGTCCGTGGAGTCCTATGGATTCAAGGGCGTGCCACTGTCGTACCAGGAAGCACGTATCTACCACTGGAACCAGTGGGCGGACCGCATGATCGGGATCCAGAACATTCCCCCGGAATTACGCGTCCAGCAGGTGATCGGCGATGAGTGGCTGTATCCGAGCGACCCGCGCCTAGAAGAAATGAAAGCGATGGGTGTGCAGGTGGCGTGAATCCGGCCGGCGGCCGCCTTCTGCTCCTTCAAGGGGCCGCCCGATCCCGCTACAGCGTGAGCCACCCGCCGTCCACCGGCAGATAGATCCCGGTGACGAAGTCGCTCATCGATGAGGCCAGGAACACCACCGCCTTGCCCTGCTCCATGGGATCGGCCCAATGCCCGAGCGGCAACCGGGCTATCCGGTCTGCCACCGTGTCGGCAAGCGGTTCACCGGTCCGGTTCGGCGGTTGCCCGGTGGTCTTCGGCGGATCGCCTTCCCGCACCCAAGTCGGTCCGGGTGCGAGCGCGTTGACGTTGATGCCATATTGGGCGAGTTCAAGGGCAAGGGCTTTGGTGATCTGCATGACCGCAGCCTTCGAACCGTCGTAGGTCACGCCCACACCCGGGCTCACCGCCTGCGTCGACGAGACGTTGATGATCCGTCCGCCCTTGCCCTGGTCGATCATGATCGACGCTGCCGCACGACAGCA
>VGVE01000218.1 GCA_016874135.1 Gammaproteobacteria bacterium | reverse complement strand
AGCAGAGGTAAACCCGACCACACAAAAGTTACCATCAAAATTATCACAAGTAAGCGTTTCTGCTGACTGCCCCAATATTAGACCTTCACAATTCACGATGTATTTGTAGTCGGAGAGTTTTGAATGACACGAGCCGCAACTCTCCTTTATACCTACCTTTAATCTCGAAATCGCAAAGGTGGTACCGTTCATAAATCGGACGCCACCATAAACGCCATTTGGCTGATCGACGAAGCGGATTTTGTTGATCGACTCGCGCATCCCATCAGTTTCGATGTCAAAGCCTATTCGGCTCATTAGAAATTCGTGCTTGCGTTCTGCACTTGACGCCGCCTCTGGTTTCGTCTCTTCGGGAAACTGACTCATGCAGGCTTGGGCGATGGCCCTCGCCGCCACGTCGCTTTTAACACCTTCCATAGACTCTATAATGCACTCGTCGTAATTCTCTGGGCCGAATAGGTCGGCTCGTGCAGTTGAACTAAAGGCCAAAAACAGGCAGGAGATAAGTAAGAGATGCAACTGGCTCAGTCTGCTTCTCATCAAAGTGCGTTGAGATTGTGTGCCGAATGCAGGTGATCGTCGACAAAGATCTTTGTTCAACAGGGTGGCAAGAACCGCCACGACTGGATCTACGAAGGGCTGCAGCTCTTCGGCGAGAAGGTGTTGCTGCAGTTCAAACCCCATTAGGCCGCACGGGAGGCGCGCAAACAGGCGGAGTTTGCCCCCTTACATTGCCGCGGCGCTCGCCCGGAAAAAGCGCCTGCCGGCACTCGCCGTCGAAGACATTACCATCGTTCATGCGTCCCGCGAATGGGAGGCGTTCTACCGCAAGGACTGAGTCACAACGCAGCCGTCCGCATCACCCATAACCAGGAGGACACGTCGATGTTCATCGCCATGAATCGGTTCCGGATCGCCAAAGGCTTCGAAGCAGGCTTCGAAAAGATCTGGCGGGAACGGGAGTCTTTCCTCGACGAGGTGCCCGGCTTCCAGTCCTTTCACCTCCTCAAGGGTCCGGTACGGGAGGATCACGTGCTGTACGCCTCACACAGCACCTGGGAATCCCGGGCGGCATTCATCGCCTGGACCGAATCCGACAACTTCCGCCGCGCCCACGCCCAGGCTTCGGCCCCCAAGGGCACCTATCTCGGCCACCCGGACCTCGAGACCTTCGAATCCGTGGTTTGACCTTGGCGACACAAAGGCCGGCACAAAACCGTCAGCCGTGTCTGTTCCGCTTCCAAGTCTCTGAAAATTGATTTATACAGAAGTCCGGTTCGTACGCTGCGGATGGAGGGAGAGAACGTCAGGCGTGTATAGAGCTGTTGCGTCCATGGTCGTTCCTGGTCCCGAACTCCCGGCGGCGTTTCCTCAACCAAGAGTGAGATACGAGACAAGTGGGAGAGATTGAAATGGTGAAACCATCGGGAATCACGCCCGGGTCACCGGCTCGGCCGTCACTTCGGCGCAAGCTCGCAGCCTCCGGGCTGACGATGAGTGCGTTGACGGCAGCCATGGTCGGACTCGGATTGGGCAGTGCCTCGGCACAGGCTGAAGAAGTGGCCAACTCACTGGCGATCGAGGAGATCGTCGTCACCGCCCGCAAACGGGAAGAACGGCTGGTGGATGCACCGGTTGCCGTTGCGGCCATGGCTTCCGAAGACATCGAACGTTACCTCACGCGCGACCTCGATCAGCTCACCACCCGGATTCCGGGGGTACAGATCGGTCACGCTGCAGGCGGTGGCGCCGGTGGATCGATCTTTATTCGTGGTGTCGGCAACCTCGCCGTCGACTACGGCGCCGACCAACCGGTATCTCTCGTCATCGACGGCATGTCCTTCAGCCGTGGACACATGCTCGACACCGGTTTCTTCGATCTGGAATCGGTCGAAGTCCTCAAAGGCCCGCAGGCCCTGTTCTTCGGCAAGAACAGCCCCGCCGGTGTGATCGCGGTCACCTCAGTCACTCCGGAAGTCGGCGCTGAAATGAACGGCTTCGCCCGCGCCTCGTATGAATTCGTCACCGAAGATCCTGTGCTCGAAGCGGGACTAAGCTTCCCTGTCGGTGACACCCTTGCACTGCGCGTTGCGGGTCGTTATCAGAACATGCAGGGCGGCTACCTCAAGAACAATGCCGGCGTGCTCGACACCACCGGGATCAACGGCGGCCCGACCCGGGGCAAGGCCTACAAGAAGTTCCCCGAACAGGATCAGAACGTCGTACGCCTGACCGCAGTGTGGGAACCGGTCGACAACTTCGATGCCACCCTGAAGCTGTTCCGCTCCTACTCGGCCCAGAATGACGCGGGTCGTACGGTGCTCTACGCCTGCGCTGACGGCCCCGGAGGCAATCCGCACTACCTCTCCCTTCCGGACCCGACCCAGACGTGTCTCGACCGGCATCCCCGCCTCGAGCGCAACGGTGCGCTGGCCCCGAGCAATATCGCCAACAACTTCCCGAACTGGACCGAGAACTCGCGCCCGCACAACAAGTTGCAGAACGAGATGCATACCCTGGAGATGAATCTCGAACTCGGCGACTTCACGCTGACGTCGTTGACCGGCTACTGGGATTACCGTCACCGCGAACTCACCAACTACGACTACACCAGTTATGCCATCGTCGTCTCGAAGCAGGGTGAAAGCGGCGACAGCTGGACCCAGGAATTCCGCCTGCAGTCCGACTTCGATGGCCCCATCAACTTCATGGTCGGTGGTTTCTACGAAGACACGTTCCGCGATCTCGATGCGCCCGTGCAAATTCTGCCCACCGCTTTTGTAGGTGGCCCGGATCCGAACCCGAGGAGCCTCTATCCCGGAACTAGCATCAACTACCACCAGCACTGGGACAACAACATCGAGAGCCTGTCGTTCTTCGGCAGCATCGACTGGGAAATCAGTGAGCAGTGGTCGGTCACCGCCGGTGCGCGTTACACCGATGAAAAGCGCGATTCGTTTGGTGGCAACCTCTACGAACGTGGCCTTGGTTTCTCCCCCGCAGGTGCGTTCTACGACCCGGAAGGCAAGGCCGACAATCTCTCGCCGGAAGTGACGGTGAGCTGGAAACCACTCGACGACGTCATGATCTACGCCGCTTATAAGACCGGCTTCCAGTCCTTCGGTATCTCCAACCCGGGAACCGTGCCGAACCTGGTCCGGTTCAACAGCCAGGCCGTCATCGACGACTACTTCATCTTTGATGAAACCGAGGTGGAAGGTTTTGAAGCCGGCATCAAGGGTTATTACTTCGATGGCCGACTGTCCGCTGACGTGATCGTCTACACCTATGAGTACAAGGACCTGCAGGTCGCGGTATTCGACTCGACCACCACCACCTTCTCGACGCAGAACGCTGCGGTTGCGACCAGTGAAGGCATCGAGTTCAGCACCGTGTTCCAGGCGACCGAAGCACTGCAGTTCCGGGCCGCGGCACAATACACCCGGTTGAAGTTCGACAAGTTCCCGGATGCGCAGTGCCATACCGCGCAGGCCGTTGGCGCAACCGGTCCCGGCTGCCACCGCGGTCCCCTTGGTGCCAACATTCAGGATCTTTCCGGCGAACGCTATGGCGGCCCGCCCCTGCAGGTAAACGTTGGTGCTACCTTCGACACCATGATCACTTCGGACTGGGGGCTTGAACTTACCGCCGACGTAATTCATCACAACGAAGGCTACAAGACCCGTCGTCAGCCGAACACGGATGTGCCGGCGCGAACGGTCACCAACCTGTCAGCCCGGCTGTATCAGCAGGATGGCCCGTGGGAAGTGGCGCTGATCTGTTCAAACTGTGCGAACGAGATCTACGTCACCGGCATCGGCGACAAGC
>VGVE01000217.1 GCA_016874135.1 Gammaproteobacteria bacterium | reverse complement strand
CATCAAGGTGGGGAAAGGGCCTGGGGCGATTACGTTGACGATGACGTTATCTTTCGCGAGGTGCAGTGCCATGCCACGCGTCGGGTGATGCACCGCGGCTTTTGATGGCCCATAGGAGAACGTTTCGAACACCGGATTCTTGATGCCGTCGATGGAGCCGATATTGATCACCCGCGCTGAGTCTTCATGGGTTCCGGCTGCGCGCAGTAGAGGCAATAACTTTTGCGTCAGGAAAAAGATGCCTTTGACGTTGGTGTTGAATACCTTTTCCCAACCACTCTCGGGGAAGGTGTCGATGGGCGCACCCCAGGAAACACCGGCATTGTTGATAAGGATGTCGAGACGGCTTTCGCGAGCAGCGATTTGTGCCGCGAGCTGTTCACAACCGGTGACACCGGAGAGATCGGCGGGCAGGGAGATACATTCGCCACCGAACTCTTTCTGCAGGCGGGCGGCCGTGGTGGCGCAAGCATCGGCCTTGCGCGAACTGATGTAGACCTTCGCGCCGTTGGCGAGAAAACCGGCGGCGATCATCTCGCCGATACCACGTGATCCGCCGGTGACCAGCGCCACCTTGCCTTCGATTGAAAAGAGATTTTTGGGATTCACGAGATGCTCTGCCTTACAGGATGTCGCGCAGTTAGCCCGGCACAGAAGCGTGAGTTCACTCGGCGTTCACCCAGGTTTCTGACGTGGAGCCGTCTGGCGCATCGGACACGGTAGACTGCCCCTGGATAACAGAGAGCTGATCAACATGCCCATTCTCGAACGGACCACTGCCGCAGGAACCCTTCACGGATCCTATACGTCCGAGTTCAGCCCGGTAGTGGACGCCTTCGTCCACAACTTCGAACACAACGGTGAAGTCGGTGCGTCGCTGTGCATTACCCGTGATGGGGCGAGTGTTGTAGACATTTGGGGAGGGCTTGCCGAGGTCGAGTCAAAGAGGCCATGGCTCGAAGATACGGCCTGTGTGGTGTTTTCGAGCACCAAGGGTGCGGTTGCACTCGCCGCACACACCTTGGTCGCCCGTGGTGAGCTGGACCTCGATGCACCTGTCAGACGTTACTGGCCTGAATTCGCTCAGCGCGGCAAGGAAGAGGCGACGGTGCGCATGATGTTCGATCACTCGGTGGGTGTACCTGCCATGCGCGAGAAGCTCAAGGATAAGGGTTGCTGCGACTGGAGTTACATAATCGAGCGGCTCGAGCAGGAAGAACCCTTCTGGAAGCCCGGTACGCGTAACGGTTATCACATGGCGAATTTTGGTTGGACGGTAGGCGAGCTGATCCGGCGCGTATCGGGACAGTCGCTCGGAAAGTACTTCCAGGAAGCGATTGCCGGCCCGACCCGGGCGGAGTTCTGGATCGGTTTGCCTGAGGAACATGAGCCTCGCGTAGCACCGATGATTCCCTTCAAACCGGTTCGTGGTGCAGCGCTCAGTGCGTTCACGGAAGCGTTGATCAAGGATTCGAAGTCCATCTCGTCCCTCGCTTTCTTCAATCAGGGTGGATTCAGCCCGGGCAGCCGCCAGTGCCGCGCAGCGGAAATCGGTGGTGCCGGGGGCGTCGCCAACGGCCGTGGTCTGGCGCGCATCTATGCGCCGTTTGCCTGCGGTGGGGAACTCCATGGCCGGAAGTTCGTGGATGGCGGTACGCTCGCCGCCATGGGTGAAGTGGCGGTGGCCACACATGAAGATGCAACGCTGCTCCTGCCTACGCGCTTTTCTCTCGGCTTCATGAAGTCCATGGACAACCGCCGGGCAGCGGGTGTCGACAAGAGCAGCGTGATACTGAGTGGTCCAGCGTTCGGCCATGTGGGCGCCGGTGGCAGCATCGGCTTTGCCGATCCAGCAGAGCGGCTGAGTTTTGGTTATGTGATGAATCGCATGGGCCCGGGAATACTGCTCAATGAACGTGGGCAGGCGCTGGTGGATGCGGCTTATCGAGCGCTCGGTTATGCCGGCAACACATCAGGGGTCTGGAGGAAACACGCGTAGTTGCCGGGTAGTGATGCGTCAAGCCAGGCAGTGTGGCGCTTGCGCGCAGAGGATGCCTCGGATCACCACGACCTCAGCAGAATCGATCCGAGGAACGCCTCATCGCACCAGTCGGTGTCGAAGCACTGCGCACGACTCTGGTCGCTACCCACCCACCAGAGCCCGAACGTGAGCTGGCGCCAGTCTCTCTCCAAGCCAAGCCCCCAGTAAAACCGGTCAGCTGACTCTTGGTGGAAGCCGTAGCCCACATTGCCGGTGAGGCGGAATGCACGTGGCAATTCCGTGGCGCCTTCGAGTTTAAGCTCGGTTTGTCTACCACTCGCGAAGGAGCCTTCTTCGGTGTGAGAGACCGCCAGGTCCAGCCAGCGTTCACCCCCCTGTTCGTCAAAGTAGTGACGCACGGCGACCGTTCCCAGCCAGTAGTCCCAGGTTGGTCCAGGGTGCCGCTCATCGTAGGCGAGGTACAACAACTCGCCGGACACCGTCCAATCGCCGAGGTAAAGCCTCCGGCCCGCGTAGGTGTCGAACTCATAGCGGGTTCTGTTGCCATCATCAAAGTCGACGGTGCTGGTGAAGACCCCGGCGTACCAGCCGGCTTCCTGTTCAACATGTAGACTCCCTTGCAGGGCAGGCTTGCCGTCAGAGCTGCTGGAACCGAAAAAACGGTAGTCCGAAAGGAGCTGGGCGCTCGCGAAAAAGCTCAGCGTCTCCGGCTCATCAGCGACGGCAAAGGAGTTCAAGATCAAGGCAAGGCAAAAAAGCGGCAACCGGGCCTGCATGGGGCCCGGTCCGGTTTTTTTCAGCTGCGGTTCAAACCCGGGCAGTCGGCCACAGGCGCAGGAAGTTCTCGCTGTAAAACGCGGTCTTGACCGTTTCATCACGTCCCGTCAGGTATTTCTCGAACTTGCCGATGGGATCGCGGCCACCCTCAACGTGTGGGTAGTCGCTCGAGAAGAGATATAGCTCGGCGTTGGAACGATCGATGAGGTCAGCAACGTCTTCGTGGGGGAACGGCGTGAAACCCATCTGCTGCGTGAGCTGCACTGAAGGCGGGCGCGAGAAACGCACCGATTCATCCACTCGCCCGTAGATGCGCGCCACATCATCGAGACGGCGGAGCAGTTCCGGTACCCACCCGGCACCCAGTTCGACTGCAGCACCGCGCAGTTTGGGATGACGCTCCAACACACCGTCGATCAGCATCATGCTTATGAACGTTTCCGGTGGTTGATGCATCACTGCCGCGTCCTTGGTGCGCACGTTTTCACCGCCACCCATCCAATCTCGGGTGGCAGCCCGACCGTTGTTGGTCCATGACTTGAGTGTCTGCAGCGGCGATCCACCCACGTGCAGCACGAAGGGCACACCGGCTTCTGCCAGGCGCGCCCAGAAGGGTTCCAGGTCCACGTGGCCCGGCGAAAAGCCGATCGGCGCGCGGTGCGGTACCCAGATGGCTTCGTGCCCCTGTTTGAGCGCGATTTCCAGTTCAGCGATGGCTTCGGCGGGATGATCGAGGGGAACCACCGCGACACTCATCAGCCGCGAATCGTGACCGCAGATCGCGTGCATGTGGCGGTTCACGGCACGCGCCGCACCGTAACGAAGATCGATGCGGGTGCTCGAACTCGGATGGAAAGGTTGCACCACGGAGTGGGTGGGGAAGACCAGTTGTTTCTTGAACCCAAGCAGGTCCATGGCGGTGGTCCGATCCTTAGCGTCAAAAGCACCGAGAGCCTGGATTTCCTTGGATTTGGCGATGAGATGATCACCGAGCGCGATCTGCGCCTTCACGTGTTCTGCAGAGTGTTTGCCTCCCTGGGCAAGGATCACCACAACCTCTTCGTCAGTCACGAGAGAGGCGTTGTAGTTGACCTGCACGATCTCCTCGCGAAT
>VGVE01000216.1 GCA_016874135.1 Gammaproteobacteria bacterium | reverse complement strand
GCACACGCGCCAGGTGGCGTATCTCGAAGATGGTGAAATCGCAAGGTTGACAGCGAAGTCCTTCCAGATCCAGGACCTGCATGCCAATGCGGCACACAGAAGCGCTGCGACCCTCGATATGGATGCGACCCTCGCAACACGCGGGGAACATCAACACTTCACACGTAAGGAAATCCACGAACAGCCGGATACGCTGCGCAGCGTGATGCGTGGGCGGCTGGACAAGAAATTCAACACGGCCAGATTCGGTGGCTTGAATCTCGAACCGCGCCAACTGACGGCGTTCCGGCGCATCAAACTGCTCGGCTGCGGCAGTGCATGGCTTTCTGCCACCATCGGCGCGGCGATGATCGAACGGCTGGCGCGGTTGCCTGCCGATGCGGAATCCGCCGCGGAATTCCGCTATCGCAACCCGATCATCGAACCGGACACGCTGTATCTCGCGGTCAGCCAGTCCGGTGAAACCTTCGATACCCTTGCGGCCGTGCAGGAGATCCAGCGGAAAGGCGGCACGGTGCTCGGTGTCGTCAACGTCGTCGGCAGTACGATCGCGCGCCAGTGTGGCGCTGGCATCTATTTACATGCGGGTCCTGAAGTGGCGGTGGTATCCACCAAGACCTTCACCAATACGCTCGCGGCGTTTGCACTGCTTGCCCTCTATCTCGGCAGGATGCGTGACTTGTCACCCGCAGAAGGCAAACGTTTGCTGGATGCGCTCGAGAGTCTTCCGGAGCGGGTGCAGGGGTTGATCGAACGTGAAGCGGAGTTCGCTGAAGTGGCGCACCGCTACGCCCGGTTTCAGCGCGCTTATTACATTGGCCGCTGCGAGGGTTATGGCCTCGCCCGCGAGGGGGCGCTGAAACTCAAGGAGATCTCCTACATTCACGCCGAAGCCTATCCGGCCTCAGAGCTGAAACACGGTCCTCTGGCGTTGATCGACCCGGATACGCCGACTATCGCCATCGTGCCGGACGATGATCTGCTGTCGAAGAACTGTTCCAGCATTGCCGAGATCAAGGCGCGCAAGGGGCTGGTACTGGCCATTGGCCAGAGTGAAACCCTGGATGCGCCGGTGGACGACTACATTCGTGTGCCGGCTTGTCATCCTGCTCTTGATCCGATCCTCATGCTGATTCCGCTGCAGTTCATCGCCTATCACGCGGCGCTTGCGCGGGGTTGTGACGTCGACAAGCCGCGTAACCTCGCCAAGAGCGTGACAGTGGAATAAGGCGGTGGGTCAGGGCAGCGGAATAGGATCAGGAGGCGAGGCTCTTGGCGATTCTGGCTGCGGCCTCTTCCATGGTGGTCAGCCACAGGCCGTCCTTGGGCGGGTTGTAGTGGGTGAAGTTGAGCAGCCGGAGAATCACCCGCTGCTGCGGCGCATCGTCGACATCGATGATGTTGATGCAGGCATTGTCCTGCTCGATACCCACACCCGGCCAGGGTAATCGCATCATGTGATGGATGATCACCCGGTTGACCGCGCCATGGAGCACGGCCAGCAACACGGTCCATGACCGGTCTTCGAGAACTGCATTCCACGCCGACAGAACCCGGGCTTCGAACTCGCCGAACGTCTCGCCGCCGAGAAAACGGGATTCTGGCCGATGGGCCTCGATCCAGGGGTTGGCGATAAGTGCGACCCAATCGCGCTTCTCTTCGATCGTCAGCGTAGGCACGAGGTTCTGCCAGCCGGGGCTTACCTCTTGAAGCGCGGCAAACGGTTCCAGCTTTACCTTGCGATCACCGAGCACAATACGTGCGGTTTCCTGAGTGCGGGGTAGCGATGAACAGATGGCGCGATCGAAGCTGATGGGCGCGAGTGCTTCTGCCTGCTTTGCGGCCTGTCCACGTCCACGCTCCGACAGCGGTACCACCCGTTCATTGGCAGCGACGGAGCCATCCGGATTCGTGTAGGCGGCTTCCGCGTGACGCATGAGAAAAATCCTGCGCCGCTGTGGATGTTCGAACATCACTGCTTCCCGATGAGAGTGATGGGCAGGGTAGAGGACGCTTCAATGGTCGGCAATGGCGAGGTGTCCTCACCTCGGTGGGGGTTCGTTTCGTGTCCATAGAAAGATGGATACGCCGGCAAGTGCCAGCGCTTGCAGAAGAAGGATGTTCTGGCTGAATCCTGCCAGCCATCCCACCAGCAATACCAGCAGCATGCTGAGTGACCCCATCCATTTGGCGCGACGGGAGATGGCACGGTGTTGTCGCCAGGCTTTGATAGGCGGCCCGAATGATCGATGGTTGAGCAGCCAAGCATGCAGTCGTGGTGAACTGTTGGTGAAACAGAGTGCCGCCAGAAGCAGAAATGGAGTGGTCGGCAAGAGCGGCAGCACGATCCCGACAAGGCCCAGCACGAGTGCCAGGCTGCCTGCGCCGATAAGAAGGTATCGTCGGGTTTCTGCAGCGACTTTCACGAAAGGTAAACGCATTCCCTCTGTGTGCACCGTATGCTTGCCGTGCTGGCACACGGTTGCAAGTAGAACCGGTTGGCTCGCTGAACTTGAGCCGGCACAAGGCCGTAACCTTCCACCACGCGGGGTTCCAGACTAGGCAAGTGCGACTGACTGCCCCTATGATTCCGCTTCAACATACAGGGGGAAGATGATGAATTTTGATATTCCGGAAAAGCTCGCCAGTTACCTCAAGGAACTCGATGATTTCATCGAGCGCGAGATCAAGCCCATTGAAAATTCGGATGACAACATCCGCTTCTTTGATCACCGCCGGGAAGACTCCCGCACAGACTGGGAGCGGGGCGGTTTGCCGAATGAAGAGTGGGAACAGCTGCTTTTCCGGGTGAAGCGGATCGCTGACAAGGCCGGCCACTATCGTTTCGCACAGCCGGTGGAGTACGGCGGCAAGAACGGCAGCAATCTTGAGATGGCGGTGATTCGCGAGCACTTCGCCGTCAAGGGCTTAGGTCTGCACAACGATCTGCAAAACGAACACTCCATCGTTGGCAACAACGTTGGCCTTATGCTGATGATCCTCTACGGTACTGAGGCGCAGAAGAAGGAGTGGATTGAAGACCTCGCCGAGGGTCGCCGCGGGTTTGCGTTCGGTATCACCGAGCCCGAGCACGGTTCAGATGCCACCCACATGGATACCAATGCCTACAAGGATGGTGACGAGTGGGTGATCAATGGTGCCAAGACGTGGAACACCGGCATACACAAGGCCAAATACGATCTCATCATGGCCCGCACTAGCGGCAAACCCGGTGACGGTGATGGCATCACCGCGTTCCTCACGCCGACCGATGCGGAAGGCTTCAAGGTCGAGGAGATGCTCTGGACCTTCAACATGCCTACGGACCATGGCCGCATCTCCCTGAAGAACGTGCGGGTACCGCATTCATCCATCTTCGGTGGTGAAGGTCGTGGCCTGCAGATCGTGCAGCACTTCTTCAACGAGAACCGCATTCGACAGGCGGCTTCGAGCCTCGGTGCAGCGCAGTTCTGCATCAACGAATCCGTTGAATACGCCAAGCACCGCAAGCCTTTCGGCAAGCCGCTGTCGTCCAACCAGGCCATCCAGTTCCCGCTGGTGGAACTGCAGACGCAATGCGAGATGGTGCGTGCACTGATTCACAAGACCGCCTGGCAGATGGACACCTACGGTGCCTTCTCCGTGTCGGACAAGGTATCGATGTGCAACTACTGGGCGAACCGTCTGTGCTGCGAAGCGGCGGACCGGGCGATGCATGTCCACGGTGGTCTCGGCTATTCGCGCCACAAGCCTTTCGAGCACATCTACCGGCACCATCGCCGCTACCGGATTACGGAAGGTTCGGAAGAAATCCAGATGCGCCGTGTGGCCGGCTACATGTTCGGTTTCATGAAGCAGCGCGCGCCCAAGGGTGTGAAAGAGTAAGTCGGGAGCCGTTGGCATG
>VGVE01000215.1 GCA_016874135.1 Gammaproteobacteria bacterium | reverse complement strand
GGAAATCAACCACGAACGGCTGAAACGCAACAGTTGAGGCGTGCTTCCCGGCCGATTACAAATTCGCGATGGCTCACCCCTGCAGACTGCGTAGAATCCGACAAGCAAGCTGATGTCGTTTGGGCCTAGGTCTCCAGCGCATCACCCAGCGGCCGGAAAATTTGATGGAACCAGACTGAGACATCTCTCTAACGGCACTTCTCCATTCCTCGCGGGAGAACTGATTGACCCCTGAAGTGGTCGTCTACCGCTATCTAGAAGCCGTGCAGCGCGAACCCGTTGATGTCGCCGCGTTGACGCGGATCATCTGCGCTGATGCTGATTTTTTCGGCATCTGGCTCAACGTGCTTCGCCTTCCGGCTGACCCGGATTTGTTGCGGCAGAGTCTTTCCGAATTGCCTGCGGAAGTACTCCGGACGCTGGCCAAGGCCCATACCCAGGGCATGGTCTTCGAACTTTCTGCGGTGCATCTGTCCATCGAGCGGTGGGAATCCGCACTCCAGGGTGCTTTCCTCGCGGAGGCTCTGGCGAGGGAAGTGGAGGCCCGAACGGCTGTGCCGGCGAAGTCGGATGCTGCCTTCAGGGCATCACCGATGCGAATCCGTTCGCTCATTCTGCTTGCCACGTCCGGTGTATCGCTGGTCCATGACAGCCGTCTGCAGGAACTGATCAAGTTCCGAGGGACGGAAGAAGCCGCGCTTGCGGACGCGGATCCGGTGCACCAGATCCTCGCAGTCATCGATCGTTCTGAAGAGCCGGAAGAATCTGCGCGTCTCGCCGTTCAACTTTTGCATGTTCTTCCGGAGCGTTTGGCAGAACTCGTCCGCGCCGCGGAAGAAGCCTGTCAGCGCATGATGAAGGTCATCGGTATCGATACCGAACTGGAATCCACTTGGAGCGAGCGAATCGCGCAGGACGAAAGGGTCGCAACGTTGTCGAAGCTGTTTGAGCAGATGCCCGAAGCGGCAGGCGACCTGAATCTGTATGTTCGGCATCAGCTCGCTTCGCGGCTGCTCTTCCGAAGTCAGCCGGGTTTGCTGCTGCGGCGGGAGGATGATGCCTACTACCTCGAGTCTTCGGCTGACGTGCGTGTCCTCGCTGATTCACAGCAGAGCGTGATTGCACGTGCTTGCCGCGAAGGAACTCCCGCATCTTTTGCGAATCACGATGGAGCGTCTATTGCAGACCGGTTGGTCTTGCGCCGACTGCATGTGGAAGAAGCTATAGTGTTTCCGCTGTCAGCGGTATCTGCGGAAGACCAACCCTGTGTCGGTGCTCTGGTTTTTCCGTTGGATGATGATCCCGAGCCTGAATACCTGATCCGGGCTTACGCCCGTCTGCTTGCCAGGGTTGTTGGCGAATCCAGGAAGCAAACCATTCTCAGCCGGGTCGCCCCGGCCTGAGGGTCTTCACCAAAAGAGGAACACGCGCATGACAATTCACCAGTTTCGAAAAAAAGTAAGGCACGTTTGCGTGGTTTGTCAAAAACAGTTCGATGGTTACACCAACGCTGTGACCTGCTCTGCCGCTTGCCGCAAGCAAAAGAGCAGATTGGTTGCTATGAAGCCGGCAGTAGCGGACTCCATCACCCAGGTAGAAGCGTGGCGCGAGCGAGCGGTGCAACGTTTGCGGGAGCTTGTCCACGAAGCCAACAACCCGCTCAGCATCGTCAATAACTACCTGCACATCCTCGAGCTCCGGCTCAGCGATGACAGCAGCATTCGCGAACAGCTCGGTACCATGAGCCGTGAACTCAAACGCGCCGCGGCGATCGTGCAGCAGATGAAAGATCTGCCACCTGCAGAACAACAGCAACCGGCGCAGGTGCAACCGGCGCTGGTGCCCTGCGATATCGCGATGCTGGTCCGGCGAATCGTCGAGCTGCACCGGGGTTACGCGGATGCTGCTGGTGTAGAGATCGATCTGTTACCCGTTCCGGCCACGTTGCAACTGGTGACCGATGAAAACCTCCTCTCCCAGGTATTGGTCAATCTGCTGCGTAACGCGATCGAAGCGTGTCGATCTGATGACCTAGTGACGGTAAGCCTCCGGAAGGAGGTTTATCGGGACGGCATGCGGGGCGTCGAGATCGAAGTGCAGAACAGTGGCCAGGGCATCGAGCCGGAGGTGTTATCACGGCTCTTTGAACCAAAGCCATCGACCAAGGGACCGGAACACTCCGGTCTTGGGCTTTCCATCGTTCATCGTCTGATCGGCTCCCTTGGTGGCAGTATCGACGTGCGTACCTCGGCCACCGCAGGTACTTCGTTTCGCATCTTTCTCCCCGCTGCAAGTATTGCTGCGAATGGATAAGGTTCTTTTCAGGGCCTGATCGCCTGTAGACTGCGCCGCCTTATGAGCCCGAGGCCCCGGGTTCGTTCGACTGACCTGATCATCCAATAGATGAAGGGGAGACCGTATGGCCCTGGATAACGCTCCGTTCAATTGGCAAGACCCTCTGCTGCTTGAATCCCGCCTCAGCGATGAAGAGCGGATGGTCATGCAAAGCACCAGGGACTTTGCCGCAGAAAAACTCATGCCGCGGGTGAAGATCGCCAACCGCGAAGAACGGTTTGATCGCGAGATCATGAACGAGATGGGTGCGGTCGGATTGCTCGGTGCCACGCTGCCGGAGAAATACGGTTGCGCCAACGTCAACTACGTCGCCTACGGTCTCATGGCACGGGAAGTGGAACGCGTGGATTCGGGCTATCGCAGCGCGATGTCCGTGCAGTCATCGCTGGTCATGTATCCAATCCACGCCTATGGCAACGAAGCCCAGCGTGAGAAATACCTGTCGAAACTTGCCAGCGGCGAGTGGGTCGGCTGCTTCGGGTTGACCGAGCCGGACCACGGTTCGGATCCCGGCGGAATGGTGACCCGCGCGGAAAAAGTCGACGGCGGTTATGTGCTCAATGGCGCCAAGATGTGGATCACAAACTCACCGATCAGTGACCTGGCGGTGGTGTGGGCCAAACTCGATGGCAGCATTCGGGGGTTCGTGGTCGAACGGAGTTTCAAAGGATTCAGCACGCCGAAAATTGTCGGCAAGATGAGCCTTCGTGCGTCGATTACCGGTGAGATTGTCCTCGAAGACTGTTTTGTGCCTGAAGACAACCTGTTGCCGAACGCCAAGGGACTTTCCGGGCCGTTCGGCTGTCTGAACCGGGCGCGCTACGGCATCGCTTGGGGCGCGATGGGTGCGGCCGAATTCTGTTGGCACGCTGCGCGTACCTACACGCTTGAGCGCAAGCAGTTTGGTCGTCCACTCGCTGCCAATCAGCTGATCCAGAAAAAACTTGCCGACATGCAGACTGAAATCACGCTTGGCCTCAACGCCTGCCTGAGTGCAGGGCGTCTCTTCGATGAAGGCAAGCTCGCCGTCGAGAACATTTCCCTGATCAAGCGCAACAACTGCGGCAAGGCTCTCGACATTGCCCGGTTGGCGCGTGACATGCACGGCGGCAATGGCATATCCGATGAATACCACGTCATCCGGCACGCCATAAACCTTGAAACGGTGAACACCTACGAAGGCACGCACGATGTTCACGCGCTGATTCTCGGGCGGGCACAGACGGGCCTGCAGGCGTTCTTCTGAGAGGGTTATCAAAAAAAAGATGAACCGCCGACTTCCGTGTTCAGCGGTTCATGTACCGAAGCAGGAATGCATAAGGTCCGGTCAGGCGACGCCAGGCAGCGCCGGCGACTCTTCCGGATCAAGAACCCCATGCCGCACAGCAAACAAGGTGAGTTCCACGTCCGATGACACGCCGAGTTTGTCGAAAATCCGGTAGCGATAGCTGTTAACCGTTTTCGGCGAGAGGTGCTGGCAAGCCCGCGATCTTCGGTCCAGCCACGACGTTAGGATTTCCTCGCAGCTGCTGATGATGGTTGCAGGCGGTTATCCGCCCAGTCTGTTTTGAACTGGGCGGGTGATCGC
>VGVE01000214.1 GCA_016874135.1 Gammaproteobacteria bacterium | reverse complement strand
TCGCGGCACCGGCACCTGTGTGGGCGGATTCATCGCGCTCTGCGAACGGCGCGGATATGGCTTTGAACTGGGTATTGCCGCAGGTGCTGCGCCGAGTGGTCCGGTGGAAAACGACGCCTATGAGTTCATGGTCGCTGCGATCATGGATCTCGCCCCCCCGCGTGGATGCACTGATGCTGGACCTGCATGGCGCCATGGTCACGAAGACCTTCGATGACGGCGAGGGTGAACTGCTGCGCAGGCTGCGTGCCCGCTATCCGCAAATGCCCATCACCATAGCCCTCGACATGCATGCCACTGTCACCGCTGACATGGCAGCGAACGCTGACATCATCTGTGGCTATCACACTCACCCGCACATCGACATGGCAGAGACCGCAGAGCGTGCCGGCAACCTGCTGCTGGACATGATCGAGGGTCGCTGTCAGCCGGTGATGTCCTGGGGTAACGCACCGATGCTGCCCCACGTGATGCGGCAAGGAACGGATGATGATCCTAACCGTTCCCTTCAGGCGCGGGTGATGGACATGGAACGAAGTGAAGCCTTGGCGGCCAGTGTCTTCGTCGGCTTTCCACATGCGGACATCCATGACGCGGGCCTCTCCGCCGTGGTGATTACCAACGCCGCACCCGATATGGCGATGCAGCTGCGCAATGAACTGCTCCGTCAGGCCTGGAATGACCGGCAGCAGTTCGTCTACCGTCCGGAGCCGCTCGAATTTTCTATGAATCGCGCCAGGGAACTTGCGCAGCAGCCAGGCCAGGGGCCGGTGCTGCTGCTCGATCACTATGACAACACCGCGTCCGGCGGCACGGTGGACAGCACCAACGTACTCGCCGCCGTGCTCGGAGCCGGTCTCGAAGATGTCGCGATATTCGGCATTTTCGACCCGGATGCAGTGCAGGCCATGGTCGACGCCGGCATCGGTGCACAAATCACCCTGACTCTCGGTGGCGCCTGCCAAACCCCTTCGATTCCCCGTCAGAGCCCGCCGATCACGGTGACCGGCCGGGTCAAGCTGCTGGCTGATGGCCGTTTTCCTGCAACGGTTGCAATGTCCCGAGGCATGACTATGGACATGGGTAGGTGCAGCGTACTCAGCATCGGCAGCGTCGACCTGGTGGTGATCTCGCGGCACATCGAGCCGTTTGATCCGGGTTGTTTCCGTGCCGTAGACATCGAACCCACAGCCCGCCGCTATCTCATGATCAAGAGCCGGATCCACTACCGCGTCGGTTTCCGGGCGCTGGTCAAAGCGACCGTGGAATGCGCTGGTGTCGGGGTCTGCACCTCGGACTATTCGGAGCTGAAGTTCAGTCAGGTTCGAAGGCCCGTTTATCCCCTGGATGGTGTCAACACACCACCGGAGCAGTGGCTCAAGGGATCCCTGATTTGAACCGGCTACGAACCCGCATCGCGATCATCGGTGCGGAGACCGGCGGGCTGTCTCTCGCGCTCGAATGTCATGCCAGAGGTCTCTCGTGCCAGGTGTTCGAAGCCGCACCGAAGCTTTCACCATTGGGCGTGGGCATCAACGTCCTTCCCCGCAGTGTTCGGATACTCAGCCGCCTCGGCCTGCTCGATGAACTGAAGGCGACTGCCATCGAAACGGCGGAACTCGCCTTTTTTAATCGCCACGGCCAGTTGATCTGGCGCGAACCACGTGGCATCGCAGCCGGTTACGACTTTCCGCAACTGTCGATTCATCGCGGCGAACTGCAGATGATCCTGCTGAAAGCCGTGCAGAGCCGCCTCGGGCGTGATGCAGTGAAGACCGACCATCTCCTCGAATCATTCTCGACCGGCGATGAAGAGAGTCTGGCGTGTGCGACGCTCACCACCCGCAACGGCCGGGTGCAAGTGGAAGCGGGCGCGCTCGTGGCCGCTCACGGTATTCACTCCACTGCACGTTCGCGCCTGTACCCGGATGAAGGACCACCCGTGTTTTCCGGCCAATTGTTATAGCGAGGCACCTCCATAGCTCCGGTTTTTCTGACCGGACGCAGCATGATCCAGGCGGGCCATGCGCGGCAGAAGGCAGTGATCTATCCGATCCAGCGCGATCAGTCGACTGGCACCGGCATGAACCTCACCAACTGGATCATGGAACTGGCGGTGGATGGCGGTGCGCCACCACGCCAGGACTGGAACCGGCGCGTGGATAAATCGGTATTCGCACCTCGCTTCGCAAAGTGGCGCTGGCCCTGGCTCAATGTTCCGGATCTGATCGAACATGGTGGTGAGGCATTCGAATTCCCGATGTGCGATCGCGATCCGCTGCCCCGCTGGACATTTGGACGCACCACGCTGCTCGACGATGCCGCCCACCCTATGTATCCGATCGGTTCGAACGGCGCCTCCCAGGCGATTCTCGATGCGGAGTGTCTGGTGGAGTCGCTGGTCAGCGAATCAAATGAGATGAAGGCGCTTGCGACCTATGAGTCGATTCGCCGTCCGGCAACCGCACAGATCGTGTTCGCTAATCGCGGCAATGGACCCGACCAGGTCATGCAGATCGCCGAAGAACGTGCGCCGGACAGTTTTGAAGACATTGAAGCCGTGATTCCCAGGGCGGAGCTTGAGAGCATCGCAGCGCGCTACAAGCAGACCGCCGGATTCACCCGTGAGCAGGTGAACCGGCGTTAAGCCGTTCACCTCACCAGGAGTTCAGGTTTTAGCGGGCATATCCAGAACCGAAACCGTCAGCCGCGCCTCGCACACGAGGCGATCCGCGTCATACACGATCCGCACCGCCCATACCTACAGTAACTGCCCGATGTGCACCGCACTGACTCTGCCTTTCACATGATCCTCGCGCACACCACAGATGTGCGTGGCATTGAGGTCGACACCCACGGCGATCTGCTTGGACCGGTCAATGGTCTGCCAGGCCGCACAACTCGCCAGTGTTTCGGCGAACAACGCCGATGCGCCACCATGCAAAAGACCCGCGGGTTGAACGGTACGCGCATCCACAGGCATCCGTGCCACCAGCGCATCGTTTTCTACAGCAGTGAACTCGATACCGAGCTGCTCGACTGCGGTGCCGACATGGCTGCGGTTGATTGCATGGAGATCAGGTGGCGTTCGCCAGAGTGTCATCGTTGGGGAGTGATCAGCGTCGAAGAATGATCAACGTTGAAGAATGGCGCGGGAGGTTTCAGAGACCTTTTCCGCACCCGCAGGATCCACCGGCAGAATCAGCGGCTTCGGGACGACGATGCCACGCTGGCAGGCGGGCCGTGCTTCCATGGTCGCGATCCAACGCTGCAGATGACCAAGCCCGTCGAGTGGAACACCGGACCAGAAGTGGATCCGCACCCAGCACCAGTTCGCGATGTCGGCGATGGAAAAATCCCGGGTCAGGTATTCGCGGTCTGTCAGCCGGCCATTGAGCACTTCGAACAGGCGCCGCGACTCGTTCTGGTAACGGGAGATCGCCTCGGGGATCTTTTTCTCCATGGCGCGGAAGAAAACGTTAGCCTGTCCCATCATCGGCCCTACCCCACCCATCTGAAACATCAGCCACTGCATCACTTCGGAGCGACCTCGGATGTCTGTCGGCATGAGCCTGCCGGTCAGTTCAGCGAGGTAGACCAGAATCGCACCGGATTCAAACACCGCAAAACCGTCGTGAACGATCGCCGGGATGCGCCCGTTGGGATTGATGGCGAGGAACTCCGGCGTTTTCTGCTGGTTGGCTCGAAGATCGATCTCATGCACGTCATACGGCAGGGCAAGCTCTTCGAGGCAACACGACGCTTTCCAGCCATTGGGTGTCGAGGCGGTATAGAGGGCGATCACCGCAGGAAGACCCGGCCGCGATCAGCGGAACAGCGCATCAATCGCGCCGGCAGCAGCCATGCGGTGTTCTTTCTGCCACGGACTGCCGACCTCTTTGCCGAACTGCAGCAGGATTTCTTCGAGTTCTTGGGCGGAGCAGTCAAGCCGCTCGCAGCAGATACTGAGCACATCGTTCTTGTGG
>VGVE01000213.1 GCA_016874135.1 Gammaproteobacteria bacterium | reverse complement strand
TATTGACGTGCCAGATGCGGTCCCACACCGCTTCGGTGGTGTCGATGTCCCGGCCAATGCCGATGCCGGCATTCGAGCAGAACAGATCGATCGGGCCAATCGTTGACTCCACTTGATTGACCAGCTGTTCTACTTCCAATTCAACGGCGACGTTGACCACAATGCCAGACGCGCCGATCTCCTTGCCGACGGCGAGGACCGATTCGCTGATGTCCGCGATAACGACATGGCGTGCGCCGTCGCGGATGAACCGTTCTGCAAGTGCACGACCGATGCCGCTGGCTCCACCCGTGATTACAACATTGCGGTTACGGACTTCCATTCACTACCCCTTGGAAAAAGCGTGTTTGACGCATCTTAACAGCGAAGATGCATTCTCCTGCGACTACCGTCTGTTGTGTTGTCGTTTGCCGCGCGGAGCCGTATTTGAATCGTCGCCGGTTCAAGAGGGTGCCTCTGGTATATTTAAGTATGTGCTGTGACAAGGAAACGCACACGTGGCAACGCCACAGAAAAAGCACATCCTGATCGTCGATGGTGATCCGGCCATTCGCATCGTCACCGTCGAGATGCTGAATCGGCTCGATTGTCAGGCGTGGGCGGTTGATTCAGGAGAAGCTTCGCTCGGGGCGATTCAAGAGCAGAGCTGGAGTGTCATCCTCATCGATCTTGCCATGCCCGACATGTCAGGCATGCAGCTCTATTCGACAGTGAGAACCGCCTGTCCAACCCTTCCTGTGGTTATCATGACGGGGTTGACCACGTCGGCGCCGGAAGCGCTGGTTGCAGATGGTTCACCCACATGGCTCCTGTACAAACCGTTTTCCGTGGGAGAACTCGACGCGGTCCTCGCGCGTGCAGTATCTGATTGAACGAGGTCTTCGATGTACCGGGTCCTGATGTCCGAGAGCGATGTGTTCGCAACAATCCACACTACTCGCCGTGATCGCGGGTTTATTCGGGATTCGCTTGCGCGCCTGTTTGTGGCGGTGCTGTTGCCGTTAGTCCTCCTGGTGTCATCCACCGCAGGCAAGGCGCACGCCGCGCTGCCACTCGCCACCGTCGAAGGCGGGCCATTGCCAACCCTCGCGCCGATGCTGGAGCGGGTGAATCCCTCGGTGGTGAACATCGCCACCTTCACCACGGTACAGGTACGCAATCCGCTCCTCGAAGATCCGTTCTTCCGCCGATTCTTCGGCGTTCCAGACGCACCGGCGCAGCGGCGACGCACCCAGAGTGCCGGTTCTGGCGTCGTTGTGGATGCGGTGCAGGGTTATATCGTCACCAACAAGCATGTCATTGAAGGCGCGAATGAAATCACGGTGGTCTTCTCTGATGGTCGCGTCCTCGTCGCAGAACTGGTCGGCAGCGACTCACAGGTCGATCTTGCGGTCCTGAAGGTGGACCCGAAGGGGCTCAAGGCAATCCAGTTTGCGGACTCCGGAAGACTTCGGGTGGGCGACTTTGTGGTCGCGATCGGCAACCCGTTCGGTCTCAACCAGACTGTCACCTCAGGTATCGTCAGCGCGCTCGGTCGAAGTGGCCTCGGGATCGAAGGATATGAGGACTTCATCCAGACCGATGCACCGATCAACCCCGGCAATTCCGGTGGTGCGCTGGTGGACCTGTCGGGCAGGCTCGTCGGGATCAATACAGCGATTTTCGCTCCCGCCGGTGGCAACGTCGGTATCGGCTTTGCCATTCCCGCCAACATGGTCAAGGCCGTACTCACGCAGCTGATTGCCCACGGCAAGGTGCGACGGGGTTACCTCGGAATCGAAGTACAGGCCTTGAACGCGGATCTTGCCGAGGCCTTTGGTGCCAGTCGCACTGAAGGCGTGGTCGTGGTGCAGGTCGACACCGACAGTCCCGCGGGTCGCGCCGGCATCCAGCCGGGTGATGTCATCGTCAAACTCGGTGACAGGAACATCGACAAACTCGGGGACTATCGCTCCCAGGAAGCGGTGGTGTTTGCGGGCGGCAAGCTGCCAGTGACGGTGCAGCGCAACGGCCAGTCGCGCTCACTGATCCTCGCGCTGGATGCCTGGGATGGAGAACAGGTCGCCGGCCAGCAGATCAGCTCCCGGTTGCGCAGTGTGCAACTGCAGAACTTCCGCCAGCCCCAGAACCCGGATACCAGCGCCGGAGTGCTCATCGCGGAACTTGCCAATGACAGCCCTGCGGCGGTGGCCGGTTTACGGCGCGGGGACGTCATTGTTGGCGTCAATCGAATCGCGGTGCCCAGCATCGACAAATTGCGTGAAGCAATCCGGAACAAGAACCAGCCGCTGCTGCTGCGTGTCTATCGGAGCGGGGAGTTCGGCTACATCTCCATCCGCTGATTCGCTTCCTGTTACTCGAACATGATGACGGAGCGCGCCACTTCGCCGGTGTACAGCGCGTTCAGTCCGTCGTTCACGTCCTCGAGTTTGATTCGCCTCGAGATCAGATCGTCGAGATGCAAACGGCCCTGCAGGTAGAACTCGACAAAACGTGGCATGTCGACACGGAAACGGTTTGAACCCATGTTGGAACCCTGCATCTTTCGCTCTTGCAGGAACTCGGGGCCGTGCAATTCCACCATGGTGCCTACGGGGATCATGCCGATGACTGTGGCAGTGCCGCCCCGACGCAGCATCTTGAATGCCTGCTCGGCGGTCTTTTTCAGGCCGATGGCTTCAAAGGAATAGTGCACGCCACCACCGGTCAGTTCGCGTACCGCTTCGATGGCGTCCACTTCTTTGGCATTGACCGTATCGGTGGCGCCGAACTTGCGGGCAAGGTCCAGCTTTGCCGCCACCATATCCACAGCGATGATTCGCGACGCACCGGCGATCGCCGCACCATTGATGGCCGACAGACCCACCCCACCACAACCGATCACGGCGACGGTGGCACCCGGCTCCACTTTGGCGGTGTGAATCACAGCGCCAACTCCGGTGGTCACGCCGCAGCCGATCAGTGCCGCGCGGTCGAGTGGCATATCGGGACGAATCTTGGCGATGGCGTGTTCGTGGACGAGCATGTACTCCGCGAAAGATGAGAGATTCAGGAACTGGGCGATTGGCGCGGACTTGCTCCCAAGCCGCGGTTCCTGTTCCGCGGACCGCTGCAGCTCAGGCTCCTGACAGAGTGACATGTGGCCCGTGAGGCATTGCTCGCAATGACCGCAGAAGGCGCTGAGGCAGGTGATGACGTGGTCGCCTTTTTTAACGTAGCGGACATCGCTACCTACTGCCTCGACGACACCTGCACTCTCATGTCCGAGAACCGCCGGCAGCGGGTATGGGTAGGCACCATTCTGGAAGTGGAGATCGCTGTGGCAAACACCGGCGGCAACCGTACGGACCAGTACTTCCCGTGGGCCGGGTTTGCCGTGACTGATGTTCTCGATGGAGAGCGGTTTGTTGACTTCGCGCAGTACGGCAGCCTTCATCTCTTTTCCCCGTATGGTGTATTCCCCGATGTGTCGGGAGTGTGCCAAAGCCACTCTTTATTTACTACCGTGTGTACTGCAGCTGCCCGTACCACACCTGTCCTTACTACCTCGCAACGGATGGCAGTAACATGCAGGCATGAACTCCAAGGCACAGGTACTCATCGGGATTGGCAGCAATCTGCCATGGGCGGGCAAGACCAGTGTGGACATCGTCAGGGATGCATTGCAGGCGCTGCGAGTGCATGCCCGGAGTGGATTTCGCGCATCGTCGTTGTATCGCACCACGCCGGTCGATTGTCCACCCGGGAGTGAGCACTTCATCAACGCCGCCGCTGCCTTTGAGGCACATCAGGATCTCACACCGGAAAAACTGCTGACCGAAGTCAAGGCGCTGGAACGTACTTTCGGGCGCGGCGGCAGCTGGCAACGCAATGCACCCCGACCCCTTGATGTGGATGTCCTGACCTTTGGCAGTGAAACCCGTGCATCCAACGAGTTCATACTGCCGCATCCACGCGCAACACAGCGGGCCTTCGTGCTCGTGCCCCTTAA
>VGVE01000212.1 GCA_016874135.1 Gammaproteobacteria bacterium | reverse complement strand
TCATGCTTAAGCGTCGCGGTGGGGTGCGGGTTACCGGGCTGACCTCCGCAGCCAATTGCGGATTCGTGGCCGGGACCGGCCTCTATGATCACATCGTCGCCTATGAGGACGCGCAGTCCTTGCCACGGGAAACATCAGTCTTCGTCGACATGGCGGGTAACCGCAAGGTCCTCGCGGCATTGCATCACCGTCTTGCTGACGATCTCAAGGCCAGCATTGGCGTCGGTATCACTCACTGGGAATCCCGGGATGGCGCGCCACCTGATGCGCTGCCCGGGCCAAAACCGGCGATGTTCTTTGCACCCACGCAGATCGTGAAGCGTAACCAGGAGCTGGGCCCGGTCGAATACCAGCGCCGTATCGGTGAGGCGACGGCAGCGTTTTTCAGTGCGGTGGATCATTGGGTAACGATTGATGAGCGGCCCCTCACCCAGATTGATGTGTTGTATCAGCAGGTATTGCGTGGTCTGGCGCCGGATCGAGCCGCGGTGGTGGTGGCCGACAAGAGCCCGGCATGAGCCGATTCGGCTTCAGCGGGGGTGGTGAACATGCGGCCTGGCTCGACCGTGTAATCGAGCCGATCATCGACCCGGACCGACCCATCATCGATGCGCATCACCACCTCTGGATGCGCGATGGATCGCCCTACCTCTTTCCTGAGTTGCTCGAAGATCTGGAGACGGGTCACAACGTGGTTGCCACCGTCTTCGCCGAATGCCATTCGATGTACCGGAGCAGGGGGCCCGAAGCTATGCGGCCGGTTGGCGAAACCGAGTTCGTCGCCGGTGTCGCGGCGATGAGTGATTCGGGCCAGTTCGGTCGCACCCGTGCGTGTGCTGCCATGTTTGGAGCGGTGGATCTCGGTCTCGGTGCGGCGGCAGAGCCGGTGCTTGCAGCCCATGTGGCGGCATCAGGTGGGCGATTTCGTGGCATTCGTGCGTCCACCTGCTGGCATGCGGATCAGAAGATGCACCGCGTCGTTTCTGACGAAGGGGTTCTGGTGCGCGATGCATCTAGGGAAGTGTTCTCGGTGCTTGAGCGCGTGAGGCTCGTGCTCGATGTGTGGGTCTACCACACCCAGCTACGGGAAGTGATGACCCTCGCAGATGCGCTGCCGGACTTGAGCATCGTGCTCGATCACTTTGGTACGCCGATTCTGGGTGGGCCTTATCGCGGACAACGGGATGCAGTGTTCGCCGCATGGAACGCGGACATCTGTGAACTTGCGAAGCGACCCAACGTCACCATCAAACTCGGCGCCTTACCGATTCGCACTGCGGACTCCACTGCAGACCGCAACCTGCCGCCCACATCTGCAGAGGTGGAAGCGGCCTGGCGGCCGTGGTTTGACGCGGCGGTTGCGGCATTCGGCTGCAACCGTGCGATGTTCGAGAGCAACTTCCCGGTGCACAAGAACTGGTGTGGCTATTCCGTGCACTGGAATGCTTGCAAGCGTTTGTCAGCAGGCTTCTCAGAGTACGACAAGGACGCTCTTTTCCGTGGAACTGCGCAGCGGGTCTATCAGATCAACCTCGACTGACTGGCCGACTGTTATTCCCACTCGTAGCTGAACCGCACCCCGAACGTCCTTGGTCGTTTCGGCCCGAAGAAATGCGACGGCAGGATGCTGCCGTTGACGTTCTGACCGTCCCATGAAACTTCATTGGTCACGTTCTCGCAGTAGATCTCGGTACCCCAGCCATCGCCGGAGTTGAAGCCCACACGCAGTGACAGATCGACAAATGGATCGATCTTCGTTTCAGCGAGGTTTTCCCAACCACCGCCACGTTCCGATTCATAGAAGAGCTCCGCACTGGTGGTCAACTCGCTGCCATTTGCGAAAGGAAAGCGGCCGTTGAGCACGAAGGCTCCGGTCATCTTTGGCGCCCAGAACAAGTTGCTGCCTTCACAGCCGAGGGGATCGGCAAGACCGCAAACGTCCTGCAGCTCGTTCGCCTTGGAATCGAGATATGACCACGCGCCAAAGACGTCCCAGTTGTCACCGAGCAGCGCGTTGACCGAGATTTCAACACCGGTACTCTTCACACGGCCAATGTTTTCCACCGCAACGGCACCGCCATCAGCGACGACGATCTGCAGGTCTTCGTACTCGTAATAGAACGCGGTGACGCTGGTGCGAATGGAGCCGTCGGCAAACTCGCCCTTGTAGCCGGCTTCGTAACTGTCGGCGACTTCCGGATTAAAGGTGCTCGGCCGGAATCCGGCTGCCTGGGAAGCGCCAGTCAGACCGCCGCCCACAGAGTCACCGTTGGCATCCTGCAAAACAAATGAACCGAAACCGGTGGTCATTGGCGATGACGTAACGCGCAACCACACGCATCTGCACGTCGCTCCAGCCCTCTGTGTCGCGTACCGTGCCATCGGTTGCGAAACCGTAGGCGAAGCGCGGGCCAAGACCACTCTTCGGCTCCGGAACGTTGAGACCAAACCGTTTTTTGTCACGTGTGTAGCGCGCGCCGACGCTGACGTCGAACGCTTCGGTGGGCGCAAGGTTTACATCGGCGTAGGCAGCCCAACCGGAGTATTTCCCTCTGACGCGCCCCCTTTCGGTGAGCAGTCCGTCTGTAGCCGGTACGAACGCGGCGCCTCCGTAGTAGGCAAAGAGATCGCCACAGCCCGTGAACGTCTGACCGGTTTCAGCAAAACCGTAGTACTGACAGAAAAAGTCCTCTTCACCGGAGTACTGGAACGTGGCGTCGATCTTTTCGCGATAGGCCGAAGCACCGGCATACCAGGAAAACATGCCTTCGCCTTCGCTGGTCAGGCGCAGTTCCTGCTGGATGTAGTCGCCTTTCTGGTCCAGGCCAAAGTTGTTCAGGTTGAGCGGTGTGCCGTCGTAATCTTCGTTGTAATAGAAATCGTGGTCCTTGAAGCCGGTGTTCGAGGTGAGTGTTGCAAAGCCGAGGTCCGCCTCGGCTCGCAGGCCGACGCTGAGCACGCGCGAGTCATCGTCGCTACCTTGCGACAGATCTGCATCCGCATCGTAGTCGCCGCCGCGCAGGTTGATATCGCCCAGAGCGGCTTCGAGTGTCTCCCAGATGTCACCTTCTTCAACGGCGCGGTAGACCGAACCGGACTGCTTGCGGTGTTCGTACTCCACCATCGTGTCGATGGAGACTTTTTCGCCGTCGTAACGTGTCGACCAGCGGGCGCCCTTCTTGTCGTGTTCGATCAGGTCGTCACCACCGGCTTCATTGTCGACGAAGCCGTCCTCATGGGAGTAGTACCAGGCAAGGCGGGTGGCAAAGGTGTCGCTCAGCGGTACGTTGAGGGCGCCTTCCGCAGTGCCGTGCCGGTTTTCACCCGCATCGAGTTCCACATACCCCGTGATGTGATCACCGGTCTCGGGTTTGGCGGTATGCACACTGAAGGCACCGCCGATGGCGTTGCGTCCGAATAGAAACCCTTGTGGACCAGGGAGAATCTCCACTCGATCCAGGTCATAGAGCGAGGTGACCGCTGAGCCGTTGCGGCCTTCGTAGAGATCGTTCTTGAAGAACGCGCCGGAGGGATCACCGCCGACACCAAAATCCTGGGTACGGATGCCGCGTACGCTGATGGCATCGATGAAGCTGTCCTGGCTGTTGCCGGAGACGCCCGGGGTATAGAGCACCAGGTCCTTCACATCGTTGAGGTTGGTATCACGGGTGAATTCGCCGGAGAGGGCCGTGATCGCGATCGGTGCATCCTGTGCTGTTTCCGCGCGCTTCGTGGCGGTGACCACGATTTCTTCCATCAGTTGCGCTGAAGCGTTGTCAGTGGCAACCGTGCTCAACGCAGTTGCTACAGCGATGGCGACGGGACGGCGAATGAAAAGTGACGGTCGGGGCCCTTGGAAAATCCGGCGGCGAGTCATGGCGTAGTGTGCGCTCCAGTGGTCATGGAAAAAGCGAGTGGCGGAACCGTGCGCAGGATCCCGTGTGCGGCATGCCGTTCAGCCGGGGAAGAGCGATTCCATCCAGGCGCCTTTAATACTCCCGGTTGGCGCGCTT
>VGVE01000211.1 GCA_016874135.1 Gammaproteobacteria bacterium | reverse complement strand
CGATACGTTCACGGCCGAGACGTTGGACCTGCGGCTCCGCCACACCGAGTTCGTTGACTCGGTTACGAAGGCTCGTGAGGTTCTGATCGATGGCAAAGTTCTGCAGCTCTTCGATCTTCGCGTCGGTGAATCGCAGGATCAGCCCGGGGTTCCCCTCGACGGTCCCATCCGAAAGCGCAAAGCCATCGTTGTTTTCTTCGATAACCGTCCGACCGGCAGTGCGGGCTTCCTCCGATGCAAACGGAATACGGATTTCGCGATTCCTGACCCACTCGCCCGCGACATAACGCACCCGTTTGTCCACCAGCAGATCGCGATAGCCTTCCGCCTGCGACTTGAGGCGCAGCCCGATGAACTGCTCCATGTCCACCTGCAGCAGAAAATGCACACCGCCAGACAGGTCGAGACCGAGTGACATGCGTTGCCCCCCAATGCCCGCCAGCCACTCTGGCACCGTCGAAGCCTGATCGAGCGCAACGGTATAGCGGGTGTCGTCGCTATTAAGCAAGGCCAAAGCCGCATCACGCGCCTTCTGCTGCTGGTTGGGGTCTTCAAGGCGGACAAGACCGGCACCGGTGATGAGTTCGGATCCGAGAACCTTCACACCTGCAGTGGTGAGTGCCGCGGTGACTTCGGCCAACGTCGACTCATCGACGATCTGATCAGCCGTTTGACCTTTGATGCGAATGGCGGGATCCGGAAGAAACAGGTTCGGCGCCGCGTACAACGAGCCGATCAGCATCACCAGAATCACGACGATGTAGCGCCACGCGGCGCCGCTGTTGGGTGGTCGCTGCACAGAGCGGAGCAGGATCAGACTTTCGCCGACAAGGCGTCCCTGGTTGGCCACCGTGAACTATCCGCGGGGCTTCAGCCGCTCAGGCCGCATCGAGGGTTTTGACGGTGCCTTTCGGCAGTGTGGCCCCGACGGCCGACTTCTGGACGCGAATTTCGATGTTCGGTGCGACCTGCACCTTAACGAAGTCGTCTTCAACCTTGTTGATCACGCCGACCATGCCACCGGCTGTCACGACTTCATCACCCTTCTGCAATCCAGCGAGCAGATTCTGGTGTTCCTTGCGGCGCTTGTTTTGCGGACGGATCAGCATGAAGTAGAAGAGCACCAGGATGCCGCCCATCATCACAAACGGCATCCACGCCGGTTCCTGCGCTGCCGGTGCAGCCGCTGCCATGTAAACAGGCACGTCAGTGAGGTTCATGCGATGCATTCCAGCCGGTGTGGAGGGTATCTCGAAGGCGGCGAAATGTACCCGTTTCTATGGAGTCGCGCAAACGAGCCATGAGGTTGTGGTAGTAGAAGAGATTGTGAGTCGTCATGAGAATCGCACCCAACATTTCCCCGCACCGGTCGAGGTGATGCAGGTAGGCCCGTGAATAACCGGTACAGGTTGTACAGCTGCACTCCGGATCAAGAGGTTCGTTTGAGTCGCGGTGAATTGCGTTGCGAATCTTCACCACACCGCGGCTCGTGAATGCAAAACCGTTGCGGGCATTCCGCGTAGGCATCACGCAGTCGAACATGTCGACCCCGAGTTCAACGCCGCGCACCAGATCCTGTGGTGTACCCACCCCCATCAGATAGCGGGGTTTGGTAACCGGCATGTGGGGCAGCAGTGATACCAGCACCGCATCCATTTCCGCCTTGTCCTCACCCACCGAAAGCCCGCCGATGGCGTAACCGTCGAAACCCGTTGCGGTGAGCTGGTCGAGGTGTTCGCGGCGCAGCGCCGGGTACATCCCGCCTTGCACGATGCCGAAGAGTTTGTTGCCGGTTTCTCCGTCAAAGGCCGCACGGCAACGTACCGCCCAGCGCTGTGACAATTCCATCGAAGCCCGCGCCTGGTCCTCCGTTGCCGGATACGGCGTGCACTCATCAAAAACCATGACGATGTCGGAGCCGAGACAGTTCTGCACTTCGATGGAGCGCTCCGGGGTGAGCATGACCCGATCACCATTGATCGGTGAACGGAAGGTCACGCCCTCTTCCGTGATCTTGCGCAGCTCACCGAGGCTCCACACCTGGAACCCGCCGCTATCGGTGAGTATCGGCCGAGGCCAGTTCATGAACCGATGCAGCCCGCCCAGCGCCTGCATGCGCTCAGCACCAGGGCGCAACATGAGATGGAAGGTGTTGCCGAGCAGGATCTGGGTACCGATCGAGTTCAGCGCATCCGGGGTCATGCCCTTCACCGTGCCGTAGGTGCCACACGGCATGAACACCGGTGTCTCGACGGTTCCATGGGGAACGTGCAGCCGACCGCGTCGGGCAGAACCGTCCACCGTCAGACACTCAAACATGATCGTCCCCCGGATTTCTTTCCAAAAACATCGCATCCCCATAACTGAAAAAACGATACCCCTCGGTCACCGCATCCCGGTATGCCGACAGCACCCGCTTCTGGCCGCCGAATGCGCACACCAGCATGAGCAGCGTGGTTTCAGGGAGATGAAAGTTGGTAATCAGCGCATCGACGCAGCGAAACCGGTACCCCGGCATAATAAACAGCCGGGTATCGCCGCTACCAGGCTGCAAACGGCCATCTTCCGTGGCGGCGGACTCCAACGCTCGCACGACTGTCGTGCCAACGGCCACTACCCGATGACCGGATGCCCGAGCCGCATTGATCCGATCCGCTGCAGCGGCGCTCACTGAATACCACTCGGGATGCATGCGGTGACCGGAAACCTCATCCACTCGCACGGGCTGGAAGGTCCCGGCACCCACATGTAGGGTGATACGGACGACATCAATACCCCGTGAAGTGATTGCATCCAACACGGAGGCATCGAAATGCAAGCCGGCAGTGGGTGCAGCCACTGCGCCTGGCGACGAAGCAAACACCGTCTGATAACGCTCCAGATCTGCCGCGTCGGGTTGCCTCTCCATGTAAGGCGGTAAGGGAATCTCGCCACAACGTTCGAGAACCTTGAGGACCGGCTCATCAAAACGTAATCGGAAGAAGCCGTCTTCGCGTTCGAGCATCCGAACGCCACTGCCATCAGTAAGTGTGGCTGTTCGCCCGGGGCGCAGTGGTTTGGATGAGCGTGTCTGACACAGCGCCTCGTGGCTATCCACGACCCGTTCCACCAGGATTTCGACCGTGCCACCGGTGTCCTTGGTCGCATGCAATCGCGCCCGGATCACCGCGGTATCGTTGATCACGAGCACATCACCCGGCTTCAGCAGCTCCGGCACATCACGAAAGTGACCATGCACGGGCGGTTTCCCGCAGTGCAGGCGCAAGAGCCGGCTGGCACTGCGTTCAGGCAACGGATAACGGGCGATCAGTGCTTCGGGAAGCGTGTACTGGAATTCCTGACGGCGCATTGGTTTGACCGACCAACGAGTGAAAACAGAACCTCTACAGAGCCTCTGGTAGCTGAGGCCGGAATCGAACCGGCACGGTGTCACCACCACCAGATTTTGAGTCTGGCGCGTCTACCTGTTTCGCCACTCAGCCAGGGAGGGTCATCGAGGGGCGGCATTCTGCCGTTGGCAGGTTCGTCACCGCAAGCAACCCGGCGCCTGCGGCTGTACACTCCGCGCCCGGTGCAACGGGACGATTTCCGGTCACAAATAACACAACAGATCGGCTGGCAGCAGGCCTGATGCAGCAGGACCATCGGCAACGACGACCAGCAAGACCACAGGGAGACACGGATCATCTCAAGAACAACCCGAACGACGGCACTGCTTGCGGCGCTGCTGGTCATGGCATCAAGTAGCGAATCAGCGGCCCTTGATGCACCTCGCTGGCTGTACCTCGATGCGGCGCTTGGCTGGAGTAACACCAAGAGCTTTCGCCTCGACTCGTCCGACGCAAAAATGAGTTTTGACCAGGGCGTGTTCCAACCTTCCCTAGCGCTTGGAATACAGACGCCGCACCTTTGGCGGTTCGAGCTGGAGCGCGTGGTGCACCAAAATGCGCCTGAGATCCTCTATTCATCCGCAGCACGAATCGAGTCGGATTCGGATGAGGCCGACGAGTTCCGCTCGACCAGCCTCATGTTCAACGCGTCTCGCGACTTCGAAGTGGGCGATGCCTT
>VGVE01000210.1 GCA_016874135.1 Gammaproteobacteria bacterium | reverse complement strand
GCACACGAATGCGCTGGATGAAGCCATCGCGCTGCCGACGCCATTCTCGGCCCGAATCGCCCGCAACACCCAGATCATCCTGGCGGAAGAAAGCCAGATCACCCGCACCGTGGATCCGCTGGGCGGTAGCTATTACGTTGAATCGCTCACCCAGAGCATCGTGCACTATGCTCGCAAGCTGATCGCCGAGATCGATGCCCTGGGCGGAATGACCAAGGCTGTCATCTCCGGAATGCCGAAACAGCGGATCGAAGAGGCTGCCGCACAGCGCCAAGCGCGCGTCGAGCGCGGTGAAGACGTGATCGTTGGCGTGAACAAATACCGCGTGGACGGTGACTCCGGGTCCCTGAACGTACTCGCCGTGGACAACACCAAGGTGCGCGATGCACAAGTACGGCGACTCAATGAAATAAAGGCATCCCGAGAAAGTGATCGCGTACAAACGTCACTGAATGCGCTGACCCGTGCCGCGCAGGATGGCTCTGGGAACTTGCTGGCCCTGGCCATCGATGCAAGCCGCGCACGCGCGACGGTTGGCGAGATTTCGATGGCGCTGGAAAAGGTCTACGGACGGCATGAGGCAATCGCCCGACCGACTAAGGGGATCTATAAAGACAGCTACGGTGACGATCCAACCTTTGGAAAAGTGCACGACGAGATCCGGATCTTCACAGATATAGAAGGCCGTGCACCCTCGATCCTGGTGGTGAAGATGGGCCAGGACGGGCACGACCGCGGCGCCAAGGTGATCTCGAATGCCTTCGGTGACTTCGGGTTCAACGTCAGCATGGGACCCCTGTTCCAGACCCCGGTCGAAGCTGCCGTGCAGGCCCGGAAGGAAAACGTGCATGTAGTCGGCGTATCGACGCTTGCCGGCGGGCACAAGTCGCTGGTGCCTGAACTAATCGGGCACCTGAACGAACACGGACTGGAGAATGTGATCATCGTCGTGGGTGGTGTTATCCCGAGGCAGGACTATCAGGCGCTGTACGACGCCGGGGTCCATGCGATTTTCGGACCCGGCACCAACATCCCCGAGGCTGCGAGCCAGATCCTGAAGCTCATCCCCGGGAAAAACCGCTGAACCGGTTACAGACGCCCCGCGCAGGGCTGGTTTAAACTCGCGCCGTTAACGCCTGCGATACAGGTGAATTGTATGAGGCTCTGCCGCCCGGCAGCCGCGCCCGTACCGGAACTCTTTTTCGCTCAGCAGATATCCGCTCAGGAGACATCAAATGGCAGAACAGGTCGCAACCCGTCAGGTGCTATCGCCGAAAGATGAAATTGCCGCGATGGTCGCGCGTTCGCGCAAGGCTCAGGCACAGATCGAGAACTACACCCAGGAGCAGGTTGACCGTCTGATCCGGGCCATGGTCTGGGCAGTGGCAAAACCCGGTGTGGCAGAGAAGATCGCCCAGTTCACCGTGGATGAAACGCAGCTTGGCAACTACGACGGCAAGTTCCTGAAGATCTTCCGCAAGACCCGCGCCACGCTGATGGACATCATCAACGACAAGTCGGTCGGCATCATTGAAGAAATGCCGGAGCGGAACATCGTGAAGATCGCCAAACCGCTCGGCGTGATCGGCGCACTGGCACCTTCTACAAACCCGGAAGCCACACCAGTGATCAAGTCGATTCACGCGGTGAAAGGCCGCAACTCGATCATCATCGCCCCGCACCCGCGCGCCAAGCTCACCAACAAGATGATCGTGGATCTGATGCGCGAGGCCATCGTGAAACTCGGCGCCCCCGCGGATCTGGTACAGGGTATCGAAACACCGTCGCTGGAACTCACCAACGAATTGATGCGCCAGTGCGACCGCGTGCTCGCGACTGGTGGTGGTGCAATGGTGACGGCCGCTTACTCCTCCGGCACACCCGCATTAGGCGTGGGAGTCGGCAACGCGGTAATCACCGTGGACGAAACTGCAGACCTCGATGATGCCGCCGAGAAGATCCGCATTTCGAAAACACTGGATCTGGCGGCTTCCTGCTCGTCTGACAACTCCGTGATCCTGGTGGACAAGATCTACGATCCAATGCTGACAAAGCTGCAAGCAAAAGGCGGCTACGTTTGCAACGACGTGGAAAAAGCCAAGCTGCAACGCACGCTATGGGATGACGAACTGCATCTGAACACGGCGATCGTTGCGCAGCCCGCGCAGAAGATCGCAGAGATGGCGGGTGTCAACCTGCCCGAAGGCAAGACGTTCTTCATCGTCAAGGAAACGGGCTTTGGACCGTCGCATCCGTTCTCGGGTGAAAAACTCTCGGTGATCATGGCGCTTTACCATGCCAAGGACATCGACGGGGCGATCAAGCTGACCAACGACATTCAGTCGTACCAAGGTCAGGGCCACTCCTGCGGCATCTACTCGAACAGCGACGCGAACATCATGAAACTCGCGAACGCCACGAAGACCTCGCGCGTGATGGTGAACCAGCCACAAGCCGCCTCCAACAGCGGCAATCTGTGGAACGGCATGCGCCAGACCTTCAGCCTTGGCTGTGGCTCGTGGGGTGGCAACAGCACCAACCACAACATTTCGTGGAAAGATCTGATCAACGAAACCTGGGTGTCGAAGCCACTGGCGAAGACCAAGGAACTGCCGAGCGACGAAGAGCTGTTCGGGGACGTGATCAAGACGCTGGGGTAACCGGCCTTCTTGAACGGGATCCAAAGGCGCCTTCTGGCGCCTTCGCCCTGAAAGATCAAAACGGTGACACATTGATCCGCAGTGGACAGTACAAGGCACGGGACTCTGCAATGTACGGTGTTGCTTCTGTACAAAAGAACTGTGCTCTCGATCAGCGGTACGACCAGTTAAACGCTGTCGACGGAGGTTGCTATTTCAATCTCAAGGCGGGCAATCACCAGGTGATCGGAACGAGCTCAATGTTTCCGGATACTGCCCAACGCGATGCTGCCATCGCGGCGACCATGTCCTGTGGCGTATCAACCGAAGTTCGCAACGCGGGTTAATGGCGGCGGGCATCACAGAAGCGCGCCTTTCTTGGGAAAGGCGCCGGTGGTCGCACACACCACTCAACGCACGCGGATCAATCCCTCCTGTACGGTGGAAGCGACTAGATCTCCTTGCGCCGTGTAGATGGATCCGCGGTTGAGCCCACGCGAGCCTGATGAGTTCGGGCTGTCGAGCGAATACAGGAGCCACTCGTCAACACGCGCCGGCCGGTGAAACCACATGGCATGATCGAGACTGGCTACCTGCATACGCTCGCGCACGAAGTTTCCACGATGTGGCAGGCGCGAAGTCGCCAGAAGAGCATTGTCAGACTCGTAGACAAGCAAAGCGGTGTGGAGCGCCATGTCATCAGGGAGGATTCCGTTAGCGCGAAACCACAGATCCTGCGCCGGGGCCTGGGGCGTTTCCGCCATCAGCTGGCGATGGTCATGGCGCCAGGCAATGAACGTTGCATCACGAATCGCGGGCGTCAGCTTGTCTTCGGCGGGGGGCTTGCGATCGGGCATGGGTAACGCATATTCGAGCCCCGGCTCGTGTTTCTGGAATGAAGCATCGAGGCTGAAGATCGCCGTACCGTGTTGGATGACACGAACCCGGCGTGTAGAGAAAGAACCGCCATCCCGCAGGCGTTCAACCTCGATGACCGCAGGCGTGCGCGGGTCGCCCGGCTTCAGAAAATACCCATGCAGTGAATGCACTACGCGCTCAGCAGGCACCGTGCGGGTCGCAGCAACAAGTGCCTGCGCCATGATCTGCCCGCCATAGAGCCGATGGGTGCGCCCTTCCGGATGAAAGGCCCGAAACAGGTTCTTTTCGATCTGCTCAAGATCCAGGAGCCGGATGACTTCGGCGAGACGCGGGTGCATACAGCCTCGATAAAACTCTATGGTAATTCTGATCAATTCGCTTCCTGCGAATTGATCATGTCGGCAGGCAGAGCCTGCCTCGCATTTTCCCTGCATGTAGCGCGGGCTTCGCACGCGCCCTATGCACAGAAAATGAGGGTGCGTCCCTGCACCCCACAGGATGCTCTGACAAATCAGACCATCCTTAGAGAATAATCAGATGATTTGGCAGTTCGTCACGCGTGTGCGTTG
>VGVE01000209.1 GCA_016874135.1 Gammaproteobacteria bacterium | reverse complement strand
GTCTCCGTTGCGCTCACTGCCATCGCTACCTGGATGCTGCGGCGCTTGCGCGAGCGCGACGGAAGACTGTCGGTCGGAGACGCACCACCCGAACTTGAGTCCGGACCCGGGAGTGGTCAGTGAATGGTTGGCGACGGTGAGCCCGTGCCCTGTTTGTCCTCATCGACGCTCTGAACCGCATACCGGCGCGTCACCACTTCACCGGCCACCACGTTGGGCAACTCACGCATGAACTCATCCATGTGTTCCGTCTGGAAGTGGGCGAGCAGCGCCTCCATGGTCTCCCATTCCTGGAACAGCATCAGCGTGTTGGGGTCGGTCAGACCGATGAAGAATTCGTAGGAAATGCAGCCTCGCTCCGCGCGAGTTGCGGTCGTCATCCTTCGCGCCATATCAAGGGCCTCTTCACGTCGTTCTGGACGGATCGGGATATACCCCTGAACAATGATCATGCCGGCAGCTCCGTGTTTTCAGGGGCGATCAGCGGGTTCTCAACACCGCGGTGATTTCATCCAGTATCGCAGGGTCATCAATGGTCGACGGCATGTTCCAGGGCTGCCCGTCGACCATCTTGCGCAGCGTCTGGCGCAGTATCTTTCCGGAGCGGGTTTTCGGCAGGCGTTTTACCACCAGGGCGCGTTTGAAGTTAGCCAACGCACCAATCCGCTCACGCACCATCTGCACCAGTTCGGTTTGCAGGGCAGTCGCGTCGATATTCTGACCGTCTTTCAACACCACCAGCGCCAGCGGCACCTGGCCTTTGTCTGCGTCCGCCGCACCAAACACTGCACACTCGGCAACTGCTGGATGTGCCGCCACCACTTCTTCCATTTCCCCGGTGGAGAGCCTGTGACCCGCGACATTGATGACGTCATCGATGCGACCCATGATGAAGACGTAACCGTCTTCATCCCGATAGCCGCCGTCACCGGTCAGATAAAACCCGGGATATCGCGACCAGTACGCTTCGACGAAACGCGAATGGTCGCGCCACAGAGTGGGAAAGCTGCCAGGTGGCAACGGTCCTTTCAGGACAACCGCGCCTTCCTGGTTGGGACCTACTTCATGACCTTGCTCATCGAATACGCGTAAATCAAAACCGGGCACGGGCAGCGCCACCGAACCGGATTTCGGTTCCAGCAACTCGACTCCGGCGAGGTTGGCACAGATCGACCATCCGGTTTCAGTTTGCCACCAGTGATCGATCACTGGGACACCCGGCAAGTGTTGCACCAGCCAATCGTACGTCGGCGGGTCGAGGCGCTCCCCGGCGACAAACTGGTACTTGAGACAGGAGATGTCGTAATTCGATTGCAGCAGGCAGTCAGGATCTTCTTTCTTCACCGCCCTGAATGCTGTTGGGGCGATGAAAAAGCTCTTCACCTGGTGTTCTGCGATAACCCGCCAGAGTGCGCCGGCATCCGGTGTCCGCACCGGCTTTCCTTCGTACATGACACTGGTGCAGCCACGCAGCAGCGGACCATAGGCAATGTAGGAATGGCCCACGACCCAACCCACATCGGAGGCAGCCCAGAACACATCGCCCGCATCAACACCATAGATCGCCTGCATCGACCAATGCAGGGCCACCGCATGTCCGCCGTTGTCACGCACCACCCCTTTGGGTTTACCGGTGGTTCCCGACGTGTACAGGATGTACAGCGGGTCGGTGGATCGAACCGGCACACATGGAGCAGGTGTCGCCGCGCGCTCCCATGCCGACCAGTCCAGTTCCCGAGGATGGGACAGCTGCACGGCACATTGCGGCCGCTGCAGTACCACCACGCTCGCCACCTTGTGCCGGGCTTGTTCAAGCCCCGCATCGACCAGCGGCTTGTAGGGAATGATCCGATCAAACTCGATGCCGCAACTGGCGGTAAGCAACACCTTGGGTTCTGCGTCATCGATTCGTGTTGCGAGTTCGGGGGGCGCGAAGCCGCCGAACACCACTGAGTGGATAGCGCCGATCCGTGCACAGGCGAGCATCGCCACTACGGCTTCTGGAACCATGGGCATGTACAGAATGACCCGGTCACCGGTATCGACACCGAGACCTCGCAACGCCCCGGCTACGCGGGCCGTCCATTCGGTCATCTGCGCAAAGGTGAACTTTCTGATCTGCCCGGTGACTGGCGAATCGTAGATCAGCGCAACCTGGTCACCACGCCCGGCAGCGACGTGGCGATCGAGAGCGAGATTACAGGTATTGAGAGTGCCACCGGAGAACCATCGCCAGGCGCCGTCCGCATCCTGATCCAGGATACGCTCGGGAAAAGAGTACCACTCGATCTCTTTGGCCCGTTCACCCCAGAACGTCTCTGGGTCACTCTGCGCCTGTCGATAGAGGCTCTCGTAGCTCAACCGGCTCTCCTTTAACCGGTTCTCCCTCAACCAGCACTCCGCAGAAGCGCATTCAGCTCCCGCTTGCTCGGCTGATGGGCCAGAAGTTCCTTGTAGGTGCGTGAACGTTTGTCGATGCCTTTGTGTTCACAGTAGAACTCGACCGCACGCACCCAGGCATCTTCAAGGCCAAACCGGTTGACCGACACCGTGGTGTTGACCACCTTGTCACGAATGCGCGACATGAGGCCGATCTGGAAGACGGGTGTCCAGGTGCCGCTCTTCTCGCGCTTGAGGCGAAAGAGGATGCCCTTGACCCGGCCACTGGTATCCAGCTGCAACGCCTTGGCTGCGTTGTCCCGTGAGCGGGACTGGATACCCGAAAGCTCTTCATCCCGGGCTTCCGCCTGGGCTTTCACGGCAGCGCGGGCTTTGCCCGTCATGCGCTTGCCATCAGCTTTCAGTGAAAAGTACTCCTGGTATGTCTTGCCATCGATCTGACGACGGACACGCAGGCCGAAAAAACGATCGTTATCTAGAAGTTCAACGCTCATGCAGGCACCACCTTGGATGAAATCAGTGCATCAATTTCCTTGCCGGTGAATCCGGCACTTTCGAGTACAGCCCGGGAGTCCTCTCCGGGAATTCTTGCGCTGTTGCGAACCGCCCCTTCAGTACGGCTGAAACGCGGCGCGGGTGCGGGCTGCACAACACCATCAAGTGTGATGAACGTGCCGCGCGCAACATTGTGCGGGTGTTTCGGTGCTTCAAGGACTGAAAGCACCGGCGAAAAACATACGTCGGTGCCTTCCATGATTGCGCACCACTCATCACGCGTCTTGGTCTTGAATACCCGGGTCAACTCATCCTTGTATTCGCCCCAGCGCGCGGAATTCATCTGTTGGCTGAAGCGCTCCTTGTCGAGGCCAGCTTTTTCAACGAGCAACGCGTAGAACTGCGGTTCGATGGACCCGATACAGATGAACTGCCCATCTTTGGTTTCGTAGGTATCGTAGAAATGTGCGCCACCGTCGAGAAGGTTCGTACCGCGTTTGTCGGTGAACACTCCGCCGGCGGCCATCGTATAGAACATCGCCATGAGCGACGCCGCGCCATCCACCATGGCGGCATCGACGACCTGGCCCTTGCCGGACTTCTGCGCTTCGAGCAGTGCGCAGACCATGCCGAACGCCAGGAGCATGCCACCACCGCCAAAATCACCCACCAGGTTAAGGGGCGGCACCGGCTTCTGCCCTGCACGGCCGATTGCATGCAGCGCGCCGGAGAGGCCGATGTAGTTGATGTCGTGCCCGGCCGCTTGTGCCATCGGACCATCCTGTCCCCAACCCGTCATGCGTCCGTAAACGAGTTTGGGATTGCGGGCCATACAGCTTTCCGGACCAAGACCGAGGCGCTCGGTGACTCCGGGACGGAAACCTTCAAAGAGTGCATCGGCCTTGCTTGCGAGCCGCAATACAGTCTCGACGCCCTGCGGCTGCTTGAGGTCGACGGCAATCGAACGCCGGTTACGCGCGAGCACATCGTTGCTACGCCGTGCCGGAGCACCCATTCGATCAACGCGGATGACGTCTGCGCCCATGTCCGACAGCATCATGCCGCAGAACGGACCCGGCCCGATGCCCGCCAGCTCAATGACCCTGACGCCGGAGAGTGGTCCCCCCATTTCGCCCCCTTCTTGAGATTGTTCGCCCGCGATCGTCTGCAAGAGTTCGCGAGCGTTTGTTCTTGTGCACTTTTTCACCGGTTTCGCTGCGCCTGACCCGGGGCAGTCCGGAACCGGAAGCGCAGTGTAACCACTTTGACGA
>VGVE01000208.1 GCA_016874135.1 Gammaproteobacteria bacterium | reverse complement strand
GCCGCGACCCATACCCGGGTTGAACAGGTTCGCATCTGGCGCCTGCCGCCGGAATCTGCTCGAGGCTGAGACATTCCAAAGGTCATCCGCTTTTTGCCTGCAGACAGTCGCCCCTCGGCGCCTGTCCGGACTTTGAGTACCACTGATGTCCATTGGCGCCTGTAACCCTGCGCGACTTGATGGTTGCGTTTCCATGAACAACAACGCTTTTACCTACTCCATACAGGGAATCGAAACCTGATCACGCCGGTCGAAAGGGTGGTCGGTACCATGCTGCCCATGCCTAATGAAGGTCATCTGTTGCTTCGTCCCCGATCTCCTGCGGCAGACGCGATACTGCCGGTGGCGGGGCTCGTTCGCCTTGCGCGTTATCAGGTTGCGTTGCGCCAGACAGCGCTGGGGAAGCGCATCGTCAAGGCTCCCGGCATCCTTGCGCTGTACACCGGTATCATGGTCGGCCTTGTACTGTTTGCCTCTCGCATCATCAAAATGCGCGATTGATTCTGCGATGCCATGACACTTTCCAAATCGAAGCATCTCCGGCAGCTTCTGGTTGTCCTCGACACGACGACGACCGCGGCTGTCTATGCTGTGATCTGCGCAGCTGCGCTTCTGCTCGGGCGCATGGACATCGATGGCTGGCAGACCCACATGCTGCTGCTGCCGGTGTTGCTGGTGATCTCACCGCCACTGTCCGGGTGGGCAAAACCCACGCTCGCCGGGCAGTCGCTCTTTCGTATTGTTTTTGAACAGTTCAGGTACTCGCTGGTCCTGTTTGCGTTCCTCGCCATGGTGGTCTTTCTTTTCCGTATGGAATTGATCAGCAGGGCAGTACTCATCGCTGCGATGTCAATCAACTTCGTGACGATGATCTTCATACGGTTCTTCCTGCGCTGGTGGTACTTCAGAGCGAGAGTGGAAACACGGGAGAACTACACGAAGGTGCTGGTTGTTGGTTCAGGACCTCGCGCCGGTTATTACATCACCCGGGCCATGCCGAACTCGGAGTGGGGTGTGGAAGTGATCGGCTGCGTTGATCCCGATGCTTCCCGTGTCGGCCAGGTCTGTGAGGGCACGCCGGTCATCGGCACGCTCGAAGACATTGAGAGGATCGTTTCCGCACAGGTCGTTGACGAGCTGGTGGTCGCGTTGCCGCGCTCACGGCTCAACGATATCGGCACCATTGCAGACATCTGTGCGGAGCAGGGCATCGAGCTGAAGATTCTCGCTGATTTTTATGACATGGACGCAACTGTCCAGCTTGATTACCAGAACCGCATTCCACTGCTCAGTTTTGCGCCGGTGTTGCTTGACCAAAACAAATTGCTGGTCAAGCGGATGATGGACATCGTCCTGGTGACGCTGGCATTGCCGCTGCTGGTCCCGGTTATGGCGGCTGTGGCGATAGCCGTAAAGGTGGACTCCAGAGGGCCCGTTTTTTTCCTGCAGGAACGCGTCGGGTTGCACAAGCGACGCTTCCGCATGATCAAGTTCCGCAGCATGTATGTAGATGCTGAAGCACGCATGCAGGAGATCGAGCACCTGAACGAAGCGCAAGGTCCCATCTTCAAGATCACCAACGATCCGCGGGTAACGCGTGTCGGACGTTTCATCCGCAAGACGAGCCTTGATGAACTGCCGCAACTGATCAATGTGTTTGTGGGGCAGATGTCGCTGGTCGGACCGCGGGCAATGTCGGTGCGTGATGTCAGCCTCTTCGATCGCGGCATCCAGCGAAAGCGCTTCAGCGTCCGACCGGGCATCGTCTGCCTGCGAGAGGTGTCAGGCCGCAGCGCATTGTCGTTCGACCGGTGGCTCGAACTCGATCTGCAGTACATCGATACGTGGACACTGGGCCTTGATCTGCAGATTCTGCTGCGAGTCATCCCGGTCGTTCTACGTGGATCAGGAGCAAGCTGAAACAGGGCGTGTTCCCCGATCTGCGTGTGCCTTCTGAGACGTAAGACGCAGCGGCATCCGGATGAACACGCCTAGACTTTGAATCGAGGTCGTCTCTTCCCGCCCCGCTGCCTGGCTGAGTCAACGAGAGGGAAGGGCAACGACTTCACCAGTCTGCCCCGCCATTCGGTGCCTGACCGTGCCTGTCATCACAACGCTCCGCACGGGTGCTGGTCATCCCGGGTGTTTTGGAATTCGCAGTTTCCGGATTGCGGACGTTGATGAACTGATCCGGCTCAGTTCCTGAAAGTGAATTGGTGGCCAACACCGCCAGGGTCCTCAAGAGTCCGAAGTCCTTGCCAGCACCAAATCCGAACCCTGACGGCGCTGATACAGGCTGCCGCGTACGGACGCCTGTACCAATTTATCCCGCATAATCTATATTATGTTAAATTACATCCGATTTTAGAAATACAGCCGGCCTTCGGCTTGTTTCTGTCGAGAGCTTCTTCCGTGTCCGCCCCTTTCGCGTTTTTCTCCTACACCCTTGCTGAGTCGTCCTCTCACGATCTTTCTCGTGGTTGTCGTGATCGCATGTCTACCGACACTGTGTGCACTATAGGTGCGCTTCAACTTCTCTACCGCTGATCAGCCTGATGTTTAGTAGCGCTGCAACGCTTCAGCGATTGCGATCGTTTGCGTTTGGAAGTCGATGCCTGAAACCGGAGAATGCGCGCCGGGTCTCAACGGGCTGCTCTGACTTCATTCAGATCGGCTGCTACGCACCGGATATGTCCGATGGAATTGAAGCGCAATGCCCCAAAGTGGCGTGCGGCACGTGGGATGCGCGGTTTGCGAAAGCGTTCGTCTGGAATGATTGTCCGCATCGAGAACGTGTCTTGAATACAGCGAAAGAACCGCGGATTCCGTACGTATACCGCGACTGGACCTGCGGCGAGTTCGTACTCGCTTTTATGGATATGACACAGATCCCGGAAACTCAACCGCTTCCCTGGAATCGGATCTGCGCATTCACGGTACCGGAAATGTCGGTGTTGCGAATATTGAGTCTGCGAACACGGATGCCATTGTTCTGTTCCAGCTGCGCAATCCATTGGAATACTCGATCGAATGACTGGTTCTCAAGAATCACGTTGAGTACACCATTGGCTTCGGGTTGCAGACGGTTCAAGGTCAACTGCTGGGTATTGGCTGCCCGCGTGATTAGCGGGATCAGGGAACCGGCCTGGTCACCTCCCCTTTCGGCGACTCGTCGTGCCAGCGCTTCGTTGGCTTTCAGGTAGTCCAGCGCGCCACCCGCACTGCTCAACCGACTGACCGCGTCATCGTGCCAATCGGCGATCGGTTTCCACGCAACAAGCCACAGAATCGTCAGAACGAACAGGCTGGCCACAACTGCGATGATGAACCGATCCGAATCACCCCTTGCGAGGTATGCCTGTCCAACAGGGGTTGTCTCAAACCACGTGAAAAGCCTGTTCATGTTGGCTGCCGCATGACGATCAAGGCGCGAATGGTGTTTTCTTCGTGTGTGGCGTTGAGCAATTCCGCGTCGAGCCCGCTGGCCGATAGCCGCGAGCGCAAGCTTTCCACTTCAGCATGGTTCGGCATTACGACTTCCACACGCAGTTCACCGCCCTGCTGATCGAACTCAATCGAACGTACGGCAGCGGAAGGATCAAGCGCCTCTGCCAGCGCCACAGTCATCGAAGGAAACCCCAGACCTGAATCGCCCGAGGTTTGGCCCAGTTTTTCCGCCAGTGAGCGGCGAAGATTGCGGACAGTTCCTTCGTTCGGAAACCAACTGACGTAAAGCGCGTTGGCTTCAGCTTCAAGCCCCGCGGCTCGGGACGACGCCCAGAATCCTTCGACAAGCATGAGTATCCACGCCAGCGCTATCCACGCCATCGCAACGGCAGCAACGCGCAGCCCAAGGATGCTAACCGCATTCTTTTTCCGTGGTGGCGCGAACGCTCCCTGGAGCAGGTTGATTCCCCTGCCGACATGCCACTGGTTAACGAGATACTCCAGCGGCGACTCCGATGTGTCGACATACTCCAGATTGCTGGCAGCAAGTCCCGCCTCCTCCGGTTCTTCAAGCTCGCCGTTGATAAAGCGGATATTGGCAACTTCGAGACTAGACAGTGCGAGAACCAGATTCGCGCGATCAACTGCGGCAGCTTCCGTCGGGGTGCGAACCAGCGCATCGGCACCATCCATCAGGACGGTTGCACACCCCTCTTCCACCTCTAGCAACTCCG
>VGVE01000207.1 GCA_016874135.1 Gammaproteobacteria bacterium | reverse complement strand
GGGAATGTGTCAGCGCTGTGTTTCCGGATGTGCCACTCGCCGACAGCAACCACTTCCTGAGCGTGACGGAAGGACTGACCCTGCGCGCGGCGCGAATCTTTGAGCAGGCGCGATAACCCTTCAGGCGATCCTGTCCGACGGGTGCGGCTGGCGTTCCACTAACGGCAGAACGTTCGGTGTGTAGAACGTTGTGAAGGTCACACCCTTCCTGTGCTCGTCGAGTGTACCCTGGTCTTGCCACCATTCGACCAGCAGAAAGACGCGTGCGTCAGTTTGTGAGTGATAAATCTCGAAGCGCTCGCAACCTGGCTCATCCCTTGAACGGCAGGCGGTTTCGGTGAGCAGTTCCCGCACTCGCCGGACGTCGTTTTCTTCCTTCACACGCAGGATCACATTGAGGTGAATCATGTCGATCCTCAGATGATTGCTTCGATGAGGAAGGGACCGGGTGTCACTACTGACTCCGCGAAGGCGCGGTTGAATTCATCCGCTGTGTTCACCCGCCGTCCAGGGACACCCATGCCCTTGGCGATAGCCACCCAGTCGAGTTCCGGGCGGGTCAGATCAAGCATGCTCATCGCCTTCGGGCCGGGGTTGTGGGCACCCACGCGGCCGAACTCGACCTGCAGGATCGCATACTTGCGGTTGGCGAAAATCACGGTGGTGACATCGAGCTGCTCCCGCGCCTGGGTCCACAGCCCCTGTACCGTGTACATGCCGCTGCCATCCGCCTGCAGATTTACTACCCGCCGGCCAGGACAGGCGACAGCTGCGCCGGTTGCACAGGGAATTCCATAACCAATGGACCCACCTGTCAGACACAACCAGTCATGTGGCGCAGCAGTACGTGTTGCCTGAACCGAGGGACCACCGGACATACCGCCCTCTTCGACCACCACAGCGTGTTCCGGCAGATGATGCGCGACCGCTGCCGCGATGGAGAGTGGATTAAGCGCCCCACTCATCAATCCGGGACGTTCGAGTTTCATAATGTTGGGCGGCGTGTCTTTGATCCCCACCGCTTCACCCAGTGCGGCGAGCGCACCATCCACGTCCCCTTCCCTCTCAACCAGCGTATACAGCGCACAGCCTTCAGGGGTCAGCCAGTTGGGTTTGTCCGGATAGGCGAAGAACGTAATCGGCGGTTGTGACGAAACGATGATCAGGTGCTTCGTACCCGTCAGTACTTCCGCGGCTTGCTCACCGAAATACGGCAGACGTACCGTATCCACCCGGCCTGCACCGCGTTGCATGCGCGGGATGAACGTATCGCCGAGCCAGCGCGCGCCAGTGCGCTTTGAAATCCGGTCGAGCAATTCCGTACGTTCGCTGGTGAGGTGGCCGTTGCAGAGCAGTACACACGGCTCCCCGGAGCGCAGCACTTTCGCGGCTGCATCTACCGCCGCACCAGAGACGGGGCGTGGCGCAACACGCGGGAACGGCGCAGCGCTGGCGCGGGTCCTGTTCCAGGCGGTGTCTGCAGGCAGAATCAGCGAGGTCACCTGACCCGGTGGGGTCAGTGCGGCTTGCACAGCGAGCGCCCCATCCGCCGCGACGGTATCCGCTGACTCTGACACTTTCACCCAGTGGCAAACCGTCTTCGATATCCCTTCGACATCCGAAGTCAGTGGTGCATCGTACTTGCGGTGATAGGTTGCATGGTCGCCGATGACGTTGACGATGGGTGTGCGCGCTTTTTTGGCGTTATGCAGGTTGGCGAGACCATTGCCGAGACCGGGGCCAAGATGCAGGAGCGTTGCCGCCGGTAGCCCTTTCATGCGGCCATAACCGTCGGCGGCGCCGGTGACGACCCCTTCAAAAAGACCCAACACACAGCGCATATCCGGATTGGAATCGAGTGCCGCAACGAAGTGCATTTCCGATGTGCCCGGGTTTGCAAAACACACGTTTACGCCGGTATCTACAAACGTCTGTACCAGGCTCTCCGCACCGCTGCGGTCTTTCTCCGCCATGATCTCCCCTTATGTTCTGGTGATCGGGTATTTGCGGCTCTGCGCAAATCACTCAGCCGAGTGTTTTCCTGTCTTTCTGCAACACGCCCGCTTCGAGCAGCTGATCCACGTCGTCAGACCCAAGCCCGAGCCAATCCGCCAGCACCGCGTGGTTATGTTCCCCACGATGGGGTGCTGGCCCGCGCACACCGGCTTTGGCCGATGAAAACCGGTAGGGCGATTGCGGGATCGGCCGCGTGCCACCTTCGCGGTCATCGATCTGGATGATGCTGTGTCGATGGCGGATCGTCGCCTGATCCTGCAGTGTCGCGGGGTCGCGCACGATACCCCAGGCGAAGTTCATTTTATCCATCACGGCATCGATCGCCTGGGTATCCAGCAGTGTGGCCATGAACGCGGTCACCGCCGCACGCCGTGCGGCAATTCGTTGATCCTTGTCCATGCCCGGCTTAACGGGATCAGCAAAGCCGTGATGCGCAACCAGCCCGTTGTAGACCGCGCGGAAATCACCAGAGACCAGAATCAGCCCAGCACCGGTCTGGTAATAATCGTTGCGTAACGGCCCCGTGTCTTCGGAATCTTCGAGATCGTAGTGCAGCTGATCATCGGTCACCGCAGTCGCATCGATCATGGCCATGTCGATGTGTTGCCCCGTACCGGTATGTTGCCTATTGATCACGGCTGACAACACCGCCACCAGACCATGCAGCGATGCATTGGTATCCGCCACCGACAGCGGGAGGTCACGCGCGGGAATCTCACCGCGTCGCATCGCGCGATTGATCAAACCCGCTTCGGCATGAATCACCGGTGCGTAGGCGGCGCGTTTGGATTCCGGACCACCCGCACCAAATCCGGAGATCGACAACATGATGAGGCGCGGATTGATCGCCCGCAGCGCGTCGTACCCAAGACCGAGCCGCGGCATCACGTCCGGGCGATAATTTTCGAGAAGGATGTCCGCCTCGCGCACAAGAGCCAGAACCAGCTCCCTGGCGCCCTGCGCACGCAAGTCGATGCAGATGTTGCGTTTGCCTGCGTTTTGCTGATGGTAGTAACCGGGCACGCCACCTTTTATGCGTCCCCAGATGCGGGTGACGTCTCCGTCCGGCGGTTCGACCTTGACCACATCCGCACCGAGGTCGGAGAGCATGCGTCCCGCGAACGGGCCGGCGAGCACCCGGGTGAAGTCCAGGACTTTCAGTCCCGCGAGCGGAAATCCTTCGGTTCCGTTGGTCACGATCTCGCCTCCGCTGCCGATGCGGCCCACCCAATCATGGTGCCTCTCCCGTCGTGAGGCGAGGTCACCGGTTTGGTCCCCGGCTCATCGGATAGGGCTGCCACCGTTCCAGCGTGACACGCGGCAAGACTGTCGGATTGACACAGCTCATGGGCCATCGGCCGCGCAGTACCAGGGCCACCTCACGCGCAGCACGGCGGCGCGTTTCCGGACGCATGCGGGTGCTTGCCGAAGCAACGTGTGGCGTGACCACGACGTTTTCCATGGTCAGCAGCGGATTGTCAGGCGCGGGTGGCTCCTGTTCGAGCACATCGAGCCCGGCCCCGGCGATAGTGCCGCTGCGCAGTGCTTCGATCAGTGCTTTTTCATCGATGATGGGGCCACGCGCCGTGTTGATGACCACTGCCGAGGGCTTCATGCGGGAAAATGCCGCTGCATTGATCGCATGTTCCGTCTCGGCGTTATGCGGCGCATGAATCGACAGGAAGTCGCTGCGTTCGAGCAGTTCATTGAAGCTCACCGGTTCAACGCCGAGCGCACTCATTTCGAGTTCACTCACATAGGGGTCACAGGCGATCACCCGCAAGCCAAACGCCTGGGCGCGTCGTGCGGTACACCGCGCCACGTTACCGAACGCAAAGAGACCGAGGGTCTGCCCGTACACCCGCGGGATCAGGCTCAGCTTCGGCCGTGCCTGGTACCACTGCCCATCACGTGCCATGCGCACCATCATGGGTGTGAGCCGCGAAACATTGAGAAGCAGCATCATCGCGTAGTCCGCGACCTCTTCGATGAATACGTCCGGTACGTTGGTCACGACAATGCCGGCATTCGTCGCTGCGGCGATATCCACCATGTCTACACCTACGCTGCCCACACCGATCACCACGCAGCGCTGCATCGCCCTGATCACTTCGACGTCGATGCGCAGACCCCACGAGGTGATGATGGCATCGACGTCTTTCACGCCTGCC
>VGVE01000206.1 GCA_016874135.1 Gammaproteobacteria bacterium | reverse complement strand
TTCACCAGAACCTTTGTTGAAGCTTGGGTTGCGCAAAGAGGGGCGGGATGGTCAGGTGGCGAAGTAGTAGCTATGGGCAGTTCCATCCGCAAGCTACGAGATTTCACCTGGATACCTCATCTTCTCCGGTCAGCATGCGGCTTTGTTCGCGCGCGCTGGAGGCGTGAAATCAAATAGAGTTCGTTAACGCGTTTCGGCGATCTGGCAGGTCCGGGGGCAAACCCGTTGCTGGCATTTCGCAAAGCAGCGTTGGGCGATAAGTAAAACGACATTCGTAGGAATCCACATGAGACACCACATCAGGAACATCACGAGGGTCTTTGCCCTGGGGCTGTTTTGCGTGGTCGCGGGGACGGCGGGCGCGGCAACGCTGAACGACGTCTTCTCAGTGACCAAGTCAATGAACGATGAGGCCAAGCGATCGCAGGCCAAGATCGATGCACTGACGGAAGAGACACGCAATCTCCTCAATGACTACAAGACCGTGCTCAAGGAAATCGAGGGGCTGCAGGTTTACAACCGGCAGCTGCAGAAGCAGGTCGACAACCAGAACCAGGAAATGGCCGATCTCACCAAGAGCATCGACGATGTGACGCTGATCGAGCGTCAGGTGAGCCCGTTCATGCTGCGGATGGTGGATGGTCTCGAACAGTTCGTGTCCCTGGACCTGCCGTTCCTGCTCAATGAGCGCAACCAGCGGGTGGCCAACCTTCGAGCCACACTCGAACGTGCTGATGTGATCGTGTCGGAAAAATTCAACCAGGTGTTCCGGGCGTACCAGATCGAGAACGAGTATGGCCGCACCATGGAGTCCTACAGCGAGACCATCAACATCGGTGGTACTGAGCGCAAGGTGGATATTCTCAAAGTGGGCCGGATCGTCCTCGCGTACCAATCCCTCGACGGTGAAGAGACCGGCGTTTGGAACAAGGACACCAAGCAGTGGGAAGCCGTCTCTGACGATTTCTCCCAGTCCGTGCGAAACGGTATCAAGATGGCGCGCAAGCAACTGGCGGTTGATCTGATCACCCTGCCGGTCGCCGGTCCGGAGGCAGCACAATGAAACTGAACAAATTTCTGATTGCGTCAGCGGTCGCTCTGGCGGCGCAATTTGCCGTTGCCGAAGAAGCGGCTGTTCCGGCGGCTGAAGCAGCCCCAGCGCCTGCCAGTGACCTGAAGGTCGTACAGCAGAACTCCCTCGACGGGCTGCTCGAAGCGGTGCGTCAAGCCAAAGTGGTCGAGTCCCGCGAGCACTCGCAGCGCGAAGCCCAGTTCGCCCGCGACAAGGCTGCCCAGCAGCGCATGCTTGGCGAAGCTCAGGCGCAGCGTCGTGGCGAAGAGTCACGCTCTGAGCGTCTTGAAACCACGTTCGAAGCCAACGAAATCAAGATTGGCGACCTTCAAGAAGCCCTCGACAAGCGCCTCGGTTCATTGCGTGAACTGTTTGGCGTGTTGCAGCAGGTGGCCGGCGACACACGCGGGCAGTTCGAAGGTTCGATCATTTCCGCCCAGTTCCCGAACCGCGGGGAGTGGCTGAACGAACTGGCCAAGAAGATGGGCAAGTCCAGCCAGCTCGCCACCATCGAAGAGATGGAAAGGCTGTGGTTCGAACTGCAGCGGGAAATGACCGAATCCGGCCGCATCGTCAAGTTCACCACTTCGGTACAGCTCCTCAACGGTGAAAAGGGTGACCGCGAAGTGGTTCGCGCTGGTTCCTTCGTGATCGCCGGAGAAGACGGCTACGTGCAGTTCGATCCCTCCAGCCAGGCGCTGGTCGAACTCCCACGGCAACCATCCGGCCAGTTCACCGGCACGACGGGTGACCTGATCGATGCTGAGAAAGGCGAGGTAACAGAGTTCGGCCTCGATCCGACCCGCGGCTCGCTGCTCGCTCTGCAGGTGGACAAAGACACCTGGGCCGATCGTATCGGTTCGATGATGGGCGGGATCTCGAAAGGCGAATGCTGGTTGCCGTGGTGTGATGGCCAGGGTGAAGAAGTCGGCGCCGTCATCATCATCGTCGGCATCATCGGCATCCTGCTGTCCATCGAGCGATGGATTACCCTGACCCTGATGGGCAACAAGGTCGACGCGCAGAAGAAATCCTCCACTCCGAATTCCGACAACCCGCTGGGTCGTGTCCTGAAAGTCTATGAAGAGAACAAGGACGTGGACCTCGAGACACTCGAGCTGAAACTCGGGGAAGCGATATTGGCGGAAGGGCCCAAGCTGACCAAGAACATCAACTTGATCCAGGTGATCTCGGTCGTCGCGCCGCTGCTCGGTCTGCTCGGAACGGTGACCGGTATGATCCTGACCTTCCAGCAGATCACGCTGTTTGGTACCGGCGATCCGAAAGTGATGGCGAGCGGTATCTCCCAGGCACTGGTCACGACCGTAGAGGGTCTGGTTGTGGCGATCCCGACGACGTTGCTCTATGCCGTCGTGGCTGCGAAGTCCCGCGGAATAATGCACGTTCTCGAAGAACAGAGTGCCGGGCTGATTGCAGAACACGCGGAGCGAAGCGGTCAGCCCCTCGGCTGACCGTAGACCCGAGGCCAAAGGAGGCCGTTCGGAATGGACCGTATCTATCTGACGATCATGGGATTCATGGAGCAGGGTGGCGATGTGCTCTGGTTCATCGCCGCGCTCACGTTCTTCATGTGGGTTCTGATCGTCGAACGCATCGTCTATTTTCAGTCCGAGCACAAAGATGTGGTGCGTACGGCAACGGAGGCTTGGGAAGGTCGGCCGGAACGAAAGTCCTGGTCAGCGCACCAGGTGAGGGAGAAGCTGATTTCTGAAGCATCTTCTTCGATTTCCGGAACCCTGAACCTGATCCAGACCTGTGTGATGTTGTGCCCCCTTCTGGGTTTGCTCGGCACAGTGACGGGCATGATTGCGGTGTTTGATGCCATGGCGACCCAGGGTGGTAATGCCCGCTCGATGGCGTCCGGCGTATCGCAGGCCACCATTCCGACGATGGCAGGCATGATCGCGTCGCTCTCAGGTTTGTTCGCCAGCACCTTTCTGAAGCAGAAGGTCGACTATGAGACCGAGATGCTTGAAGACCACCTGACGCTGGATCATTGATCCGGCGTTCAGACCGAAATTGTTTTTCGAAAAGATCCTCGAAAAGGTCCTCGAAATGAGAGGAGTGAAGACATGATCAAGAAGCGCAAGGCCGCTGGCGGCAGTAGCGCTGATGGCGACATCAACCTGACGCCGATGCTCGATGTCGTGTTCATCATGCTGATTTTTTTCATCGTGACGGCCACGTTCATCAAACGCGCAGGCATCGATGTCACCCGTCCGGATGCGGAAACGGCTGACCAGAAGCCGACGGTCAGCGTGATCGTCGCCGTCGGGGAAAAGGGCGACATCTGGATCGACAACCAGAAAGTGGATGCCCAGGCCATACGGGCACACATCGAGCGTCTGCACGCAGAAAACCCGAAGGGCGGCATGGTGATCCAGGCGGACCGCAAGGCCAAACACGAAGCGCTGATGAACGTGCTCAATGCCGCGAGGGGAGCAGGGCTGACCGAAGTTGCCATCTCCACCGAGGCGTAGGGAGAATCGAATTATGGTGAGATATGTGATCGGGGTGGTGCTCAGCTTCATCATCACGCTCGCGCTCTTCTACATGATGCAGGTGCTCATCGCCAACGATGACAACATCCTGGAAGAAGGCAGCAAGGTTCGCATTACGGATTTCGTCCGGCTCCAGGACGATCAGGAAGTCGCGACCAAGGTACGTAAGCCGAAGCCACCGCCACCACCGGATGAACCGCCACCCAGCGCGCCGAAGCAGAGTTTTGACAGCTCTGCATCGACGATGGGCGTGGATGTGTCGGCTGTACAGGTCAAGGTGGATCTGAATGTCGGCGGTACCGGCGGGTTCAGTTCTGACGGGGAATACCTGCCGATCGTGAAGGTTGCTCCGGTGTATCCACGCCGTGCGCAGACCCGTGGTATCGAAGGCTTTGTGGTCGTGGAATTCACGGTCACCAAGCTGGGCTCGGTGATCAATCCCGTGGTGGTAGAGTCGCAGCCTCCGGGGATCTTCGACAATGCGGCCTTGAACGCGGCGCTGAAGTTCAAGTACAAACCCAAGGTGGTGGATGGCGCGCCCATCGACGTCGCCGGTGTCCGTAACCGTATTAGCTTCGAGCTGGAGGATGGCTGACATGAAAACCGGTCTCCTGGTACGAAC
>VGVE01000205.1 GCA_016874135.1 Gammaproteobacteria bacterium | reverse complement strand
TCATGCACATGGGATCGCAGATGACCAGACTGACGCGCGAAGATACCGACTACATCCTGAATCAACGAGGCTTCGGTGGAAGCGAATCTGTGCGGCACATATCTGGATGGATCGACAAACATTCAGAAAGCAATGCAAGACGTTTCAGTGATCTCATTGGCTTGAATCTTGTCAACGACTGGACGCGCCGATGGGCAACGCTTATTGACATGCAGGAAACGATTGATGCTGCGCGCAACCTTGCGCTAGGCAAGGCCATCAAGCCAACCGAGATGGCGCGCGCGAACCGACTCGGCATTGATGCGAGCAATGCAAAGACCGTGATGGAGCAAATTCATAAGCACGGTCTGATGTATGACGGTTCAAGCGCAAGCGCAATGCCGTTTGATTCCTTTTTGCGCTCAAGCCGAATCGTTCACCCAATGCTTGATACATGGGACAGCGAAACCGCTCAACTTCAACGAACACTCATGGTCAAGGTGCGCGACAGCGCAAGACGGTTTCGCAATGTCACTCCGAGCGTGGCGGACAAGCCGATCATTGATGACAAGATTCCAATGATGAGACTGGTCAATCAGTTTGCGTCATTCATCACGGCATACAACAACCAACGGCTTCGCCCGATGGCACAAATGCAGATGAAGGAACTTGCGCCGCTGATTGCAGCACAAGTAATCAATGGCTGGATTTTGCGGACCACAACGCTTGCATTGTCGGATCGGCGCAGTTACGACGATAGCGTCCGCGCGCTTGTCGATGATCCTGTTTCCGAGCTGTACGGCGCGATTCAGCAGGGAGCTGTACTTGGAAACATAATGAGAACGCTTGGATACCTCGACAACTTCAACGTTGGGCCAAGTCGGTTGCTTGGAGTGAAGATTCCCTCTGGAACATTTGGATCCATCCCACGAGAAGCTGGTGTACGAGATGTTGGTGCGTGGGAACGGCTCGGTTCGTTGGGTGGGGCAGCGCCCCAACTTGCCGCTCGAGGGGTTGAAGCGAGCTTCTCTTATGCGAAAGGTGACCCAAACGCCTGGTATCGAGTCAAGCAGGTTCTTCCGTTTCAGAATTGGATTGGCTCACGGTTGATTCACAAGACTGTTGGACCTATTGAGATACTTGGGTTTAGACCGCCTTTGTTGAATCCCAGTGACACCGAGCGCCCAAAGCCACGAACAGGACTCAGACCACAATGAGCGACAAAATCTACAGCGATCTTCAGCGTCTGCTTGCACAGCGGATGCTCGAGGTGCTGCGGGACGGACGGGAAACAATCGGACCAGACGGACAGCCCACTCGCATCATGGCGACCGCGGCCGACTTCAACGCCGTCCGCGGACTTCTCAAGGACAACGGCATCAACTCAATCGAAACTGCCGACAGCCCACTCAACGACCTGGTATCAGAGATGAGCAAGCGCGGGATACGGTTTCGGCCACGCGACCTTGCCGATGACGAGGACGTTGCTTGAGCTTACGCCGCATCGCGGCGATCAGTTGTAGCCATTCGCCGTTTACCCCGCCCGAAACACACAAATGGCTGCTGAAACAACTTGACGATATCAAACCAAGCCACTTTGTTCACTGTGGCGATGTGTTTGAGGCGTCGGCTGCAAGTGTTCACCCAGACGAAAACGAGCACTCGCTCTTGGACGAATATCGGCACGCATCGGCGTTCCTGAAGTCCATTCGTGAGGTGCTGCCTCGGTCGTGCAACCTGCACATCATCATGGGGAACCACGACGACAATCTTCTAATTTGCGACCCACGCCGCATCCCGCGCGATCTGCGAGATGTGACCACCTTCATGCGGAGCGAGCCATTTGCGTCCGAAGCACAGAAATGGCATTGGACACCGTACCGCAAAGACCCAAGCGGCTGTCTCCAACTCGGTCCCGTTGTACTTACACATGGGTTTGATTGCGGTCAGAGTTCTGACGAGCTCGAGGCGCTCCAGTTCTTCAACATGACCGGCGGTGCTGCCCACCGATTGTTCATCCGTGGGCATACCCACCGCCCCGTCCCGCTGACCCAATGCAGACGAACTCGAAGTGTTCCCTTGCCATATTGGTACATGAACGTCGGGACTGTCGGCCCCCTTCAGCCAAAATGGATGGCGCGCAGAGACACCAGTCAATGGGGCGCAGCAATCGCAGTTGTAGAGATCGACAAGGGAAACATCATCCGAACCAAGCGACCAACCTGGACCGCGCGGCTCATCACAAAACAGGAGAACACATGAAACGAAACTACGCGAAGGAATACCGTGAGTACCACTCGAAGCCAGAGCAAAGGAAGAATCGCAGCGAACGAAACATCGCTCGACGGAAGCTCGGGATTGCTGTCGGCGACAGCCGCGAAGTGGATCACAGGGTTCCCCTGTCTCGTGGCGGCAGCAACGCACGCAGCAACTTGCGGGCAGTCAGCCGAACAACCAACCGCAGGAAGGGCGCTCGATAAGGCACGGCCAACGACGTGAACGATCAGACTCGCGCGTACCTCAAGCATCTCGCGGAGGACTTCCCGTTCTTCCTTGAAGAACTGTGGCGCGAGATCGGACTCAAGCGCATCCCTCGACACCACATCGAGATTGCGCGCTACCTGCAACACGGCCCATCACGACGTGGCATCCTCGCGTGGCGTGGTGCAGCAAAGACATGGGTGACCATCGCCTACTGCTGCTGGCGTCTGTTTACCAACGCCAAGCATGAGCGGATCACCTATGTCTCGAAGTCTGAGCGAGCAGCAAAGGAGTCGCTCCACCTCGCGCGCAAGTGGATCGGCACGGCTCGGTTCCTGCAACACCTCGCGCCAGATCGCAAAGCAGGGCAGCGCGATTCCGCTCTCATGTTTGATGTCATGGGCGCAGATGCAGACCGTACCCCGTCATTCTGTGCCTATGGCATCACAGGTCAGATCACAGGAAGCAGATCCACCTGCATCGTCGCCGATGACGTTGAGACGAGCGAGAACACGCTTACGCTCGACATGAGACATCGACTGCGGGATCAGGTCGCCGAGTTTGAGAACATACTCATCCCCGGCGGCGACGTGGTTTACCTCGGCACGCCACATCACGAAGAGACTCTGTATCAGCACCTTCTAGCAGGTGGCTATAAGATGCTAGCATGGCCCGTCAGTCACCCCGGCGATGACGGCTGTGGATGCCCACTTGGCCCCATGTTTGAGGGCATGAACTTGGGCGATTTGACATGGCCAGATAGATTCGGTCTAGAAGAACTTGCCGCGCGCGAAGCGTCCGAGGGTCGCTCGAAGTATCGGATGCAGTACCTGCTTCAGTGGAAGCTCGGTAGCGACCTCCTGACGCCCCTGCGACTCGCCGATTTCATCTGCTTTGCAATGGACCGTGACCGAGCCCCAAACACCATTGCCTGGGGTACAACCAACTCCGCGGGTCAGTCAACGCGCGTCGAGGATGTCCCTTCGCTCGGCTTCGGAACCGATGGGTTCCTGTCGCCCATCATGTTCGATAAGGAGTGGAGCAACTACACAGGAACGAGGATGTGGGTAGATCCCAGCGGAAAGGGCGAAGATGAGACTGGTTTCGCCGTAGTTAGCCACATGAACGGGTATCTTTGGGTCAAGGAAGTCGGTGGGCTACCCGGTGGCTACAGCCCCGACACGCTCGAGGAAATCGCTGCAAAGGCTCGAAGCCAGCGAGTCACCGAAGTTTACGTTGAGGACAACTTTGGGCAGGGCATGATGGCGCAACTGCTCGAGCCGTACCTTCAACGGCTGTTTGTTGAGCAAAACGATGATCCGCAAATCCCTGGTGGCTGGTCGTGCGGCGTTCAGACGGTGCGGGTCAGCGGTCAGAAGGAAGTCAGAATTATCGAGAATCTCGAGCCAATTCTGAATCAGCACCGACTTGTGATCCACCCAGAAGCCGCAAAGGACGAGGTTCTTCAGCACCAAATCACGCGAATCACACGGCAGCGTGGGTGTCTTGACCACGATGACCGCGTTGAAGCACTTGCGATGGCAGTGTGGTGCTGGCGACAGGACATGGCCCAAGACCCCAAACGCGCCGCCGAGCGCCGCCAGAAGGCCACCATCGAAGCCGCCCTCCGTGAGCTCTACCGCGACTCCTACCCCTCCCCAAACTGGCTCCAACGAAGGTCCAGATAATTTGAGAAGTTTAGTTCTCATTTTATTCGGACCTTGTTTCCGCTAACGCAAACCATGCCCAAAACGACCCCTCGATGGAGGGGAGGAGGGGGGTGGGAGGGGG
>VGVE01000204.1 GCA_016874135.1 Gammaproteobacteria bacterium | reverse complement strand
GCAACGGCCCTTGCGGGCGATGTAATAACAGCACGGCTGACCTCGGCGCCTGGAAACAACGCATCGATTGGCGGTCTCAAGGTCACCACCGCGAGCGGCTGGTTTGCAGCGCGCCCGTCAGGTACCGAGAACATCTACAAGATCTACGCCGAGAGCTTCCGGGATGAAACGCATCTTGAACGCATCGTCGCCGAGGCGCGGGAGATGGTGACCGCAACATTATCCGACTGAACGTAGCTGGACTGACTCGGTACAATCCTCCTCACGTTACTTGAGAAGAGACCCGAGATGACCCGACCGATGCCGAATGACCAATTCCTCCAAGGCCCCTATGCGCCGCTGGGTATGGAGTGTGATGCCCCCGACCTGATCGTGCAGGGTGAACTACCCGACGACCTCGCGGGAACGTATTACCGCAACGGTCCAGATCCGTTGCACGCTCCCCGCGATGGTGACCAGTATCACTGGTTCGATGGTGACGGCATGATCCATTGTTTCAACATCGAAGGTGGCCGGATTTCCTGGCGCAACCGCTGGGTTCGCACCCGCAAATACGAACTGGAACGTGTCGCGGGCAAAAAGCTGTACGGCGTGTTCGGCAACCCGATGTTCTCTGATCCTTCCGTGATCAATGAGGAATACAACACTGCCAACACCAACATCGTTGACCATAACGGGCGGCTTCTGGCGCTGATGGAAGGGGCGCTCGCAGTCGAGATGGAGCACAAGACCCTCGCAACGCGCAAGACCGTGGACTTCGATGGCCAGATCAAGGGGCCGATCACGGCACATCCGAAGATCGATGCCAAGACGGGTGAGATGGTGTTCTTCGGTTACTCCGCTGGCGGCCCCGCCAGCAAGATGCTGCGTTACAACGTTGCGGACAAGGACGGCAAACTCATTCGCAACGAGTTTTTCGACGCGCCCTATTCGGCGATGGTGCATGACTTTTTTGTCACCGAAAGCCACGCCATCTTTCCGATCTTCCCGCTCACTCAGAGCATCGAACGGGTGATGACCGGCGGGCCGATGATGGCCTGGGAACCGGATAAGGGTACGCACTTCGGTGTCATTCCACGCAACGGTACGGCCAAGGATGTTCGCTGGTTCAGCACCGACGCGAAGTTCATGTTCCACATGATGAATGCATGGACGGACGGCTCGAAGCTGCATGCCGACGTCACCGGATCGAATGCCACGCAGTTTGCTCCGAAGACTGACGGCACCATGGCGGATGCGAGCGACGGTATTGCACCGACGTTCCGGCGCTGGACGGTGGATCTGTCGGACAACACCAACAGCATCAAGGAAGCGCTGTTCGACGACTTCGCCTGCGAATTTCCGCGCACGGATGATCGTCTCGCGACCTATGCCTACCGGCATGGTTATGCGGTGGGTTCGCCCTCGAACCGGCTCGGCGGATTCACCCATGTAGTGCACTACGATACCCACAACGGCAACCGCCGCCGCACCTGGACGCCCGGTGAAGGCTACCTACTCGGTGAAGCAGTGTTTGCGCCGCGGGTCAACTCCAGATCCGAGAACGACGGCTATCTCATCGTGCTCGGGTTCAACGGCAATACACAGAAGAGTGAGCTCTTTATCCTGCGAGCGGACGACGTTGAGGCTGGTCCGGTGGCGACAGCGATGATTCCCGCTCGGGTACCGATGGGGTTCCACGGTAACTTCGTTGCGGCCTGACGGTTGAAGTTCGTCGTGTGACTGGATGAGCGCTGCGCCAGATCCTTGTGCGCAGCGCTCAGGGGAATCACGAAGCTTCCGGCTTCGTTTGGAGAGACCAGTCCACCTTCCGCGTCAACATCATCGCTGCGGCGAGCACACCGAACAGCAGCGCAGAACCCATCAGCAGCGCGAAATCCTCGGCATTCAGCACACAGTAAAGCGCTCCATAGAGCGCAGAGAGTCCCGCGCCCAGAATCAGCGCCCGTCCCGTACTACCGAAAACACTGCGCACGTCCGTTGTGATGAGGGTGATGCACGCAAGACTGGACAACAGGTAGTCAACGGCGAAACCGTTGTGTTCCGACAGGGAAATCAGCAGCAGGTAAAACACCACGAGCCCAGCACCCACGAAGGCGTATTGCACGGGATGCACACGAACCTGCTTCATCACTTCGAAAATGAAGAAGCCGGCGAACGTCAGCACGATGAAGAGAAGACTGTGTTTGGTGGCCCGCTCCGACAGTGTGTAGTTATTGACCGGGTCGATGAGGCTTACGCCGAGATGCCGTGCTTCGATCGCTGCGCAAGGCGCCTCTGATGGCCGGCAGGATGCAAACATGGCATCAAGATTCGTTATAATGGATGTGGTCTTCCATGTCGTCGTAAAGCCCGCCCCTGAAATGTTGCGTTCAACTGGCAGGTACTCCCCGATGAAACCCGGGTGTGGCCACTTCGACGACATCTCAATCTGGGTATTGCGTCCGACGGGAATGAAACGCAGTGCCTCTGTGCCGATCAATTCCAGAGAAAAACTGAAAGGGATTTTGCGCGGTTGGTTGAGGTCGGGGAGGGGTAGAGGCACATGGATGCCGGAGCTGAGCAGTGCCGACTCTGGCCCAGGCTGAAAGTAAGCCGGCTCACCATCCACCTGCAATTTGAGATCAGCGACGATGCCCCGGATGTCGCTGATGCCGACGCTCAGCCGGAGGTTCCGAAAGGCAAGGTCTTCAACCGGTTCGGTGATGCCGAAAAGCGCTGCCAGTTCAAACGCTCCATCGAACTTCAGCACCGTGCGATAGACATCCACCGGGAAGATGCCACGTTTGCGTACTTCCGTATCAAGCTCGCTGGTGATCTGCAGGGTTGCCGGAAGAAAGTGCAAGGTGCCCGCGCGTTCTTCGACGCTCTCCCGCGCAGGCAGTGAGGGTGGATCCACTACTTCGGTGCGTATCGTTTTGCGGTAGCCGAGTACCAGCACCGGCCCCGTGATCAGCTGGCTGCCCGCAGCACTGCGTGCGATATCCGCCCGAACCTCATGGCTGCGAGCTTGCCGTTCGTAGACGACCCCCTATACGGACGAGAGTGCGATGAGGAGCATGATGATCAGCCCGCCTACGGCGAGGGCGCGAAAGAGAAGTTGACGCTGCATATCCCATCCCGGACTCGAAGGGGTGCCAACGATGGGTTTCAGCTGTGTGGCTGCGGTGTCGCGTGTTTGGGTTTTACATGGAGATCGAGAGGTAGTGTGAGGGTGGCGGCAACGCCGCTCGAAGTGTTGCGGATCTCGAAGCTGCCGTGATGAAGCAGCGCCACTTCCAGTACGAAATTGAGTCCAGGCCCGGTCCCTTTCTGGCCGGTTACCGGGTCTGGCAGGGAATAGAAGCGTTCCGTCATGCGCGACAAGGCGTAGTCCGGAATAGATGGGCCGGTGTTCTCGATACAGAACTCGCAGTGATTACCCTGCGTGGTGGCTGTTACATGAATCGAGCCGCCATGAGGCGTCCAGCGGACGGCGTTGTCGAGCAGATTGGTGATGGCCTGTTGCAGCAGAAATCGCTCCGCAGGCATCTGCAGTGTGCGTGGGATGTCAGTCCGTGTGGTGATGCCACCCGCGGTGATACGGGGTTGGAATGAACTGATCAACTCGGCCGCAAGGGCATCGAGACTGACCGACTCGGTTGCAACCGGGGTTTGTTGTTGTTCGAGCACCGCCAGACCGAGCAGTCGTTCGGAGAGGTCCTGCAGGCGTTCGGTCTGCGATTGGATGTTGTGCAGGAAACGCTGCCGATCCTGGACGGACATGTCTTCTTCGAGCAATTCCGCCGCTCCACGGATGGCCGCGAGCGGCGATTTCAGTTCATGCGTCAGCGTTTCCATATACCGTTCCACATAAGCCTTGCCTTCGAGCTGTACGCGCATGTTTTCAATCGCATCAGCGAGTTGTCTGAGATCAGGAGCTGCAGGGCGCGGCACCACTTGCCGCTCGCCACGACTGACGGCTGTTGCATAGCGGGTCAGGAGTTGCAGGGTTCTGCCAAAGCGCCACGACAATACTGCCGCGAACGCGACGCCGAGCAGCAACAGGCCACCCCCGTAAAGGACGAGTTCCCGCTCGGATCGTTCGATATAGGGCTGCAGGGTTCGATTCGGTTTGGTAACCGTGAGTACACCGACGATCGACTGGCCATCGCGGATGGGCGCGGCGACGTGCATCACCGTCGAGTCGGGGTCATCGGGATCTTCCGGTGAAGACCGCGCGCCATACTGGCCTCGCAGAGTCAGCCAGGCGTCGTTC
>VGVE01000203.1 GCA_016874135.1 Gammaproteobacteria bacterium | reverse complement strand
CCGGCAGCGATCACCACCGCCGGGTCCGGTTCGAGGCCCTCATGCACAGCCTACGTCAGAGCAGCGTGGCACTCGCGACCGAAGCCGCCAATGCGCAGCACTACGAGGTACCCACCGGATTCTTCCGCCTCATCCTCGGCAGGCACTTAAAATACAGCGCCTGCCTGTTCGCGCCCGGAACGACTGGCCTCGATCAAGCGGAGGCGGCGATGCTCGGGCTCTATGCGGAACGCGCGGAACTGGCCGATGGACAGCACATCCTCGACCTCGGCTGCGGCTGGGGTTCGTTCAGCCTCTGGGCCGCGGCGCGTTATCCCGGTGCCCGGATCACCGCGGTCTCCAACTCGGCGAGCCAGCGACAGTGGATCGAGGACGAGGCACGAAGGCGCGGACTCGACAATCTGCGCTTGCTGACCTGTGACGTGAACCGTCTGGAGTTTTCCGCGGAATCTTTCGACCGGGTGGTGTCGGTGGAAATGTTCGAACATGTACGCAACTATGCCGAGCTGCTCGGCCGGATACGCCGCTGGCTCACCGCGGAAGGCCGGCTCTTCGTGCACATCTTCTGTCACCGGGAGATGGCCTATCCCTACGAGGACAACGGTGACGATGACTGGATGGCCCGCCACTTCTTCACCGGCGGGCTGATGCCGTCGGTGGATACCCTGGCGCGTTTCGATGACGATCTGATGATCGAACAACAGTGGCTGGTTCCGGGAGATCACTACGCCCGTACAGCCCGGTGCTGGTGCGAGAACCTGGATACGAACCGGGACGCCGCGCGCGCGGCGCTGTTGCCGGTCTACGGCGATGACGTCGATACCTGGCTGCAGCGCTGGCGGATGTTTTTCATGGCCTGCGAGGAACTGTTCGGATATCGGGGTGGCGAAGAGTGGCTGGTCGCACACTATCGAATGAAACTCAGGTCCGTAGGGTGACGCGGGGCGGGATCCGGGCGCGCCTCGGCCGCCTGTTCGTCCTGCAGATCTCGGTCATCAGTGTCGCGGTCATCGCCGCGGTCTTCGCCACCGCGTACATCGTCACCGATGTGCTCTCCAGGGCGGCGCTCGAGGGTGAGGCCGCATACTTCTGGAAGCGCTACGCAAGCGATGCGTCGGTGCCGCTGCCGGATACGGACAACATGATCGCCTACTTGGCCCCCGGCGGTGCGCTCGAAAAGATTCCGGCGGCGCTTGCGGAGCGCCAGCCGGGATTCGGGCAGTTGGACTTCGAGGGTCGTGATTCGCTGCTCTATGTCTCCGATGGCCCCGCTGGCCGCCTCTACCTAGTGTTCCGTCAGGAGCAGGTGTCGAGACTCATCCTCTACTTCGGCGTCATTCCTGCGGCCTTCGTGCTGCTGCTGATCTATGCACTCTCCTACATCGTCTACGTGTTGTCGCAACGCGCCGTATCGCCCCTGGTCCGGCTGGCTGGAAGGCTCGAGGACTACCGCCCGGCAGACCGCAGCTACGGTGCTCTGCGACTCGATGACCTGCGCGAGGATGCCGATGACGAAACTCTGACGATGGTGGGGGCGCTCGAGGACTTCGCCGCACGGCTCGAAGACTTTGCCCTACGTGAACGCGAGTTCACCCGCGATGCGAGTCACGAACTGCGCACGCCGATTGCGGTTCTCGCCGCGAGTCTCGATCTGCTGGAACGGAACGGGGCACGTCCGCCGGCCGAACAGCAGGTGCTGGCACGCATGCGCAAGGCCGTGCTGCACATGCAATCGCTGCTCGAAAACCTGCTCCTCCTGGCCCACGAGGATCCGTTGCCGGTACCACCGGAAGGCGCCGACATCAATGCGCTAGTTGCTGAGCAGATCGAGTTGCTGCGGGACCGCACCGATGAGACCGGCAACAGCGTGCATCTCGAAGAATGTGCGCAGGTACAGCTGCCTGTTCCCCAACGATTGTTCTCTGTGGCGTTCGGAAATCTGTTGGCCAATGCGCTCAACTACACCCGTAACGGTGACGTGCGCGTACGTATCGATTCTGACGTTGTCGCTGTCGAGGATACCGGTGTCGGCATGACGGCCGACGACGTCCAGCGCGCGTTCGAACCGTTCTTTCGCGGCGATCACGGCGCTGCAGAAGGGGCTCCGGGGCACGGCCTCGGCCTTGCCATCGTGCAGCGGATTGCGCGGCGATGCGGCTGGCAGGTGGAGCTCGCGAGCGAACCGGGGCGCGGAACGCGCGCCTCACTGGTGTTCAGGCGGGCGGACGCAACCTGAAACCGGTGCCGGGCAACGTTTCGATGAGCTCGGTGGCGAAGCCCTTGTCGACGAGCTTGCGCAGATTGTAGACGTGGGAACGCAGGGCATCGCTGTCCGGAAGTTCATCACCCCAGAGGGCACGCTCGACGGTTTCGCGACTCACGATGCGGGGGCTTTCGCGCATGAGAAGGCGGAGAATTTCGAACTGCTTGCGTGACAGGCGTATCTGCCTGCTGGCGCGCGTCACGCTGAACGTGGCACTGTCCAGCACCAGGTCGCCGACTTCGTAACGCACCTTGAAGGCATCGCCACTGCTGCGGCGGATGATCGCGTTGAGCCGGGCTTCCAGCTCGGGCATCGCGAATGGTTTGACGAGGTAATCGTCGGCACCGGCGTCGAAACCGGCGAGCCGGTCATCGAGCTGGTCGCGCGCCGTGAGCATGATGATCGGGGTCGCTGAACGCGACTCCTGGCGCAGCTTGCGGCAGACCTCAAGGCCATCCATGCCGGGCAGTCCGATATCGAGGATGATGGCGTCGTAGTGCTGGGTGACGGCGAAGTGCAGGGCGGAGAGGCCATTGGCAGCGAAGTCCACCTGCATTCCGGCCGCTTCGAGGTAGGCGGCGACACTTTCCGCGAGCGGCCGGTGATCTTCGACGAGCAGGATCAGCAACGCCTCTTGCTCCGGTAGTGCGCTGGCAGGGTGCTGTCCGGTTTCACCCGTTGGTTGTACACGTGATCTCCGGCTGCCCCTTCTGTTGCGGAACCTGGCGCAGCGCAAGCGGGTCATACCCTATGGCGGCGAGCCGGGCCACTAACGAGCAGTAGATATCGGGCGGGAGCACCGGCTCGCGCGCCATGATCCAGACGTAGTCGCGCCTCTCCCGGCCGATGATCGTAAGCTGATAGCGGGGGTCGACGAAAGCAATGCGGTAGTCGGCGCGGAAGGGCCAGACGAACTGCATCGTCCACACCGCGTTGGAGGTTTTGTTGACGATAAATCCCCGGGGATGCATGGTCCGGCGTGGACCCTCGAAACCGTCCTGCAGGAAGGTGAAGGTGGTGGCCACGTTGCCATCGTCGTCGAGACGATAGCTTTCGACAGCCTGCCAAGCGGATCGTTCGATGAACGTGGGGATGTGCGCGATCACGTACCAGTCCCCCATAAATCGCTCGATGTCCACCGACTGCGCGATCGGCATGGGTGGAAGGTGGTCGTCGCGGGCCGCGCATCCGGTCAAACCAGTCAGCAGCCACAGTGACGCCATTCCACCGGCGAGCCACCGATAAGAGGCTGCGCTCATTGCATCGCCTTGGTGGTGGACGTCGGCATCGCACTGTCGGTACGGCGCAGGTGGTATTGCAGCGCGCGGCCATCCTCTAGACGGCTCTCCAGTGTTAGCCACCGCCCCGTCGATTGTTCGTACGAGACGGTGATGTCTATCTGCTCGTCGAGCATCTGGAAGCGTTCGACTGGCAGCAGGCCAGAGGTGTTGGAAGCGGGCTGGAGACCTAGGTTTTCGATGGTCACGGGAGCATATTCGCCCGTCTGCGGATTCAGCAGTGCGGTGCGTAGCAGCAGCCGTACCTTGTCTGAGTAGGCGAATGATGCTTCGCACTCGTCGATTGATTTCGAGGTGGTGGCCTTGCGCACCGAAAACGTGCTTGTTGAGGCGTCACCCTCGACGCGGGAGGTTAGCCCATTTTGCTGAGTGGGGGCGTCCAGATTCTCGAGACAGGCGCCCTGCCAGTGTTCAACGACCCGGCGGTCGTAGTCGAAGACCTTCAGTCCAAGCACTTTAACGACGAACCGGGCCTGTGCGTCCAAACGCACTCCGGATTCGGTGTCCTGCAGGGTGAACCGGTGAAAGCCGATCGGTTTTCCATCGAGGAGTACGTCGTGCTCAAAAAAACGCGATGTGCCCGTGGTGGCGTGCACCGGAAGTAGCGTGGCTGTGGCAGGTACCAGGAGAGCGATACAGTGTGTAATGGTGTGCATCGGGGAGGTGCCCTTTGGATACAACAAGGTCAGGGTGACACGCCT
>VGVE01000202.1 GCA_016874135.1 Gammaproteobacteria bacterium | reverse complement strand
ATTTTCCGGCCGCTGGGTGATCCGCTGGAGACCTGGGCCCAAACGACATCAGCTTGCTTGTCGGATTCTACGCAGTCTGCAGGGGTGAGCCATCGCGAATTTGTAATCGGCCGGGAAGCACGCCTCAACTGTTGCGTTTCAGCCGTTCGTGGTTGATTTCCAACTTCATGCGCTCGGCTTCGAGCGCCGCAGCCACAGCGAAGTCTGCACTGCTGGAAGCGAACAGGATGCTGCGCGACGCGCTGATCAGCAGTCCTTCGCCCCGGCTGTCGGCTCCGGCCGCAACCACAGCATCGATCCGCCCCCCCTGGGCGCCCACACCGGGTACGAGGACGGGGATGTCACCAATCACCCGCCTCACCTCCTCCATTTCCTGAGGCCAGGTGGCGCCAACCACCAGACCGATGTTGCCGCTGCGGTTCCATTGGACAGCGCGGCGCGCGATCTGGAGATAGAGCGGATCGTCCTTGGGCTGCAGCTGCAACCAGTCACTGCCTTTGTTGCTGGTACGGCAAAGGGCAATGACGCCACGATCTGAGTATTCAAGATACGGCTCGATGCTTTCGTCGCCGAGAAACGGGTTCACGGTCACCGCATCGGCTCCGAAACGATCGAAGACCTCGACGGCGTACCGCTCAGCGGTACTGCCGATGTCGCCGCGTTTCGCGTCGAGGATCACCAGACGATCCGGGTGCGTGGTGTGGATCCAGTGGATGAGTTCCGCAAGCACGTCTTCGCCACCGAGTGAACCAAAATGAGCGGCCTGTGGCTTGAAAGCCGCAACATGTGGCGCGGTAGCGGTCACGATCGCTTTCGAAAACGCCAGAACGCCGTCCAGGTCGTGACTGATTCCCGCGGGCAAGCGCTCGATAAGAGGGTCCAGCCCCACACACACGAGGGAGCCGGAGTTTGCCCAAATGGACCGTAACCGTTGGTGGAAGGTGGGAGAGGCGCTCACGGCGGCGAGTATACACATGCCCCTCAGGCACCCGCCAAACCGTGCTCAGACGACCCTCGAACCGGGGTTCTTCCACAGCGGGTTGTGTTACTGCTGTCACGAAATCCTTGTTACAACGCGCTGATAATCCGCGCGTACATCCGGCTGTTACGCCATGGCACGATCTCGTGGCGTTGCACGCATGCGGCGGCACTACCGTTTCAGAGCCCGCCGACGCGCGTCCGGAGCAAGCAGTCAAGGAGCAGCGAATTGAGCGACAACGGCAATCTGAACGCCTCCACTGGAAGCAACGTCATCAATTTCAACAGCGTTCGTTTCTGTGCCCGGCCGGCGTCCGACAAAAGCATGCATCCCCGCATCGAAAGCCAGGACCGGCTGTTCACCCAGATCGTGCTCTCGACTGAGACCCCGGAAAGTGTCGACAAAACCCTGTCCTGCCACGCCGTAAACCTGTCCGTTGGCGGTATCCAGTTTCGCAGCGCCACACCGGTTGCGCCCGGCACCCTGCTCGACCTTTGGGTGGACGTAAGCAACCGACCCGGGAAGTTCTCTCTCTCCGGGGAAGTCCGCTGGTCCAGTCCGACCGGCGAGATCGGCGATCAGGGACGTGAGCAGTGGTTAATCGGTGTGCAGCTGAAGTCCGGCGCCGCAACAGACATTCTCGATTGGCGCGACTACCACGCATCCGCCTGATCGGGCCCGGATTCATCATCCCGACCTCAGTTTCCCCCCGTCGCTGCTGACTGTCAGTGGCCGTACGTCCGACCCACCATTCCACAGCCATGAACGGCTGGTAAAGCCCTACTTCAGCAACCCGCCAGTGACCGGTGTCGCAGAACACCGTGGCAGCTGCTGGTCTAATCCTCTTGTTCCGCACACTTCCCGTGCGCTGCCCGCAGTGTGGCCCAAGCATGCCGAGTACGAATCGCGACAGAGCACCGGCCAAACCGGATCTGCACATCGCCCGTTTTCATGAAGGGAGTCGCCCCATCAAACTGCCCTCTGTTCTACTCGCGCTTAAGTAACTCGCCCACAACAAGCTGACGGACCTACTCTCTTCCCTGTTCAACAGCTCGGACGACGCGTTGTTCGAACGCGCTGACTGTTCCCGATCTGACGCCGATCAACAAATGTACTTTGAGTCGATGCGACTGCTTCGACTCCACCGCGATGCCGTCTCCAACACATTCATCAAGGGGATCGACGCGGCATTCCAAGCTCTCGGCAAGGAACAACTCGATGCGCAAAAATCCGACGAGTCGGACTTCGACTCACTCTCGTTGGTCAACCAGGAAGAGCTGGAAATCACTGTCGCGGTCGCGGGCATCGTTTCCAAGGTCACCAGTCTGCATTCGCTTGAGATCATGTTCCTGACTAAACGCATCGACCATCTCATCACCGGGATGGACGTGACGGAGCGGTTCAATCCGCTTGGGCCACAGATACTGATTGAGGCGTTCGTCAGAGCGCTAAAAGCCGTCGATGTAAACATCACCATCCGCATCATTCTGTTGAAACTGTTCGAACGCTGCGTGATGGAACGGCTGGGCGAGCTGTACAGCACAGCGAATCGCCAACTGAGCGAAGCGGGTGTGTTACCTGATCTGCATCGCGTTGCAAAACCGGCGGACACCCGGCAACCGACCACAAGCGCGGTCACGCCGGCTTCAACTCCGTCAACGGAGCACACCGGCGAAAACGTTTTGCAAAATGGCGATTTCGATTTCACGCAGATCAGCCAGCTGCTCAGCGCTTCTCGACCGGGCATGGGTGGGTTTGGAGGCGGAATTGCAGGCGGGTTCGGCGGCGGGTTCGGCGGCGGATCAGGAAACGTTGCAATCCCTACCGCCTGGATCAGCACCGACCAGTTGGTTGGCACGCTGGACCACTTGCAGTCTGAATATCCCGCGTACGATCCGGATATGGTCGCGGTTCCACAGGCCATCAACCTCACGCAGGCGCTGGCCGCACGCGCCAATCGTTTGGGCGCGTCTCCAAACGCTGCGATCCGGCAGGGTGATGAAGACGTCGTTACGTTCGTTGACATACTGTTCGACTACATCCTGAACGACCGGAATCTGGCGATTCCGATGAAGGCGCTGATCGTCCGGTTGCAGATACCGATCGTCAAACTCGCCATTCTCGACAAGAGCTTTTTCTCCAGGCCTTGCCATCCGGCGCGGCGCCTACTGAACGATCTCTCCAGCGCCGGTATCGGCTGATCGAGTTCCACAGAACGCAAACGCGACTCTCTGTACAACAAGATTGAAGCGGTTATCGCCGGCGTGCTGGAAGAGTTCCCGACGAACCCGGAGATTTTCGCGCGACTGCTTGAAGATCTGACGAGCTTTGCGCGTCAGGAAAAGCGACGTACGGAGAATGTGGAACAACGTGTCCGCGAGACCGAGCAGGGCAAGGTCAAGACCTACGATGCCAAGCGCCGCGCACAGAACGTGATCAACGCCAAAGCTGCCGGATTGCGACTGCACCCTGAAAGGAGCCGCTTCGTCAGCGACGTATGGAGCAAGGTCCTCGTTTACGCCTGCATCAAACACGGTCACGCGTCAGAAGCCTCGACGATAGCGGTTGAAGCGCTCGATCAAGTGCTCTGGGCCATTCAGCCCCTCAACGATCTCGCGGACGTGGAAAAACGCGATCGAAGCCGCGTCGCCTTAGTCACATCGCTGCGTGCCGACATGGAGATGGTCAATCTGCCGGAGGATGAAATCGCGGACCACGCCGAAAACGTGCTGCGGCACCTCACTGAAATTTCTGTGCACGACCGTGCATATCTCGAAGCCTCCAATCCTCAGGAGCGCATCCAAACCGAACTCGAAGTCATACCGGAAGTCGTTCTGGCTGCTGGTGTGGACGATGTCGACGAAGCGCCACCCCCGGCCGCCGAGGCATTGCTGCTGCGCATTGCGGAGAGAACCTGGTTCGAACTGGGTCCTGACACGCCGCACATTCGTTGCAAGCTCGCAACGATCCTGAATGACGGGAAACGATTCATTTTCGTGAACCGGAAAGGCATGAAAGTCGCAGAACGCAATCGGGCGGAACTCGGCAAGGAACTGTTGGCCGGCAGCACTACCATCCTGGATGACAACCAGATTTTCGACAAAGCGCTGCAGGCAGTAATTGGTAATCTGCGCGAGATGCGTCAGCAGTCAATACCTGCCGTACACCAGCGCTGATCAATCGCGTATCGCGGCGCCCTGCACGTCTCAATCAAAAAAAGCCGGCGCGTCAGGGTTTGCCCGATAAAACGCCGCCGCTTCAATGTCCTTATGGATAGTTCGGCCCGTGGACAGC
>VGVE01000201.1 GCA_016874135.1 Gammaproteobacteria bacterium | reverse complement strand
TCGACGGAGCAGATTGAGCTGCTGATAGCCCGACTGCGTCGCGCGCTAGACCAGACGGCGCAGGCTTTCGCAATCCGCCGCTGACTGGGTGACGTCCCCGATGCGCATGCTCGAGATCCGCTGGTCCTGGTTCACGGTGGTCAAGTACGCCGTGTATCTGCTCCTGCTGTCCAATCTCGTGCAGTTCTTTTTCGAAGACCTGGGTTCGCTGCGACAAATGAATGCAGCTGCGTTGTCGCTGGCGGATTACGTCAGCATCTTCGCGGTGACGCTCGATACCGCCGCGTGGTTTGTCATGTTGCTGTTGTTCGAGCTCGAAACGGCGGTGATTGCGGATGAGTACTTCACCCGGCGAGCCGAACGGTTGTTGCATGTGACTCGTTTCATCTGTGCCGGGGCCATCGTTTATGCGTTCTACGGCTACCTCACCAAGGCGCTCGGGTTCGGTGATTTTGTCCCGCTCGACGTTGCCGGAGCCTGCGCGCTCCCGCCGGGCTATGAAGCGATAGTGGACCTGGATGATTATGAACCCCTCAATGCGCGAAACTGCGCGTCCTTTGTTGGGCCGTTGTTGACGCTTCCCGGCTCTACGCTGTTCGCAACCGTGCAGGATCACCTGTTCGCCACCCGTCTTGCCTGGCTCGATGTAATCAACGCCGGTGCTTGGATCATCATCCTGATGATGCTGGAGGTGGATGTACGGGTCACTGAACACCATCGTCGGCTGGCTACCTGGCAGCCATTGAGCCGGGCGAGCAAGGGCGTGCTCTACACGGTGTTGTTTGTCGCCGCGATTCTCTGGGGGCTGGCCGGTGCCGCGCTCGATTTTGTCGACGCGAGCCTCTGGCTCTTCGCCTTTTTCTGTATCGAACTCAACGTCTTCGCATGGGCTCGCGAAGTGGCACCACGTGCAGGCATTACCTCCGGTGCAAGCGCCGGATGAAGGAGCAGTCATGAGTACTTCACGCCCAACGGAATTGCCACGTTCCATCGACTTCATGGTGGCTGATATGTCCGGGGTTCCCCGTGGCAAAGTCATCGATGGCCTTCGTCTTGAAGACAGCGAGTTACCGCACATGGCAACCGCGGTTTTCTTCCAGACGGTGACGGGTGAATACGGAGATGTTTTCAACCGCTATAACCCCAAGGATGAGGACATCCAGCTGGAACCCGACTGGTCCACGTACCGCGTGGTGCCATGGCGCAGTGAACCGCATGGCCAGGTGATTTGCCGAGCGCTCGACAAGAATCGTATGCCATTGCCCTATGACCCGCGTCAGGTGCTGATGGTGATGCTCGATCGGTATGCCAGCCGAGGGCTTTTTCCGGCGATGGCTCCGGAAGTGGAGTTCTATCTGCTTGAACCGTCTACCGACTGGAATTCAATCCTCAAACCCGCACCAGGGCGCAATCCCCGCATGGGCGGCGCAACCGAGTCGTTCAGCATCGATGGCCTCGACCGTTTTGAGGACTTTGTCGATGCCATCATGTCGGTGTGTGAACGCGCGCGTATCGAAGTAACGGACGTCGTCACCGAGATGGGCCCGGCGCAGCTCGAGCTCAATTTCCAGCATGCGGATGGATTGTCACGCGCGGATCAACTGTTCCTGCTGAAACGTGCCGTGCGTGCCACTGCGGAAGATCTTGGATACGCGGCGACATTCATGGCCAAACCCCTCGAAGGCCTGCCCGGCAATGGACTGCATGTGCACATCAGCATGCTCGACAAAAACGGCCGGAATGTTTTTGCTCTGGAGAACGGCCAGGCACCACCCATGTTGCGCTGGTTCATCGGTGGCTTGCAGAAATGGCTGCCGGTCCTGTTTGCGCTGATCGCACCCAACGTTAACAGCTACAAACGGTTTGTTGCCGACAGTTCTGCGCCGATCAACCTGCACTGGGGATATGACAACCGCACGGCAGGCATCCGCGTTCCGTATGGCAAGGATTCAGCCGGCCGGGTGGAGAGCCGGGTGGCCGGCGCCGATGCCAATCCTTACCTGCACTTTGCCGCAACACTCGCCGCAGGCTGGATGGGGCTTGAACATCGCATTGAACCTACAGCGCCGTTCACCGGTGATGCCTATGAACTGCCCGAGGATCTGCCGCGTGATCTGTGGACCGCACTCGCTGCATTGCAGGCTTCCAAAGAGGTGCGGGAGCTTCTCGGAGATGCACTCGTGGACGTCTTTGTCAGTGTGAAACAGGCGGAGTTGCAACACTACCGCGATACGCTGTCGCCGTGGGAGCGACGCTACCTGCTCGATCTCTGAGGACATGCGAATGGGTGTCGCAAGTCCCGGTACTGCCGTTCAGGGGAACCCAGGCGGCGATTCGCGGATCGGTTTCGAATCGAGCTGGTACTACAGCACGGCGGCAATCCTTGCAGATCGAGCGGCACTGCGCGGCGCCGTTGACTGTGATGTCTGCGTCATCGGTGCGGGTTATACGGGTCTCGTTGCAGCGCTGTCCCTCGCGAGCCGTGGTTATTCGGTTCGTGTGCTGGAACGCTATCGCGTCGCCTCAGGCGCTTCGGGACGCAACGGTGGCGTGCTCGGTCCGGGGCAACGCCTTGACCAGGAAACCCTGGAGCATTGGCTGGGCGATGATCATGCCGCGGATCTGTGGCGTCTTTCACTGGATGCCAACGACCTGGTGCGCGAGCTTGTCAGCACCCACGGGATCGACTGTGACCTGACCGATGGCCACCTGCTTGTTGCGCACAAGGCCAGGCTCGAGGCAGGCCTCTGGCGTGAGGCTGAACACCTGCGTGCGCGGTACAACTACGAGGATGTCACTCCGGTTCGCCGTGAACAGGTGCAGGCACTGCTCGGAACCGACCGGTTTTTCGGCGGCAATCTGGATCGGCGCGGCGGACATCTCCATCCGCTGAATTACGCCCTGGGGTTGGCACGAGCGGCGGAACAAGCCGGCGCCGTGATTCATGAACGAACTGAAGCGCTCGAGCTGGGCCGCACACCATCGGGTGTTCGAGTGAGGACCGCCGCAGGGCTGGTGAGTGCAAAATTCGTGGTGCTCGCCTGCAACGGCTATCTCGGTCGGCTGGAATCGCGGATCGGTGACTTCATGATGCCGATCAACAACTTCATACTGGCGACGGAACCATTGGGCGAAACCCGGGGCAAGGCGATCAATCGCGAGAACCTTGCCGTGGTGGATACGCGATTCGTGGTGAGCTATTTCCATAACTCGCCTGATCACCGGTTAATCTTCGGTGGTGGTGAGAACTACACCTCACGTTTCCCGACGCAGCTTGAATCGCTCGTCAGGGCACGCATGCTGGATGTTTATCCGATGCTTTCGGATGTGCGGATCGAATATGTGTGGGGCGGCACACTGGCCATCACCTTGAAGCGGATGCCACAGTTCGGCCGGCTGGATGACGTCATCTACTTTGCTCACGGCTATTCCGGTCACGGAATTGCCATGGCGACGCTCGGCGGGCGGATGCTGGCCGAAGCCATCGGCGGTCAGGCGGAGCGATTTGATGTGATGGCCCGGATTCCGCAGTGGCGTTTCCCCGGCGGTCGTTATCTGCGCTGGCCCGGCCTTGTGGCGGGCATGCTCTGGTATTCACTGCTTGACCGGTTGTAGGACAAGACGGTTCGCCTTCTTCCATTTACGCAGCTTGGTCCTGGCGCTCCCGTACGGTGCGTCAGTGTTTACCTGAATCCTCTTGGCGAGCGGCCACTTTGGCCCGGCCCATTGACGCTTGACAATCCCGAACAATATCTCATCGCTGCTTGATTCAATTAAGAGCTGCATTCTCTGCATGAGCGTCTCAAACTGGCCGAGCAATTTTTTGAGCTCCTGGTCGCTGTGTTCCCGATAGCAGGAACTGGCGAGCAATCCGAGTTGATTCAATTTGTATCCCGGTGCGGGCATTTGTGGGTTTTCGCCGCAGCTTTCAAGTTCGTCCCAGGAGAGGAGGAGCTGTCCCCAGCCAATTTGATACGCGATAAGGTCGCAAGGAGAAATGCCGTCTTCGAGCTCAGCACTACGTTCGAGTTCTAGAGGAATCGCTGCAGCTTCCTCGATCAGTTTCGAGTAAGCGGTTTTCAAGTTGCGAAGAAGTTCGATTTTGTTGGTTGGCAGCAGCATACGTCAGGGCGCTGACCTGCTTGTGGGGCGATCCAGGGCATGATGAATCATCTGCTATGGCTCGGTGCTGGTCTTCCGACGAGCAGCAATGGACTTGATGACTCCCGCGATCGCCAGGCACGCTGCAACCCAAAAAAGTACAATCTTGGTCTGGGTAAGAATCGCCTTTGTTTCGAGCCAATCACGGTCGAGGCTGAGGAGCCAAGGTAAAGAGACTCTCGCG
>VGVE01000200.1 GCA_016874135.1 Gammaproteobacteria bacterium | reverse complement strand
CGACAGGCGCCGAGGGGCGACTGTCTGCAGGCAAAAAGCGGATGACCTTTGGAATGTCTCAGCCTCGAGCAGATTCCGGCGGCAGGCGCCAGATGCGAACCTGTTCAACCCGGGTATGGGTCGCGGCCAATACTTCGAACCCCAGGCCGTTGATCTGGAAAGACTCGCCGACAGCAGGGATATTGTGATGCTGGGCAACAAGCAAACCCGCAAGCGTAGTCCAGTTTTCATCCCGTCCCCTCTGGAAGTCCGGAATACCGAAGGTACGTGCAAGCTGGTAGAGGTCGACTGATCCTTTGACGATCCAGCCGTCACCCTGGGGGAGTATGTCGGGCAGTTCGTCCGCATCGGGGAAATCCCCGGCAATGGCCTCCAGCACATCGAGAGGAGTTACCAATCCCTCGATACTGCCGTCACCTGCGGTTGCAAACACCAGCCGGCCCCGGGATGCACGTAATCCTTCGACGACCTGGACGGCATCCAGGTCAACCGACACCTTCACGGGCGCATGGAGAGCCGCGCGCGCCGACATGTCACCACCTGACTCCAGAATCGAGAAGATCTCTGCCGCCGACAGCACCCCGAGCACGTCATCCAGCTCGCCATGACACACCGGGAAGGTGGCGTGAGGCGCGGCTCGAACCTGTGCACGGATTCGATCCGGCGACGACAAGGTATTGACCCAGGAGATATCGACACGTGGAGTCATGATCTGCCTGACGGTGCGATCCGCGAGGCTCAGCACGCCGGTGATCATGAATCGCTCTTCCTTGCCGAAAACCTGTTCCGCCTCCGGTTCCTCCTTTATCGGCCGCTCCTTGTCCGGTTGCTGCTGCAGAAGGACAGGTGCTGTCACCTGGTTGTCTTCAGCACGCGCCCCCATGAGGCGCAGGATGGCGTCCGCCGTCCGCTCCCGAAGGGGAGTTTTCGCCTGCTGCCGTTCGGTGTTTCGACGCGCGACCTGGTTGAAAACTTCGACGAGAACGGAGAACCCGATGGCGGCATAGAGATAACCTTTCGGAATGTGGTAGCCGAATCCGTCGGCGACCAGACTGAATCCGATCATCAGCAGAAAACCGAGACAGAGGATCACCAGCGTCGGGTGTTTGCCGACAAATGTCGTCAGCGGACGGGAGGCCACAATCATGATGGCCATGGCGATGATGACTGCAGTCATCATCACCCAGAGTTCATCCACCATGCCGACGGCCGTGATCACGGCATCCAGGGAAAAAACGGCATCCAGAATCACGATCTGGGTGATGACCATCCAGAATCCGGCATACACCCTTTTGGCCGGACCCGCGTGGATTCGGCCTTCAAGCCGTTCGTCGAGTTCAACCGTTGCCTTGAGGACAAGAAACAGCCCGCCACCGATGAGAATCAGGTCCCTCCCGGAAAACGGGTAGGACAGGACTGACACCAGAGGCTCTGTCAGCGTAACCATCCACGAAATGGTGGTCAGCAATACGAGCCGCATGCCGAGGGCAAGCGAAAGACCGATACGACGCGCCGCATCTCGCTGCTCTGGCGGTAGCTTTTCCGCGAGCACTGCAATGAAGAGCAGGTTGTCGATCCCGAGGACGACTTCGAGGGTAATGAGCGTGATCAGACCGACCCAGACGGTCGGATCTGATAGCGCGGTGATCAATGCATCCATATCGTCCGGGTCAGAACTTCCCGCGTGGCGAGTTTCAGTTCAGAACACATCGCCACGGATGCCTCATAGCCCCAGAACCAGCTTCGACATGATGTTGCGCTGGATCTCGTTTGATCCCGCATAGATGCTGACCTTGCGGGTATTGAAGTAATCCTGGGCAACACCGGTTTGCCCGGCGGGAACCACCGGCACAAACGGATCATTGTCTGCAGGTGTCGATTCATCTTTCGGCAGGAGATACATCCCGGAAACTTCCATGGCGAGTTCGGTGACCGCTTGCTGCAGCTCCGTACCCCGTGTTTTCAGCATCGATGACTCAGGTCCGACGTTCTGACCATTGGCAAGCTGGCTCAGGATTCTGAGCTCCGTGTACTCCATGGCCTGGATCTGGATTGAGATATCGTCGAACCGGCTCTTGAAGCCCACATCATCGGCATAGGTGCCGCCATCGGGGTTGGCAGCAACCTGCGCAATCGATCGAACGTGGGACATGGCGCCATAAAGGCCCGGTGAATAGGCGTTGCCGCGTTCGAATTCGAGCAGGTACTTCGCACACGTCCAGCCCTTGCCCTGTTCACCGATCAGGTTGCCTTTCGGCACGACTACGTCAGTGAAATACACCATATTGATCTCCTGGTAGCCCTCTTCGGGTTGATCCAGGGTGATGATCGGTTTGACCTCGATACCCGGCGTCTTCATGTCGATGAGCAGAAAACTGATGCCGAGCTGAGGCTTGGATTCGTTGCTGGTTCGCACCAGGCAAAAAATCCAGTCGGCATACTGCGCAAGGGTCGTCCAGGTTTTTACGCCATTGACGACATAGTGGTCACCCTTGTCTTCCGCGCGGGTTTTGAGCGATGCGAGATCGGAACCCGAGCCAGGCTCTGAATAGCCCTGACACCACCACACATTCGTGGCGAGGATATCGGGCAGAAAACGTTTTTTCTGTTCGGTTGTTCCGAACTTCATGATCACCGGTGCCACCATGGTGACCCCGAACGGGATCATGCCGGGTGCTCCAACGCGGGCGCATTCGAGATCGAAGATATAGTTCTGCGTCGAGGTGAATCCGGCGCCGCCGTGTTCTTCGGGCCAGTCTCGCGCAGCCCAGCCTTTTTCATAGAGCCGCTTCTGCCAGGCCACACGGTCTGCTTTGGACAGGCGTTCGATGGTGCTGCGCCGCTGCTTCTGGCGGATCGACTCCGGCCATGCTGTTTCGAGCCAGGTGCGGACCTCGGCCTGGAATTTCCGGTCTGAATCAGAAAACGCAACATCCACGAGAGTTTCTCCGTCTGCTCAATCACGCTGAAGGGTGCAGTTTAACAGGGCTGGCCCCGACGTAGTCGCGCTCGTGACCGAACAGCCGCGACGCAGTCGCGAACAAAAAGCGACCCGCGCGACGAAGTCGGGCAAACTCCCTTAAACCAAGGGGAGATCACATGACCACCGCCACCGCGGGCACATCCGGTGCCTTTTCACCTGCCTATCGCTGGTACGCACTCGGGCTCATGGTGGTCGTCTACGTCTTCAATTTCATCGACCGCTCGATCCTCGGCATCCTGGTGCAGCCGATCCAGAACGACCTTGGTGTCAGCGACACGCTGATGGGTTTTCTGGGTGGCGCCGTTTTCGCAGTGTTCTACACCTTCCTGGGCATACCCATTGCCCGACTCGCGGACACCGGCATCCGTCGCAACGTACTGGCGGTTTGCCTGGCCCTATGGAGTGGTGCCACCGCGCTCTGCGGCATGGCCCAGAACTTCGTCCAGCTGGCACTGGCGAGAGTCGGTGTTGCCGTCGGTGAAGCCGGCGGCAGCCCGCCAATCCACTCCATGATCTCCGACATGTTTCCGCCGACCCAGCGCGGCACGGCGTTGGCGATCTATGCGCTCGGAATTCCGATCGGCACCATGCTCGGGAACCTCGGTGGTGGCTGGATCAGTGAGGCTTTCGATTGGCGCACCGCCTTTGTCGTAGTCGGGCTTCCCGGCGTCCTGCTCGCGCTGATCGTGCGTTTTACCTTGCGTGAACCACCTCGGGGTGCGTCAGAAGGACGAGTGGAGTCTGCAGCTGCGGACGCACCGCCCGTTGGTGAGGTGCTGCGTTTCCTGTGGACACGAAAGAGTTTTGTCTACGTCGGCCTCGGTTGTGCCGCCCATGCTTTCGTAACCTACGGTGCCGGTTACTGGATTGCAGCGATGTTCGCCCGCTCCCATGGTTACTCCACCGGAGACATGGGCACGGCCCTGTTCCTGCTTGGCATTCCCGGAATCATCGGCACCTTTCTCGGCGGCTATCTTGCGGACCGCCTGGGTCTGCGCGACATGCGCTGGTACACCTGGCTTCCGGCACTGGCGATCATCTGTTACGTGCCCTTCAGCGTTGTCTCTTATATTCATACCGATCCGGTGATTGCGCTCTGGGCGATGGTGGTCCCCAACATACTTGGTGGTTTCTTTCTCGGACCCAGTTTTGCGGTTGCCCAGGGGCTTGTCGGCCCACGGATGCGGGCCATGTCATCGAGCATTCTGCTCTTCGTGCTGAATCTCATTGGCATGGGTCTCGGACCACAGATGGTGGGTGTATTAAGCGATGTGCTGAATTCGACCACCGATCTCGGCGATGCATCGCTGCGTTGGTCGCTGACCCTTTGCCTCGTGATGAATGCCGTCTCTGCCCTGCTCTTTTTCATGGCCAGCCGAACGTTGCGTTCCGACCTGGACGCGGCCCGGGAGCACTGAGACTCAATGGTTGGGCGGGGT
>VGVE01000199.1 GCA_016874135.1 Gammaproteobacteria bacterium | reverse complement strand
AACCGCGTCCTGCAGAAAACCCATCGGTCAGGCGTGCTCCGGGTTGAGGGTTCACGACGTCATGCCGCGTGTTTAACGATAGCCGCAATGAGGCGGCTCGGCCATCAAACCGCGGTTTGATTTCGCGCCGGGACGGGTTAGCCTGATCCGAAATCTGATTTTCAAATCGCTACGGGGGAGAACACACAAATGGACACTCGCGCAGCGGTGGCTATGGCCGCAGGGAAATCACTTGCCATCGAGAAGGTGCGGCTCGAAGGGCCGCGATGGGGAGAGTGCCTGGTCGAAATCAAGGCTACCGGCATCTGTCACACCGACGCCTACACACTTTCCGGTGCAGATCCCGAAGGTCTGTTCCCGGCGATCATGGGTCATGAAGGCGCAGGCATCGTAGTCGAGGTCGGTGAGGGCGTGGCGTCGCTCAAACCGGGTGACCACGTGATTCCGCTTTACACGCCAGAGTGCCGCCAGTGCAAATTCTGTCTCTCTGGCAAGACGAACCTCTGTGGCGCCATTCGTGAAACCCAAGGTCGCGGTGTGATGCCTGATGGCAGCAGCCGTTTTTCACTGGGTGGCGCGCCGCTCTTTCACTACATGGGTACCTCAACCTTCTCCAACTTCACCGTCGTTCCAGAAATCGCGCTCGCGAAAATTCGCGAAGACGCACCATTCGATAAGGTCTGTTACATCGGCTGTGGTGTGACGACTGGGATTGGCGCTGTGTTCAACACGGCCAAGGTGCATCCCGGCGCCACGGTGGCGGTGTTTGGACTGGGTGGAATTGGTCTCAATGTGATCCAGGGTGCACGCATTGCCGGCGCGGATCGTATCATCGGTGTCGATCTCAACTCTGGAAAGAAACCACTCGCAGAAAAGTTCGGCATGACGGATTTCATCAACCCGAAAGACTGCGCCAACGTGGTAGCGGAGATCGTCGGCATGACTGGTGGCGGAGTCGACTACTCGTTCGAGTGCATCGGCAATACTGAAGTGATGCGTCAGGCGCTCGAATGCACACACAAGGGCTGGGGCGAGAGCATCATCATCGGTGTTGCCGCCTCGGGGAAAGAAATCTCCACGCGCCCGTTCCAGCTGGTCACGGGCCGGGTGTGGAAAGGCACGGCTTTCGGTGGAACGAAGGGACGCACGCAGGTCCCGAAAATCGTCGACTGGTACATGGACGGAAAGATCAATATCGACGACCTGATCACCCATACGCTGCCGCTCGAGCGCATCAATGAGGGCTTCGACCTGATGCACCGTGGCGAGAGCATTCGCGCTGTGGTGGTGTACTGATGCGCGCCGAGTGGCTTGCACAGGTTCAGGAAGAAATCCTGGAACCGGAGTTACCGATCTGCGATCCCCACCATCACCTCTGGGATGATCCGCAGAATCCTTATCTGTTGCCAGAACTGCTGGCCGACACGGGCAGCGGCCACAACGTGGTCTCCACGGTATTCGTCGAGTGCGGCAGCATGTACCGCGCCGATGGTCCGGAGCACATGCGCTGCGTAGGCGAAACTGAATTTGTTAACGGCATCGCCGCGATGACGGCCAGTCGGCGTTACGGCAAGCTCAGAGCGTGTATAGGCATCGTTTCACTGGCAGATCTGAATCTCGGAGCCGCAGTCGGTGAGGTGCTCGATGAACACATGCGGCTGTCGCGCCGCTTCCGTGGCATTCGCCACGCCGCGAGCTGGGATGCGAGCGATGAAGTTCGCAATGCGCACACGCGCCCCTTCAAAGGCATGTTGGCGGACCGGAAGTTCCGCGAAGGGTTTGCGGAGCTTGGCAAACGCGGGCTTACGTTTGACGCCTGGTTGTACTTTCACCAGATTCCGGAACTGACGGAACTTGCGCGGACGTTTCCTGAAACCACAATCATCTTTGATCATTTCGGTGGACCCCTTGGCATCGGACCGTATGTCGGCAAACAGGATGAAATCTTCCCGCTCTGGCAGAAGGATGTGGCAGAACTCGCCCGCTGCCCGAACGTTTACGCGAAGCTCGGCGGCATCGTCATGCCGATCAACGGTTTCGGTTTTCACCGGCAGCCAAAGCCCGCAACGTCAGACGAAGTGGTTGCGGCGACAGGTCGTTACCACCACCACGCCATCGAAGTGTTCGGCGCGAACCGTTGCATGTTCGAGAGCAACTTCCCGGTGGACAAACAGAGCGTGAGCTATCCGGTGCTGTGGAACGCCTTCAAGAAGATCGCCCGCAGCGCTTCTGCGGCAGAGAAGGCTGACCTCTTTCACGACTCGGCGATGCGGGCATATCGGCTCGGCTGACCAATCCTCAAGATCTGATCAACAAGGTCGCACGCGGAGAACGGTGATGGATCTGAATGGCAAGGTGATGGTGATTACCGGCGGTGCGAGTGGTATCGGGCTCGCAACGGCCCTTGCAATGGCGAAAAAAGGTGCCCGGCCGGTTTTGATCGACATCGAGGCATCGGCTCTTGACCGCGCGACTGCGCGGTTCGACAAACCTATCGTGACCCGTGTGTGCGATGTTCGCGACTTTGCAGCGATGCAGGCGCTCGCGGCAGATGTAGTCAAGACGTGTGGGGCGGTGCACGGTGTCTTCAACAACGCCGGTATTGCCGTGGGCGGCCCTATTGCTGACATGAAACACGATGACTGGCGCTGGGTGATCGATGTGGATCTGTGGGGGCCGATCCACGGTGTGGAGGCCTTCCTGCCGTATCTCAAAACCCAGAAGCAGGGTGGGCATATCCTCTTCACGGCATCGTTTGCAGGGCTTGTACCCAATCTGGGTCTTGGCCCCTACTGCGCCGCAAAGTACGGTGTGGTTGCGATTGCGGAAGTTCTGGCCCGCGAGCTGCGTGATGACGGCATCGGCGTATCGGTACTCTGTCCGATGCGCGTAGCAACTAATATTGGTTCTTCACAGCGCAACCGGCAGACGGATTATGGTGGTCAGGAAGTCTCGCCGCCGGTGCAGCAACAAGGCGAAGACAACCGCAATCTCGCCGGTCGGGTACTCGATGTCACCGATGTAGCCGCGATGGTGGTCCAGGCGGTGGAGGACAACATCCTCTATATCCTGCCGCACGATGAAGCCCGAAGTGCCGTTGAGCGTCGATTCCAGCGGATTCTTCGCGACTTTGATTACTGGTCGAACCGGGGAGGTGCAGTTTAAACTGCGCGCCCGCTTCATTAGGTTGGTCTGACATGCGCACGCCGCGATTCACACTGGTGATTGGGTCGTTTGTTCTGGCCGGTTGTGCTGTTGCTGCTGATGCGTCCATGGCGCCGCCGGTTCCGGCATCGCCGACCGCGGCACTGATGAGTCCTTCGCCAGCCGGTGCACAGCTCTATTTCATCGCGCCGCAAAACGGTGAGACGGTTGCTCCGAGCTTCGTTGTGCGCTTCGGATTGAAAGGGATGGGTGTGGCACCTGCAGGTGCGGATCTGTCGAATACTGGCCACCACCACATTCTGATCGATCATCAAGGTGACCCTGATCTGACCCTGCCGCTGCCCGTCACTGATCAAGTGAAGCACTTTGGTGGTGGTCAAACGGAGACAGAACTGACGCTGAGCCCGGGAACCCATACACTGCGTCTCGTGCTCGGCAATCACCTCCACATCCCGCACAATCCGCCGGTGATGTCGGAGACGATCACGGTAACGGTAAAGGCGCCGTAGCCCGAAACCGGACACGATCAACGCAGAAGCCAGGAGATTATCGGAGAGGTGCCAGAGTGGCCGAATGGGCCTGATTCGAAATCAGGTGACCCCGCAAGGGGTCCGTGGGTTCGAATCCCACCCTCTCCGCCAACGAGAATTACTAATCCCCTGTATTTAAAAGATATTTTCCCTATATTTTCGGGTCTTCCCTTCCCAACCCACAAAAGCGATCCGGAATGTTTGAGCTGGCTGTTCTGGGGTATCAGCAGAGTACAGGGTGCTTCCTGACTGCTCCGCACCGCTGTGTCATGAAGCCCGATCGCTATTGACCAGCCCCAGGAGGTGTCGCTCGTTCTTTCGTGTAGGGGTTCACGCTCTTCTCGTTGTGAGGCTTGGCTAGCCACCAGCAGCATGTCCGTGACCACCCCGGTCTGCGTCCCGATGTGGCTGGATGGGAGGTAGTGCTCTTTTTTTATACTAGGGAAATTGTTCATGCGGCATCGTTGTTTGCACAAAGGTCTACCCAGTTGAATCGGAGTCACGGACGACAGGTGTTGGACTTTGGCTGGCCGCAATAGCTGCACTGTGAAGCGAGTGGGAAATTGCTAAGTCATCGATCTCAGCATGGTCTGCCGATCGCCCAAGAAGCGCGGACTGTAGGTTTCGACGTCAAGGGCTGTCACATGAATCGGCTGAAACGCGATTCGGATGGTCGGCAGACGGCATTTCGGGAAAGCAGGATGACTCGGGTCGGACCTTCAGGTTGCATGTCGGGTTCTTCGGCGGGAGTAGCGACGATATCGGACGCGAAAGTAGCTTGTGGCTAAAATAGCCACAATTTACCTCGCCAGCTCAGCAATGCAGACATTCTCCGCTAGGGATGCCAAGAACCTCTTCG
>VGVE01000198.1 GCA_016874135.1 Gammaproteobacteria bacterium | reverse complement strand
TTCGATAACGCCATAGCCGCTGACGGAAGCTCCGGCTCGCATACTGTCCGCCCTGATCGGAATGAAACAGCACGCCGACCGGCCTGCCGCGCTGCTCATAGGCCATGTCCAGCGCCTTGATGACCAGTGCCACATCCGGATGTGGCGAAAAGGCCCAACCCACGACGCGGCGTGCATACAAATCCATCACCACGGCGAGGTAATGCCATTGTCCTTGAGCCCAGATGTAGGTGATGTCGCCGCACCACACCTGATTGCACGCCGCGACGTCGAATGCACGGTTCAACGTGTTCGGGATGTCGGGTCGCTCAATCGTTGCGTTCCTGTAACTGTGTGAACCCGGTTGTTTGCTGATCAGACCGAGTTCCCGCATCAAGCCGCGCACTTTGAATCTTCCCGCTTCAATGCCGTTGTCCTTCAACATACCCACAATCGTGCGGCTCCCGGCCGAACTCCGGCTTTCCGCAAACAGTTCGTTCACGCGACTTCGCAGCAATACGCGAGCAGGATCGATACGCCGAGCCCTTTGGCGATGCTCGTAGTACGTCGAGCGTGGCAGATCCAGCAGGTCACAGACCATCTCAACGGGCTCCGTGTCGAGCAACTGGTCTACCAACGCGCACGATCGATCTCTTCCGACATCAAGAGCGCGGTAGCCTTTTTTAAAATGGTCTTTTCGCGCTCAAGACGATTGACCCTCGCCTCGAGCAACTGGATCTTCTGCTGCTCCGGCGTCATCGCCTTGCTCTGCGGTGTGACGCCTTTGCGCTCCGCTCGAAGCTGATCAACCCAACGGCGAAGCGCCGTCTCTCCAACATCGAATGAACAGCAAGCAGCGGTGTGGCTGTAACCCTGGTCCAATACCAGCGTCGCAGCCTCACGCTTGAACTCAGCCGTAAATCATCGTCGCTTCTTCTTCATCAGACTCCCCTCGTCGGCGAGCATTTTCGCCTATCTGAGTGTCCGGATTCTTTCGACCACGACAGAGGGACGTTGCGAACTACTTAGTCGGGAATGGAGTACTAAAGCTCAATCGGGCCGATCAGATGAGGATAGCCACCTATGAATTCTTGAGGCCGCTGTCCGGATATTTGATTCGGAATCGAAACAATCCGAAGAGTCGAGACAAAGAACCACCTCACTGAAGTTATGGTAGGTCCGTGTCGAAAAAGGTGCGCGTTCTAAGGTGCTCCTGAAGCCGCCACCACCCTCACCTCCACCCGAGCCCCCGGCACTGCCAACTCGGTGACCCCGATGGCCGTCCACGCCGGATACGGCTCTTTCACGAACTCATCCTTGACCTTCATGAAGGTCCCGAGGTTTTCCCTCAGGCCGACATGGAATGAAGTGATGTCCACGATGTCGTCGTAACCGAGTCCTGCCTCTGCGAGCACCTTGCCAACGCCGCGCCAGGCGTTTCTGAATTCTTCCTCAGCACTGGCAGGTACACCTCCGCCAGCCTGTGAGCCGATCTGCCCGGAGCAGATCACGAGTCCGCGGGCCTTTGCCGCTGATGCGAAATGGAAGTTCTTGTAGAGGGCTTTGTCCTCTTCAGGGACGACAATATCTCTGGCCATCTTGGTGCGCCTCTCTCCCGTTGTGCTGGCATCATAGCCAGAGACTGTCCGGGTGGTACATAAACGGGCGGAAGCGTATCCGGTGGCGGGATGAGGATAAGGGATGCTTGAGTTTGGGGATCGTGTAGTGGTGTCTGGCTCCGAGCGAGCTCAGTTCCTTGAGTTCGCCCGCGTGGCTGCACGGCAGGCAGGCGAGGCGATCCTCCCCTGCTTTCGGCGCCCGCTCGAGATCGATAACAAGCTCGGTGGGGCAGGGTTTGATCCCGTAACCGAAGGCGACCGGGCGGCGGAAACGACGTTGCGACGATTGATCCAGGCGCGTTATCCCGCGCATGGCATCCTCGGGGAGGAATTCGGGCTCAAACCCGGGAACGGGCTGACCTGGGTCATCGATCCAATCGACGGTACCCGGGCGTTCATGTCCGGCATGGTGCATTGGGGGTTGTTGCTGGGTCTCTTTGATGGCCAGGAACCTATCGTCGGAGTCATGTATCAACCTTTTACCCGGGAACTGTGGGCGGGCGACGGAAGCCACGCGTGGTTCCAGCGAGGTACTGATACCCCGGTCGCGATACGCACGCGATCAACGGGTAGTCTCGACATGGCGACGCTCGGTACCACCAATCCCAAACTCATACCCACGACTGCCGGTCGTGCTGCGTACGATCAGCTTGAGGCACGGGTTCGGCTCGCTCGTTACGGCGGCGACTGTTATGTCTACGCCATGGTCGCGATGGGATTTATGGATCTCGGTCTCGATGGCGGTTTGCAGGCCTATGACGTCATGGGGCTCATTCCCATCGTGAAGGGCGCCGGAGGCGTGTTCACAAACTGGGCAGGAGGCAGTGCTTGCATGGGTGGGGATGTGCTCGCATCCGGCAACGCCGTGCTTCATCAGTGTGCGCTGGACGTACTGAAGCCAGGTGTTCAGGTTTGATTTGGTGCGCGTCCCGCTTTCTTGTGCACCAAAGCGCGACGTAAACGCTGAAGCCAGGGGCTTTTCCCCACTGTTTTGAAGCCAAAAGCCTGATTCCGCTCCTGTGCACGCTTTTTTTCCGGATAAGCAACCCTGGCACGCGATTTGCTTCACTCCTCCCAGTCCATCAGGAGAGCAGCCGCAAGATCCAGACACCAAGACTCTCTTCAATTTCTTCTCTCTCCAATTCTCTCGTGTGTGTGGAGGGGCGGTTCTACCGCCCCTCTCTCCCTTTGTTTTCTCCCACTGAACACCTGTCTCTAGTTGCAGTCGAAACTCCCCTGCGATTGACGTGCTAACAAACGCTCTCTGTGGTTGGCATGGAAAGTGCTAGACTGCTTCCGTGCACTGTTCCAAAGCAATCGGGTTTCTCAAGGGGGAACTGACATGAAGATGGTTACGGCGATCATCAAGCCGTTCAAGCTCGACGATGTGCGCGCACATCTCTCCGAGATCGGCATTCAAGGCATGACGGTGACTGAAGTAAAAGGGTTCGGCAGGCAGAAGGGCCACACCGAGTTGTATCGCGGCGCCGAATACGTCGTCGACTTTCTGCCGAAGATCAAGCTGGAGGTCGCCATCGACGATGTGCAGCTCGATGCCGTTGTCGAAGCAATCCAGAAAGCGGCACATACGGGAAAGGTCGGCGACGGCAAGGTGTTCATACAGTCGCTGTCTGACGTCATTCGAATCCGCACCGGTGAAACCGGTGTTGAAGCCATTTGATCCAGAGGAGTCATGCCAACTATGGACGCTTTGAAATTTCCCTCCCATACGACTGGTGTATTGAGCCGGTATATGATGCTGCGCGGAGCGGCGATAACCTCGCTGCTGATGTTCCTGCCCGGTATCGCCTTAGGTTCCGATGCTCCGGTGCCTGATAAAGGTGATGTTTCGTGGATGCTCGTTGCGACGCTTCTCGTCATTCTCATGACGGTTCCCGGCCTGGCGTTGTTCTACGGCGGTCTCGTCCGTGCGAAGAACATGCTGTCCGTGCTGATGCAGGTGATGGTCGGTTTCTCGCTTATCGTGGTGCTTTGGAGCATCTACGGTTACTCACTCGCCTTTACCGAAGGTAATCCCTTCATTGGCGGGTTCGACAGACTCTTCCTGAACGGGATCTGGGATCCTGCTGCCGGTACCTTTGCGATGGCAGCGACGTTCAGCAAAGGTGTCTATATTCCGGAGATCCTGTTTGCGGCCTTCCAGGCAACGTTCGCGGGCATCACGTGCTGCCTCATCGTCGGCGCGTTTGCAGAACGCATGCGTTTCTCCGCCGTTCTGATCTTCATGGTCATCTGGTTCACGATCAGCTATCTGCCCATCGCACATATGGTGTGGTACTGGATGGGTCCGGACGCGTACAGCAGCGCTGATGTCGCAGCCGAAATGACTTCGAAGGCTGGATTGATCTGGCAGTGGGGCGCGCTGGATTTTGCAGGCGGTACCGTTGTTCACATCAACGCTGGCATCGCCGGTCTGGTCGGTGCCTATCTGGTGGGCCGGAGGACCGGTTACGGGCGCGAGCCGATGCCACCGCACAACCTCGTGTTCTCGATGGTCGGTGCTTCGTTGCTGTGGGTAGGCTGGTTTGGATTCAACGCCGGTTCTGCGCTCGAATCCGGTAATTTTGCAGCACTCGCTTTCATCAATACTTTCCTGGCAACCGCCGCTGCGGTCATCGGCTGGACCTTCGCTGAATGGATCATCAAGGGCAAGCCATCGATGCTGGGTGCAGCATCCGGTGCCGTCGCTGGTCTAGTTGCCATCACGCCTGCGGCAGGTAACGTCGGCATGATGGGCGCGTTGGTGATCGGAGTGTTGGCTGGTGTCGTCTGTCTCTGGGGTGTTACCGGTCTGAAGCGGATGCTCAAGGCAGACGACTCGTTAGACGTGTTCGGCATCCATGGCCTCGGCGGCATCCTCGGCGCGCTACTCACTGGCGTGTTCAATACACAAGCACTGGGTGGCCCCGGTCTGGTCATGGACTGGGTTACCGCAACTGTTGGTTCAAACCCCATCGGTACGCAGGTCTGGATTCAG
>VGVE01000197.1 GCA_016874135.1 Gammaproteobacteria bacterium | reverse complement strand
CGGTACGCAGGTCTGGATTCAGCTCCAGGGTGTGCTGGTGACGGTGGTCTGGTCCGGTATCGCTGCGTTCATCGCCTTCAAGATGGCAGACCTTATGGTCGGGCTGCGGGTTCCTGAAGATGAAGAACGCGAAGGTCTCGACACCAACGCGCATGGTGAGCGGGCTTACACCAACTAACTGACTCTCCCCGGCGGCGGTTGTCCAGGATGGAGGCCGCCGCCCCTCTCAGTGCCTGTCAGGCCTGAGTGTTCCGCCAGCTTTCAAATATCGCCGCGGCTTCGCAGATTCTTCAGGTGAGCCGAGGATAACCCCACGGAAGCCAGTACTGCCTCCGTATGTTCTCCTAACGCTGGCCCTGCCCAATCTGTTCTGCCGGGAGTGCTTTCGAGTCTTGGCAGAATGGCAGGGATTTCCAGCTCTCCGAAAGGTGTTGAAACCGGTTCGAACATCCCTCGCGCGCGGTAGTGCGGATCCCGTGACGCGTCTTCGATGCTGTAGATGAGGCCGACGGGTACATCAGCGGCTTCCATTGTTCTGATGACTTCCTCTACGGGTAATGCGGCCGTCCACGCACCGATTGCAGAATCGATTCTCGCCTGGTGTTCAATGCGGCCACGGTTATTGGCGCAAGCCGGATCATTGCCGATATCCGCCCGACCAATAGCGCTCATCAGCCGCACGAATATCGAATCACCGTTGCCGCCGATAACCACGTACTTGCCGTCGGCGCAGGAGTAGGTATTCGTCGGCACGATGCCAGTGATGGTGGTGCCTGATGCCCCGCGTACTTCTCCTGTTCCGGAGAATTCCGGTAACACTCCCTCCATCAGATTGAACATGGATTCATACAAGGCCACGTCGACGGTTTGGCCGAGTCCTTCACCGGTTCGCAGCCGTCCGGTCAGCGCCAGCAGGATGCCGATCACGGCATGCAAGCCGGAGATCGTATCGCCGATGCTCAGATTCGGGCGTACCGGCGCTTCGCCAGGAAATCCGTTGAGGTGACGAAAGCCGCTGAAGCCTTCCGTCACCGATGCATAACCCGGTTTGAAGGCGTAAGGGCCGGTCTGTCCGTAGCCGGAAATGCGTGAGTAGATGAGCCTTGGATTTGAAGTCTTGAAGGTTTCAGGACCCAGCCCCCACTTTTCCATTGTTCCCGGCTTGAAGTTTTCGATCAGCACATCGGCGGTATTGGCGAGTTTGCGAACGATGTCCCTTCCCGCCTCGCTGCGCAGATTTGCGGTTACGGATTTCTTGTTACGGGCGAGGCTGTACCACCAGTACGAGGTGCCACCTGCGTCGAGCATTCGCCAGCCGCGGATCGGATCACCTTCGCCCGGTGGCTCAATCTTGATGACCTCCGCACCGAAGTATCCGAGAACCGTCCCGGCAAATGGGCCGGCGAGCAGTTGTCCGACTTCGAGGACACGTATTCCCTCAAGCGGGCGTTTCGGATGGATCATGATTCAACGATTCCCGATCTGGCCTTGCGCCCAACGCTTCAGAACATCGATCAGCAAGGACTGTTCAGCTGACTTCACCCGTTCCTGCAGGGACAGCGCCGTATCAGCCGCAAGCACCGGCAGTTCGCATTGGGCGATAACCGGCCCGGTGTCGTATTCCCCGCGCACCAGATGAACAGATGCTCCGGTGGTGGATTCTCCTGCAGCCAGCACCGCTTCGTGTACGTGGATGCCGTAGAAGCCGGCGCCGCCGAATTTTGGCAACAGGCTGGGGTGGGTGTTGATAATCCTGCCGTCGAAAGCGGCGAGCGTCGCGCTGCCCAGTGGCTTCATGTACCCGGACAGTACGACGAGGTCGACTTCACACTGTTGCAGTGCGTTGCGGATGGCCTTGTCTCGGTTATCGTCATCCGGGTGGGTCGCGCCGCTGATATGCGCCGTTGGCAGACCATGGTTGAGAGCCCGCTCCATCGCACCACTGCGGCTGTTGTTGCTGACTAGAATGGCCACTTCAGCCAGCAGTTGCCCTGAGCTGATGGCATCGAGGATCGCCTGCAGCGTCGTACCGCCATGTGACGCCAGCACCCCCAGTTTCATGTACCGGCCACCTTGTAGATGGCCGTATGCATGACACGGGCGATCAGGCCGTCTGCATCGGTGTAACGGATGTCGAGTTTCACGAATTCGTGTCCCTTCCGCTCCCACTTCTCCACACATGCAGCAGCGATATCGACGGTCGAATTGGCGTGCAGCGCGCGATGCTGGGTGATCTCGCTGCCCACATGAATCCAGGCCGGCATGATGTAGGAACGAACCAGGATGTAGTTCGCGGTCCCGAGCGCCCAGTGGGGATGAACGTATTCGGCATATACTGCCTGATCGTCCGCCACCTGGGCGGCATATTCGACGTTGCTGGCCTGCTCGGTGCGCCAGTGCCAGACAGGCAGTGGCCGTTCGAGGTTGATGGTATCGGCGCTGATCAACAACCGTTCAGGCGCAAGGGGAGAGCGGGAAAACACCTCTGCCACCGGCGCTGGCGCTGCGGTACACGGAGTCTTCGAGTTCATCACGGCGAGTAGTTCGCCATACGGGCTGGTGCAGGTCAGATCCCAGCCACCACCCGCAGGCTTCATTTCAATTGTCAGTTCTTCACCGTCATAGGCAGGTTTCAGAAACCGCACGCTGGTTTGATGACTCGACAGCCAATCGACGCAAAATCGTTCCACCAGCGGATGGGTCATATAGCCGTATACCGCCACACCTGGAACCAGCGCGCCACGAAAACCGAAACGACTGGCGATTTCATCGCTGTGAATCCGGTTTTCACTTTCTGCCGCGTGATTGATGGCAACAACCTTGTAAATACTCATGTTGAATCAGCCTCCCCCGTAAGCCTGGGCGGGCAGCCAGGTAACAATGGGTTCCCAATAGAACGTGGCTGCAAGACCCGCGAGTTGCAGCAGGATGAAAGGGATGACCCCCCGATAGATCACACCGGTGTCCACTTCCGGCGGCGCAACACCTTTCATGTAGAAGATGGAGAAACCCACCGGGGGTGTCAGAAAACTCGTTTGCAGACACACGGCAAAAAGTACCGTGAACCACACCGGATCAAATCCGAGTTTGATTACCACCGGCGCCACCAGCGGCAGGATGATCAGCGTGAGCTCGATCCAGTCGAGGAAGAACCCGAGGATGAAGGTCGCCACCAGGATCGCAATGATGATGCCGGTAGGTGAAAACGGCAGACCCATCAGCGCCCGCTCGATGAGTTCATCACCACCGAGACCTCGAAGGACCAGTGAATAGGCGGTGGCGCCGAGCATGATGGCAAATATGAATGCTGTGGAGCGCGTGGTTTCCTCGAGCACCTCTCGCATGCCGCTCATGCTGATGGCGCGTTTGTAAAGCGCGAGCAGCAAAGCCCCGAAGGCGCCCACACCCGCGGCTTCGGTAGGCGTTGCCCAACCGAAAAAGATACTGCCGAGGACGGCGAGGATCAGCGCGGCAGGTGGAATGATGGCCTTTATCAGTTCAGCGAACGCAGCGAAGTCCAATGGTTCGTGCTGAGCTGCAGGTACCTTGTGGGGGGAGAAAATTCCTACGCCCACGATGTAGAGCATATACAGCGCGCCAAGCAGCAATCCGGGAAAGAGTGCGCCGAGAAAGAGGTCACCCACACTCATTGCCATGCGGTCCGCCATCATCACCAGCATGATCGAAGGCGGTATGAGAATGCCGAGAGTACCTACTGCAGTGACGGTACCTGCCGCAAGGGAGCGGTCATATCCTGCTTTGAGCATCACCGGCAGGCCGAGCAGTGCGAGCAACATCACCGAAGACGCGACGATGCCGGTGCTGGCAGCGAGCAGCAGGCCGATCAGCGTCACGGAAATGGCGAGGCCGCCGCGCATGCTGCCAAGCAGCCGCGCGAAACTCGTCATCAGGTCGCGCGCAATACCGGAACGATCGAGCAGCAACCCCATGAGGATGAACATGGGCAATGCCACCATCACCCAGTTTTCCATCGTGTTCCAGATGCGCTCGACCGTCAGCGAGGCGTAACTCCAGTCGACACCGATCGCGACGTTGAAATCCACTTCCATCACGATGGCGATGGCGGTGAACTGCACGGCAAGTCCGCCGAGCACCCATGCGACCGGAAACCCTGTGAAGACCAGGAGGATGAACGCCACGAACATGGCGAGTGCCAACCATTCGTTAGCGGGCATCAGCCTGGTCTTTCAGGAACAGAAATGTCCACACGCGGCTCAGCCGCGACAACACGGCGAATCCGAGCAGCAGAAACCCGATAGGCAGTACTGCCTTGATGAGATATCGAAGGGGCAATCCACCTGGGGATGAAGACACCTCGTTTACGGCGAAACTCGATTGAACAAACGGGATGCCGTAGATCACCACCAGGGCAATGAGGGGGATGAGCAACAGCAGGCTGCCGTAGAGCTCAATCCACGCCTGGGTGCGGGGCGACCAGCGTTCGTGCAGTACATCCACACGAACATGGACGTCAGCCTGGTAGGCGTAACTCATGCCGAGCAGAAAGCCCACGGAATAGAGATGCCATTGCAGCTCTTCCAGTTCGATGCGGCCTTCGGAAAAGAAGTAGCGCAGGATCACGTTAACCATGATGACGGCGAGCAGCAGGAGCCAGA
>VGVE01000196.1 GCA_016874135.1 Gammaproteobacteria bacterium | reverse complement strand
GACGCGATCAAAGTCGCTACCGGAATTTACGCCGGTGCGATCAAAGGCGCTCAGCTCGCGCTGGAGAAGTAGCCTTCAGCGGACGACTGCAAACAAGCCGACTCATAGAAAGCGCATACCGCTGGCGGTACTCACTGCACGGCAAGGCTCGCACGAAACTCGGCATCAGCAATCAGTGCTTTGACCTCCGCTGACGGTTCACTCAGCCTTTCCAGAGTCACACCATGAATCATCCCGGTGAACCGGTAGATGTGCGGATAGTCGCCAACCGCAGCACCACTATCGAGACCCACATCAAAGGTCTCACCACTGATTGAAAACACCGCGGGCACTGACCGTTCGATGCGCACATGGCCGACAGCCTCGCCGTTGACCTTCATGACCGTATCGCCGCCGGCGCCAAAACCGCCGTCGTATGCATGATCAATCACTATTTCATGCCGACCTGGAAGGAGCTTGTGGCGAGAAACAGCCACGGAGTGTTCGTGTCCAAACCAGTTGTAGTGATAACGCGGCCGGCCATCGCTGCCGACATACAACGACCATCCGGCCATGTTGCCGCCCTGCGCAGCGATGACGCCTTCGCACCCATCTACCGGAACAGTGACTTGTGCCGTGATCCGGAAAGAACAGTTCTTCAGGTTCACAACCGAACGTTCCGGCATTCGAAAGTGCACTGCTGTGTAGGTCACTTTGGTCAGGCCGCCCAACGCATCCGGCACAGCAAACTTCGGCCCGAAACTCTGCATCGGCTCTTTGATGGGATAGATGTTGTTCCGGCGAGCCTCCGCATCGAAGAGTTCCTGCAGCTCAAGGAGTTTTTGCGGGTATGCCAACGCCAGGTCATGGCCCTGCGAGAAGTCACTGCGAACGTCGTACAATTCCCATTTTTCCTGCGGCCCGTCGAACGGCACAGAACCAAATCGACTCCATGGCACACGACCGTGAAAGCACGATGCGATCCAACCGTCGTGATACATGGCGCGGTTCCCGAACATCTCGAAGTACTGCGTGATGTGACTCTCTGGTGCATCTGCAGAGAGCATCGTCGGCAACATCGACACGCCATCAATCGGCATCTGTGGCAAGCCGTTGACCATGGCCGGCGCTTCAATTCCGGCGGCAGCCAGCACCGTCGGAAAAATGTCGGTGACATGATGGAACTGGGTTCGAAGCGCTCCCTTCTCGGCGATTCGTTTTGGCCACTGCATGGCCATTGCGTTGCGTGTGCCACCAAAGTGAGACGCCACCTGTTTCATCCACTGAAACGGAGAATCAAGCGCCCAGGCCCATGCCAGGTTGTAGTGGTTTTCGCATCGCGCCGAACCAAAATCCTCCATGTGCGCAAGCAACCATTCGGGATCTTCAGGCAGGCCATTCTGAAATGACGGCGCACTCCACGCGCCATGAACCGTGCCTTCGCCGGAAGCCCCGTTGTCACCGGTGATATAGATAAAGAGCGTGTTGTCAGTCGCCTGTATTTGATCGAGCGCATCAAGCAACCGCCCGACCTGCTCATCCGTATGCGCCATGAATCCGGCGAACACTTCCATCAAGCGTGCGGCAACCGGTTTGTATTTATCGGGATAGTCAGCCCATGAGGGAATCTCCGCAGGTCTTGGCGTTAACATGGTGCCTGCGGGAATCACGCCCAGTTCCAGTTGACGTCGGAAAATTCGCGCGCGAAGTGCATCCCAACCCTCATCGAACTGACCTTTGAACCGCTCGATGTATGCCGGCCAGACATGATGCGGACAGTGCATCGCACCGGTGGCGAGGTATGCGAAAAACGGCCTCTTGGGATTGGTGCCACGCTGCAATCGAATCCAGTCGATGGCGCGTTCGGTGATGTCTTCGCTCATGTGGTAGTCATCACGATGCTCATAAGGCATCACTGGCGTTGTCTGATCGAACATCGGCGGCTCGTATTGGCTAGCCTCGGCACTCAGGATGCCGTAGAAGCGCTCAAACCCGAGACCCGTCGGCCAACGATCAAAAGGCCCGGAGAGGGTTTGTTCGTGCGCCGGTGTCAGGTGCCACTTGCCAAATGCGCCGGTTGAATAACCGTACTGCCGCAGCACTTCGACGAATGTCGCAGCCTCTTTCGGGATGATGCAGTCATAACCCGGAAACGCACTCGCACCTTCCGGGATGTTGCCCATGTGCACGGCGTGATGGTTGCGACCGGTCAACATCGCCGCGCGTGTCGGTGAACACAGCGCTGTGGTGTGAAACTGGTTGAAGCGCAAGCCATTGGCGGCGACCCGATCGAGCGCAGGTGTGGGGACAGATCCACCGAAAGTTCCGCAGGTTCCAAAGCCGACGTCATCCAGAAGCACCAGCACGATGTTGGGGGCATCTGGCACCGGCATGGGAATCAGCGGTCGCGACGGTACCGACTGGTCGATGAGCCTCGATGTGGTGCCGGCGAACGGCGGTGTGGCAAAAGGCAGGCTCGGGCCGCTTGGCTGCTTCACTTCGAAATTGTTCCCCGTCTGCCCATATGATTTAGGCAGCATCCAAGAGCCTTGGTCACCATTGCGTCAGCTGAATCGGTTGCGTTCGAGGGATTCAACCATGATTGCGGTCCTGGCTCCTTAAAAAAAACAGGCAGAACGGAGGATGATGGAATCATCCTTCATCCCGAAGACGGTCGCCTGGTACGTCCTTGCCCGGGAAAAAAACCACGCAGAACGCGACAACGGTGACAAGCAAGAAAACGGGAAAGTGACGATGAATCAGCGTGCGCCAGCATGGAATACGGTGATGACGGCAGCACCAGGCGAGCAGGACTTGGAGATTCCTGCCTCAGTTATCGAGGGCATGTTGCCCCCGGAACTCGCCGGCGGTCGCCATCTGCAAAATGGACCCGGTTGGACCAAGATCGGCGACCACCTCGCCCATCCGTTCGACGGTCATGGATTCTGGGAAAGTGCTGCGAGGTAGTCTACAAACGGCCGGATGACTCAGAGCGATTGCTCGTTGACCACGAAGCGGCGGTTGTCGGCCAACGTCAGCTTGCGGCCGCTTTATTGGCAGCAACTTCTTGAAGTATGGCCGCGTGGCGAGCACGACTGAGGTTGTAGAAACTCATCGCGCCAATCGCAAACGCAGACAAGATCAGGATTGATGGTCCCTGGATCCATCCGAACCGGTTGATGACTTCCTCAGGGACTGAGGATGGATCTGCACCTGCCGTGATGCCTGACAGGCTGATGACGTATCCCGCAAACATGGGGGCCGCGCCACCGATCAGTTTTGCGGCGAAAGAACCCGCAGCGTGATAGATGCCCTTCTGGCGTCCTCCGTGCAGCCGTTCGTGCTCATCCGTGATGTCGGCCACCATTGCGCCCATCATGGGAATGGCGACACCCAGTCCGAGTGCTGACACCGGGGCACTGATGATGTAGAGCGTATTCACCAGTTGATCTGCGTCTTCCGGAAACACTCCAAGCAGCTTCAGGAGGATGATGCTGGAAGTAACGACGGAGTACCAAGCCAGACCGACCACAAAGGTGGTTCGTTTCTCCCCGATCAGCTTGGAAAGCGGCTGGCTCAGCAGGCTGCCAATGACGATACTCGTGACGGCCAGACTGGCCAGCACAGAAGTCTGCGCCGCTGACAATTCGAAGAAGTAGCTCGCCGTATAAAGCGTCAACGCCTGAACCAGTCCCTGGGTGATACCGAAGATAATGGAGGCAGTGACCAAGGCTGCAAACGCCTTGATTCGAAACGCCTGTACTACGTCCCCAGCGACACCTTTGAGCGAGAAGCTGGATTGTGAATCCGCTTTGTTCAGGTGGGGAATCTACCGATGTGTTCCCAGACTCGCTATGAGAATCCCGATGACCAGAAGTGGCGTACTCGCGGCGCTAAATGACGCATGCGCCTCCGGGTTGAGCGTTCCGTTGGGATAAGCATCGCTGGCCGAGAAAAAAACCATGTTGGCGCCGATGAGGACGGCGAACATGCCAAGCAACTGGAAGACGTTTCGAAGCGACGCGAGCAGCGTTCTTTCGTCATAGTTGCTGCTGAGTTCGGCACCCATCGAGAGATAGGGAACCGTGTAGAAGGTCATTGCAGTGCGCGTCGCCGCGGTAAACACCAGCAGCCACCAGAAGAGTCCCATTTCACTGAGCCCGGAAGGTGGAGCAAAGATCCCGAAGAACAACAGTGCGAACGGGACAACCGCAGCGTACATCCACGGATAGCGGCGACCCAAGCGGGTGCGGGTGAAATCCGACCAGCCACCTACGATGGGATCACTCACCGCATTGATAACGGGCGCAATGAAGATCGCAAGACTGGCCAGGCGTGCATCCAGGCCCAGGACCTGGTTGTAGTAGAAGAGCAGATAGAAATCGAAAGCCGCGGACTTGATGCCCTCAGGAAACTGTCCGGCTGCGTACGATAACCGCAGTGACCAGGGTAGCTGTTCAGTCCGGCTCAACGTTGGCTCCGCGGCAGTTGCACGCGATCGTTCAGGGGCTGGATCGATTGCAACTTCATTCGATCGCCAGTACTGATCCTACTGTGTAGTAGTCGTGACTTGATCTGACACTTCGATTGAAAAAGAGAAGGTTACCCGTTTTGATGGAGGTGCGAACCGAACCAACAAAACAAAGAGGTAACCTTGGTGTTGCATAGTA
>VGVE01000195.1 GCA_016874135.1 Gammaproteobacteria bacterium | reverse complement strand
CGACCGTGGTAAATCACTTTCACTTCGGCCACGCAGATGCAGGGCATGGTCGCCATGTTCATGCCGGCCGGGTGGATCATCATCGCGGCGTCGATACCTTTGAATGCACCGGCGCGTGCCATCAGTTCTTTACCGCCGCCTTTTTCTTCAGCCGGTGTACCAAGAAAACGTACGTTGCCGGGGAGCGCGTTCGCCACGGCGCTCAAGCCGAGTGTTGCACCCAGCGCTGCCGTTGCGATGAGGTTGTGGCCGCAGGCGTGGCCAATGCCCGGCAAGGCGTCATATTCGGCGAGGATTGCGACTCGCGGGCCATTCCCGCGGGTTGGCAAATCCGCTTCGATTGCGGTCTCCAACGTGTAGACGCCAGTCTTTGCAGGGAGACCTTGCGCGGTGAGAGCATCCACCAGTGTCCTTGCGGCGAAGTGTTCCTTGAACGCGAGCTCCGGATTGGCATGAATCGCATGCGAAACCTCAATCAGTTCATCGGCGAGATCATCGATCCGCTGGCTGACCGCGGCGTGCAGGTCGTGCGTCATAATGTTCCCCTTCGGAGATCACGTGATTGTTCTGGCCGACTATACCCGGCGGATCGCCCGTCGTAGAGTGGAGTCGGTCATCCGCTGCAACTGTGTTTCCGGAGGGGAATCACCATGGCTTATTCCTACAAGCTGCTGCGTGTCGAAATCGACCGGCGCGTCGCTACGATTACCATCGACAATCCGCCGATCAACGTCATTACCCCGCCGTTGTACATGGAGCTGGCGCAACTGGCAGGTGAGCTGAAGGCCGATCCCGGTTTGACCGTGGTGGTGTTGAAGAGTGCCAACCCGGACTTCTTCCTCGCGCACTTTGATGTGTCGACGATCCTGTCGTTCCCTACGGATAAACCTGCCGAGCGGGACACGGAACTCAATGCCTACCATGTCATGTGTGAGCGATTCCGTTCCATGGACAAGGTCACCATCGCGCAGATCGAAGGACGCGTAGGGGGTGGCGGCAGTGAGCTTGCCGCCAGCTGTGACATGCGGTTCGGTGTACGTGGCAAGACCATCATCAATCAGATGGAGGTGCCACTCGGCATCCTCCCGGGTGGTACCGGTACACAGCGCCTGCCGCGACTCGTGGGGCGGGGCCGCGCCATGGAAATCGTGCTGGCAGGTGATGACCTGGATGCGGTGACCGCTGAGCGGTGGGGTTACCTCAACCGGATCTTCGAAGCCAATGAAATCAATGGCTGGGTGCAGAAACTCGCCCATCGCATTGCGTCGTTCCCGGTGGAAGCGGTGCGTCTTGCGAAGGAGTCCGTGAACGGAGCGGAACAACCCCTTGAAGAGGGCCTTCGTGACGAGGCTTATCTGTTCCAGCGATTGCTGCGCACGGAAGGGGCACAGAAAAACATGAAGAAGTTCCTCGAAATCGGTGGCCAGACCCGCGAAGGCGAACTCAAGGTGAACGAACTCTCACGTCGCCTTGGTGAGCCTGACTGACATGGCTGGTCTGCGGATCGGTGCGCATACCTTCGACATCATCGAAGCCGGTAAGGCAGGTGATCCGCTGGTGCTGCTGCTGCACGGCTTCCCGCAGACGAATCACACCTGGCGACATCAGTTACCGGCACTCGCGGCCGCGGGATTCCATGCGGTAGCCCCCAACCAACGGGGATACTCGGCGGGTGCCCGCCCGAAGGATCTGGAAAGTTACCGGGTTGAACACCTGATCAGTGACGTGCTGGCGATGGCTGATGCGCTCGGTGCGCAGCAGTTTCACCTCGTCGGACACGACTGGGGTGGTCAGGTCTCCTGGCTCACCGCGGCGTTGCATCCAGAGCGCATCAAAACACTCAGCGTATTGTCGAGGCCGCATCCCGCCGCGTTTGTGCGGGCAATGAAGGATGATGCAGCGCAGGGTGATCGCTCCAAACACCATCGTGCATTCCAGAACCAGGATACGGTGACGCGCTTGCTCGAGAACGATGCGACCCGGCTGAAACGCACACTGGCGGATCAGGGTGTACCGGCGGCGGACATTGATGCCTACCTCTCAGTTCTCGGCAACCCGGATGGGCTCACGGCTGCTGTCAATTGGTATCGCGCGTCGGCCACCGCCACCGATTCCGCGTTGACCGCACGCAGTGTCCCGGTGGTCACCATCCCAACGCTTTACATCTGGGGTGATGCGGATGCCACCGTCGGCCGGTATGCAGCCAACCTCACGGCGGAGTATGTGCGTTCGGTATATACCTTTGTGCAGATTCCGGATGTCGGCCATTTCGTTACGGATCAGGATGTGCACGCCGTCAATCATGCGCTGCTGGCGCACCTCAAGAGCCCGCCGTTCAACCCGGTGAAGCGCCACGAGCCCACACGGTTTGCAGCAACGGACTGACCCGGCCTGCGAAAAAAAACGGCGTTTCTTGTGGCGCCCGACCGTTACTTCAGGCGGGTTGCCTCGCCGGGAAGCCCCCCACATACTCCTGCCATTCACTTCAAAGCGCTCGACAGGAATCTCGCCATGGCCGCCCAGCAGAAACTCGACTTCGATCCCGCCGCTTTACACCGCAAGTACCTGCTGGAGCGCGACAAGCGCCTGCGCACCGAAGCCAATGACCAGTACCTGGAAGTCAAAGGTGACTTCAGCCGCTATGTGGACGACCCCTATGTAGAACCGGGATTCACACGGCCGCCCCTCAACGATGAAATGGATGTGGTGATCATCGGCGGCGGATTCGGCGGGTTGCTGGCTGGCGCGCGCCTGCGGCAAGCCGGGGTTCAGGGCATCCGTATCATCGACAAGGCCGGTGATTTTGGCGGCACGTGGTACTGGAACCGCTATCCGGGTGCGCAGTGTGATGTGGAGTCCTACATCTATCTGCCGCTGCTCGAAGAAACCGGTTTCATTCCACGTGAGAAGTACACCCGGGCACCTGAGATCCTCGAACACAGCCGGCGCATTGGCAGGACGTTCGATCTCTATCGGGATGCCTGCCTGCAGACGCAGATCTCCTCGATGCACTGGGATGAGGCGGAGCACCGCTGGATCATCCGCACCAACCGTAACGATCGCATGAAGGCGCGCTACGTCATCATGTCGAACGGCCCGCTCAACCGACCGAAGCTGCCTGGAATTCCCGGCATTGCGGATTATCAGGGACACACCTTTCACACCTCTCGCTGGGACTATGCGTACACCGGCGGCAGCTCACTGGGCGGTCTCGAAAAACTGCGTGACAAGCGCGTCGGCATCATCGGCACGGGCGCGACGGCAGTGCAGTGCGTACCGTATCTGGGTGAATTCGCGAAGCAGCTCTATGTGTTCCAGCGCACGCCTTCTTCGGTGGACATTCGCAACAACCGTGAGACCGATCCGGATTGGGCGAAGTCGCTGACACTGGGCTGGCAGAAGCGGCGCATGGACAACTTCAACGTTCTGGTGAGCGGTGGCTATCAGGATGAAGACCTCGTCGCCGATGGCTGGACGGACATCATTCGCAACGTGATGCTCGGAATGAGCAAGGACCAGTTCGAAGGTGCATCGGCGCAGGGCATCGCTACGGCGATGGAACTTGCGGACTACGCAAAAATGAATGGTGTTCGCGGGCGGGTGGATTCAGTTGTCAAAGATGCGAAGACCGCTGAAGCGCTCAAACCCTGGTATCGCCAGTTCTGCAAACGGCCTTGTTTCAACGACGAGTATCTCGATACGTTCAATCGACCGAACGTGCAACTGGTGGACACGGACGGCCGCGGTGTTGATCGGATCACGCCAAAGGGTGTGGTGGTCGATGGTGTCGAATACGAAGTGGATTGCCTGATCTTTGCCACGGGTTTTGAAGTCGGTACGGGTTATACCCGCCGTTCAGGCTTTGATGTGGCGGGTCGCGACGGCGTGCGGCTCTCGGACAAGTGGGACAACGGAGCAGTAAGCCTGCATGGCACCATGAGCCACGGATTTCCCAACTGCTTTTTTATGGGGCTGACCCAGAATACGTTGACCATCAACTTCCCGCACATGCTCGACGATCAGAGTCATCACATCGCCTACATCATTGGCGCCGCCGAGCAGCGCCAGGCGAGGGCGATTGAACCGTCGCTCGAAGCGGAGAAGGCCTGGTGCGATACCGTAAAGAAAAGCCAGAACTACGCCGGCAACTTCCTGCAGGAGTGCACGCCCGGGTACTACAACGGTGAAGGTCGTACGGAGCTCGGGCATGGGCTTACGGGCAATACCTATGGCGGCACGCCCATGGCCTGTGAAGGGATCATGCGCGAATGGCGGGAAACCGGAGAGTTGCCGGGCATGCACCTCGTCTGAGGACTTTCCAGCAAACGAACAGATTCAAACTGATACCTGAAGGGAGTGATGACCATGTCTGACTACATCCCGCCGAGCATAGGCTGGGTTCGCAAACAAGTTGAACTGTATGAGTCCAGTGGTGGGACCGAAGGCAACAAACTGCCGGGCACTGACATGCCCTGCATCATCGTCACTCATCGCGGCAACAAGACCGGCGGCATCCGCAAGATTCCGTTAATGCGGGTCAAGACGGGCAACAGCTATGTGCTGATCGGTTCCATGGGTGGCCAACCCAAGAACCCGGTCTGGGTCTATAACCTGCGCGCCAATCCGGACGTGGAAATCCGCGATGGCGTGAATGTGGCGAAGATGCGCGTTCGGGAAG
>VGVE01000194.1 GCA_016874135.1 Gammaproteobacteria bacterium | reverse complement strand
GACGAATCGCGCGCTGCGTACGCATCAGTTCATGCAGGGTTGCTGCTGGTGCTCCATCCGACATCTGTTCTGTCCGCTCCTCTCTTTTTGGTTGGCGTTTGGTTGGCGTTTGGTTGGCGATTGGTTGGCGATTGGTTTGTTTGAGAGGCGCTCACCGGGTCGTCGATCGCACGCCTTCCGCTGCGGCTACACGCCCAAGAAACCGGCGCGTCGCCGCTAAACCAGTCTCGACCTGGTCTCCTGTCTTCCACTCCTCAACCAGTTCTGCCCCTGCCACATCCTTTAGTACCTGAAGCGAAGCCGACGCAGGGTGATACAGATCGTTTCCTTTCAAGACCAGAGCCGGAACGGTGCAACCTTTGAGGTCTGCGGAATCACAGCTGAACAAATATTTGTCGTTTCCGTACATGTTTTTTCGTAAGCCGGCCCAGTCTTCTTCGCCGACGTCGGTTCTCTCCGCCAAGAGGCCCGTCATCCAACCGTCGTACATCTGCAGGAATGCGTCACGGTTACCGTCGAGTCCGATCGTTTGCATCAACACCATCCCGGCCACGCGCTCAGGAACACGAACGGCAAGCTGGGCAGAGTAAGCACCACCAATGCACATCCCGGCGACTACAAATCTGTCGACGCCAAGATGATCAAGCAAGGCCAGTTGATCCTCGGCGAAGGTATGCCAGGAATGCGCAGAGTGGATCGGACCCGTCGATTGGCCAGCATTACGCTGGTCCATGGCGATCAACTGAAAACCCGCGTCAGCCCAAGCCTGAAGCGGATTCCAGGGTGCATTACGCCACAAGGGAATGGCGGATTTCATGCCGCCCGGCGCGATCAGCAGCAGCGGCAAGCCGCTGCCAATAACTTCATGCCACAACCGGACCGGTCTGCCGGTATCTGCGTCTGGATAAGACAAGAATGGCAACGTCTATTTCCCTCTTTCGGCGGCGAGCACCCGCTTCAACCGCACCGTGTCCGATTCTTTCGGTTGTCCGAGCTGCTTCGGATCCAGCGTGCCCGCAGTATGGGCTGCCATCTTCGCACCGTCGTAGGTGATGAACTTCTCGGGTACCACCTCAAGAACAACGCGGAGCGGGGAATCGAGAAACTCGTGAAACTTCTTTGCCGCCGCCGGGTCGCCACGCAGGGCAAGTGCAAAGTCCGGATAGAACCAGTCCTTGGTCTCACGATCCCAATGGATGACCACCTTGCCTTTGATGGTGATAGTCTTTCCCGGCCCCATCGCGGTACCCGTACTGGTTACGACAATCGACACCTTCGGGTTGCGCTGAATGGCCGCCATGCGATGCCGATGCACCCCGCCGGTCAGCCACACCCTGCCCTTGCGCCAGATGTACGACATGATGACGCCCACCGGCCACTCATCTTTCGTGCACCAATTGAACACACACTCTTTCTGCGAGAGCAGAAGGCGTTCCTGGTCTTCCGGGTTAAGGTGGTAGATGGAGACCATTTCGTAGTTGTCGATTTCATTGAGCGCGTCGCTCATGCGGATCCTCCGGTGGATGTGGCGCTTGCAGACGGTGAAGAAAGACCGGCAGCGTGCCCCACACGGCTGGGCGGGTCAAACCACGTTGGTTGCGCTCGTTCAGCCGCACTTTCTGGCACGTTCTGCGGCTAACGGGAACAGTGCCCACCGTCGATGGTCAGAATCGTGCCGGTCGTGTTTGCGGACAGATCAGAGGCCAGAAACGCAGTGGCATCAGCGATCTGTTCCGGCGTCCCGGGCGGAAACACAGGATCAAGCATGTCTTGCCAGCGGCGCTCCTCACCCAACTTTTCCTTCGCTCGCACCTTCAGCATGGTCACCATCCGGTCGGTCGCGATGGCACCCGGGTTGATACCGAGAATGCGTACACCGTAACGCGGACTGGTGCCGCCCAACGCGCGCGTCAGCGCCATCAGCGCGGCGTTTCCGCCGGCGCCAGCGGCGTAACCTGCGGACGGCCTCTCCCCACCGGCGCCGATGATATTCACGATGACACCCCGGCCGCGTTCGCGCATTCGCGCATTCCAGATCCGCATCAGGTTGATGTAACCGAAAACCTTCAAGTCCCACGCCTCGCGCCAGGTCGGCTCGTCGACGGCATCGATGTTGCCCGCGGGAATGGCGCCGGCGTTGTTGACCAAGATGTCGGCGTCCGGCGCGGCGCTCACCAGTCCCTGAATACCCTTTGCAGTGCCCAGATCCGCAGCGAAGAAAGACACCCGCACATTGGCCTCCGTCCGGATTTGTGCGGCAACCGCCTCGAGGTGTGCCGCAGTGCGGGCCACGAGGTGGACGTGTACGCCCTCCTGGGCAAGGCGCAGGGCGCACGCACGACCGATACCTTTGGAAGCGCCGGTGATGATGGCGGTGCGTCCACTGAGCCCGAGATCCATGTGATTCTCCTCTTGAACCCGTTTTGTTTCCGACTCGTGCAAAGGACCTTGAGGCTCTTTTTCTGAGGCTGACCTCTAGCGAGGCCGCCCATGAGGAAATCCGCCAGTGTCCTGTGACCAGCTCCGTACAAAGGACACGATCCTTCGCACACACCCCGCAACTTTTCAGTGGTTGCTGATCGGCTCGCCTATAGTCCAGTCCGCGCGAAAGCTACGCGCACTTTTCTACTAACGCACCCTTTCTCTACACGCACAAAGGAGCAGTACCGTGCATGTATCCAGTGATATCCCTGATTCCGTCGTTCTTCGCGATATCGCCTGGTTCTCCGTCTTCGTGATGGGCATCGGTGTGGGTCTGTACACGATCGCCAACACCGTCGCCTGGCCGGTTTCCTGCTCACGTCGGCAACACTGTCTCAGTGTCCCCGGCGCAGCTTTGATTGCTGAGTTCACACGCCTATTCGTGCGGAATTTCAGCATCTGGTTCAAGCCATGAGATGATCCTCGCTCCTTGCACGGGCGGGTGATCATCCATGATCGAACGGATTCCTTTCGGCAACACGGGACACCTCTCGTCCCGCATCATTTTTGGTGCTGCAGCACTTGGCGGGATGAAACCCGAACGGGCGATGGCAACCCTCGAGTTGATCACCGCCGCCGGCATCAATCACATCGATACCGCCGCGTCCTACGGCGATTCAGAACTGCGTCTCGCCCCGTGGCTCAGAGCCCATCGCTCCTCCGTATTCCTCGCCACCAAAACCGGCCAACGCTCCTATGCGGGCGCGCGCGAAGAGTTACGCCGCTCACTCGATCGGCTTGGTGTACCTGGCGTTGATCTGATCCAGATGCACAACCTCGTCGACAAGACGCAGTGGGAGCAGGCATTTTCCGAAGACGGCGCGCTGCGCGCCCTGATCGAAGCGCGGGATGAAGGGCTCGTGCGATTCATCGGCGTCACCGGTCACGGCACGTATGTAGCGGAACGGCACTTGCAGAGTCTTGAGCGGTTTCCCTTTGCCTCCGTCCTCTGCCCTTACGCCTTCGTCATGAACCGGGGCGGACCTTACGCTGATGACTTCGAAAGTCTCTACCGCGCCTGTCAAGCGCGTGGCGTTGCCATACAGACCATCAAGTCTGTCGCCGCACGTCGCTGGCGGGATGAAGATGAAGGCCGTCGGCTCTCGTGGTATCTGCCGCTGAAGGATGCCGACGCCATTCGCCGGGCTGTGCACTTCGTATTGTCGCGTCCGGGGCTGTTCCTCAATTCATCCAGCGACGCGACGTTGTTGCCGGCGATCATTGCCGCTGCTGAAGGCGCGATTGAGGCGCCGGACCCCGTCGCGCTCGAGACGGATGCGGTCACGCTCGGGGTCGAACCCCTGTTCGTGCGGGATGTGATGGATGACGTGAGGGTTTAAGGGCTTCCGACGAAGACTCCGCTCAGAGCGGATGCACCACAACCGGTAGTTCGCTGTACCCCTTAACAAAGGCGTTAGATACGCGCACGGGCTCGCCAACGACTTCCACCTGCCTGAAACGAACCATGATCTCTTCCCACAGGATACGCAGCTGCATCTCCGCGAGCCGGTTGCCCATGCAGCGGTGGATACCGAAACCGAAGGACAGATGCTGACGTGCATTTGGCCGATCGATGATCAGGCTATCCGCATCCTTGAACACCGTTTCATCGCGGTTGCCGGAGATGTACCACATCGCGACCTTGTCGCCCTTGCGAATGGTCTTGCCACCGAGTTCGGTGTCGACGAGCGCGGTGCGCCGCATGTAGGCCAGTGGCGTCTGCCAGCGGATCATCTCCGCCACCATGTTCGGAATCAGCGCAGGATTCGCGCGCAGTTTGTCGTACTGCTCAGGGAACTGGTTCAAAGCCAACACACCACCGCTGATGGAATTGCGGGTGGTGTCGTTGCCGCCAACGATTAGAAGTACGAGGTTGCCAAGGAATTCGGTCTGCGGCATGTCCCGGGTTGCAGTGCCGTTGGCCAACATCGAGATGAGATCGTTGCCAGGTTTTCCCGTACGTTGTCGCCATAACTCATTGAAATACATCAAACATTCAGTGAGTTCCGCACGGCGCTGGTCTTCCGATTCGACGATACCGCTGAATTCATCAGAGGTCGCCACGTCAGACCAGCGGGTCAGCTTGCGGCGGTCTTCGAAGGGAAAATCAAACAACGTTGCCAGCATCTGCGTGGTCAGCTCGATGGACACTTTGTCCACCCAGTTGAAGGGCTCACCCACCGGCAGGCTTTCAAGGATATTCACCACACGTTGCCGGATAGTGCCTTCCAGCAGCTTGAGGTTCATCGGCGCGACGACC
>VGVE01000193.1 GCA_016874135.1 Gammaproteobacteria bacterium | reverse complement strand
TCCGACCTCACCGGCTCGATCGCCTACCCGCGCCTGGTGACAGCACAGCTGACCTACCACTTGAAGTAAGCCCCCTGACCAGGGAATTACCCTGCAAGCACAAAGCGGCCCTTCGGGGCCGCTTTTATTTATGTGCTCCGGTGCACCTTGCGGGTGCGGTCCATGCAGTGACCAGTTACCGCACGATCAGTTGCCGAAGGTATAACTCGCTTCGATACCGAAGGTACGTGGTGGCCGCGTTGACGCATAACTCCACAGGCCTGCGACGTCGAAGCCAATGGAATAGGCGTCTTCATCGAGGAGGTTGTGGCCGAAGGCTGCGAACTGCCACGGACCCATCGCGTAGTTCAGCGAAGCGCCGACGATGTCCTGGGAGTCGTTGGTCAACTCGGGCTTGTTGACGAAATCGACTTCATATTCACCGATGGAGTGCCAGGCAAGTACCGCCCAGGCTTGACCGGAACCCATCTGACGCTCGTAGGTTGCACTCAGCGAACCGAATACTTCAGGCGCGCGACGTAACTCCAGGTGGGAGAGATCACCCGGTCCAGCGGCCGTCACGAACTCAAAGTCCTTGTACTCCGCTTCCAGCAGTCCCAGATTGCCGCGCAGTGTGAGCTGATCAGTCGGCAACCAGGTGACGTCGAGTTCGAGGCCGTACATCTCTGCAGTGGAGGCGTTAGTAACGAGTGTCACCTGCCCTGTGCCACTAGTTGGTCAATTTAGCTGCATTTCTTCCTGCTTGTCCTGATAGCCCATGAAGAAGAGTGCGCCGTTGACCCGTACCGTGCCATCCATCCAATCGGTTTTGAATCCTGCTTCGAAGTTGTCTACGGTTTCCTGGTCATATGGCGTGGTTGCCGTCTCGACACTGTCTACACGATCGTTGAATCCACCGGCGCGATAACCCGCTGAGTAGGTGAAGTACATCATGGCGTCATCGGCCAACGTGTACTTGATACCTGCTTTGGGCGTGAACTCCGTCCACTCATCACTCGCGGACGCGGTCACGATACCGCGCTGGTCGGTATCTTTTTCATCCTAGGTGTAGCGGCCACCCAGTGTCAGCGTCAGGCTGTCGTTGATGTCAAAGTCGGCTTCGACGAAGGTGGCCCAGGACTTCGAGTTCTGCGCGGACGTCTGCGGCAGATCGAGCACGAGGTTCGGAACCACGAATCCGATGAAACTGCGCAACCCGATTTCATACTCTGAATCCCACACGTAAACACCCGCAGTACCACGCAGTGGTCCATCGCCGTCGAAGGTCAGGCGCAGTTCGCGGGTCTGCTGTTCGTAGTCCGCAGGACGGGTGGTATGGAACAGCAGGGGCCGAACGGCATCCCAGTCGGTCAGCACGGTTTCTTCGGTCTTCCAGCTGCCGAAGATGTAGCTGAGTTCAATCGAATCGCTGACCCTCAACGGGCTTCAACGATGTGCGTATCTGCATCGAAGATGGCATCACCAGGACCGTCTCCGAACTGTGACGGTCTGAGGCGATCTCCCGACGTGGGTGTTTCAAGATCGGGTGAACAGAACCCGAAGGCATCACAGAACAGCTGACCGGGCTGTCCCACGTTCAGAGTGATGGGCGTGTGCTGATCCATACGCTCGATCTGCGCCGTCTATTCGAGCTCAAGCGTATCGGTTGCAGTGAAGAGGATTTTGGCTTCGTAACTCTGATACTCGTTCTGACCACCCCGTCGGCCGGTGTGTACGTTTTTGTAGAATCCGTCACCCTGGTCGTCGTAAGTGCCGGTCAGTTTTACACCGACGCGCTCGCCCAACCCGAAGTTGAGCAGTCCATCGATCCGGTTGGTGTCGAATTTCCGTAACTCGCTCGCACCTTGCCGCCGAGTTCACCTGTTGGCTTCGTGCGTCGCAGGTTGATGACGCCACACAAAGGATGAGCAACAACAACACAGCCAGTAGCGCACTCAGCATCGACCACGGTGCTGAAGGCTTGAGGTGTTCGAGCAGCAACGGGTCAAACAGCCGAAAACCCAACACATGCAGCGCCGTCAGGATCATCGCGAGTATCGCCACAGCCTGATGCTGGCGCAGTGCTGTGGGTGGTGACGGCGTTTGCGCCTCGAAGACCAGCACCACAAGGAGCACCATCGCGGTCAAACCCAAACCATTGAGGCTTTCCCAAAACCAGCCGGCTGCAGGCAGGCCGTCTGGCAGCAGGGCTGTCGACAAGAACAGAAGCGAGACAACGAGCAGGCTTTTCACCAGCTCAACATAATATGCGGACTTCGCCAACGTGGCTTGAGCTCTTGCCTCACTGCCCCACAACACGATCTATGGATGGATCCTCTGACTACCTCCAGACTGACCAGATGAGATGCGGAATTGCAGATATCAACGCGCCTCCGTACGCTTCGGGCTGCCACAAGACAGGAGACTTCTCATGACCAGAGTTATCCCGATCGCCTCTTCAGGTTCCTGTCCCTTCAAGCGTGCTGCCGAGATTGACTTCATGGATCCGGTCGTACAGGAGAACTGGTTCACCGCTTACGACATCCTGCGTGACGAAGCACCGATTTATTTCATGCCCCAGATCGGCATGTATGTACTCACGCGTTATGACGACATCGAGTATGTCCTACGTCGCCCTACACTCTTCACGGCGGGTCCGGATGTGCAGGACAAGGAGCCGTTGATCAAGCATGCGCAGGCGCGGGATCTCTATGAACAAAAGGGCTGGCGTCGATACACATCCCTCGGCGAAAACCTGCCCAAGCACAAGCACTATCGCGCCTTGGTTGATCCCAAACTCACGTTGGCTGCGATCCGGAACAAGGAACCATTCATCCGCGGCGTTATCAACGAACTCATCGACACCTGGATTTACCGCGGCGAAGTCGAGTTCATGAAAGAATTCGCCGAACCCCTGCCAATGATTGTCATCGGAGAACTACTGGGGTTCCCGCGCATGGATCTGCCGAAACTCAAAGAGTGGTCATACGCGTGGGTGTTGCCTTTTTCACGCGGCCTGTCCCTCGAGCAGGAAATCTGGGCGGTGGAAAAACACATCGAATTGCAGCACTACATTTTCGATGCCATTCGCGACAAGCGTCGTGCCCCGAAGGACGACATCATCACCCACCTCACGCAGGTGGAACTGTTTGATGTCGAGATCGATCGCCACCGACCTCTGACAGATACCGAAATCATCGGCATCGCTGACCATTTGCTCATCGGCGGCAATGAAACCACCGCCTTTGCGATCGCCAACGGGTTGTGGCTGCTCTTCAGAAACCCGACCACCTATCAGGCACTGCAAACGGACCCGACCAGGATTCGCAATTGGGTAGAAGAAGTACTTCGCATCGAGTCACCCACTCAAGGTCTCTTCCGGCATGTCACGGAAGACACTGACATCAACGGCTTCAACGTACCGAAAGGCGCGACCTTGTCGATCCGCTATGGCGCTGGCAATCACGATCCCGCAAAGTTCCCCGATCCGGTCACGCCGGATCTCGAACGCAAGAATGCCGGTCGCCACCTCGCGTTCGGGATTGGCGAACATGTCTGCCCTGGGGCAACCCTCAGCCGCTATGAACAATGGCTTGCGTGGGAGGTTCTGTTTGACCGGGTGCGGAACATGCGACCGGTACCGGAGAAAGATGACTACACGCATATCCCCGGGTTCTGGCTACGCGCGCTCAAACAAATCCATATGCGTTTCGAAAAGGCCTGATTGCACAGTACGCCAAGGAAACCCCCGCATGCACATCTTCGCCCGCCACTTCAAACCGTGCATCGGTTTGTTGGCTTGTCTGGCCACGCTGTTTCCGCATACGGCGGTTGCATTACAGCCCGACACAATGCCGGTGGCTGAGAAGCCCTGCATTGGTCTTGTCCTCGGCGGTGGTGGCGCGCGCGGCGCCGCACACATCGGCGTGCTGAAGGTCGTGGAGCGCGAGCGCATTCCCGTCTGTGCGATCGCGGGTACCAGCGTCGGCTCCATCGTTGGCAGCCTTTACGCTGTGGGTTACACGCCGGATCAGATTGAGGCCATTGTCGCCGGCATCGACTGGAAGGATATGTTTGATGACGAGCCCATGCGCTCCAAGTTGCCGATGCGACGCAAGCATGAGGACTACCGTTATCTGCTCGACTTCAAGCTGGGATATCGCGATGGACGTATCCAGATCCCCGGGGCGCGATCCAGGGACAGAAGCTGCTCTTGCTGCTGCGACGGCTGCTGCTGCCGGCGTGGAATGTTGCGGAATTCAAGGACCTGCCCATTCCATTCGCCTGTGTAGGCACCGATATCGGTAACGGCACCGGCGTGGTTTATGGCAAAGGCGATCTCGCCGCGGCGGTACGGGCAAGCATGTCAGTGCCGGGTGCGTTTGCGCCGATCCGACTCGACGACAAACTCATCGTGGACGGCGGCATATTCAACAACGTGCCGATTGATGTGGTGCTTTCGAAGGGCGCGACCCGGATCATCGTTGTGGATGTGAGCTCCCCTCTCGCGTCGGAGGAAAAGCTCGGTTCATCCTTCGCCATCGCCCGGCAGATGCTCGATATGCTCATGCAGCAGCGCACCGCGGCGATGCTGGCGACGATGAAAGATGGTGATGTACTCATCAAGCCTCGCCTCGCCACCGTAAGCTCTGCCGGATTTGACAAAGTCGCAGTCGCGATCGCTGACGGTGAAAGTGCCGCCAACGAACAGGTGGACGCGCTCGGCAGCCTAGCTCTCAGTGACGATGACTACACCACATTCGTCGAAG
>VGVE01000192.1 GCA_016874135.1 Gammaproteobacteria bacterium | reverse complement strand
GGTCCGCTGGATCTGGGTTTTTGTTCATGGGAAGCCATCGATGACAATCCGTTCTTCTGCGCCTCACCTGACAAGATCCAGGCTATCGCTGATCTGATTGACAGCCTTCGTCGCGACGGCAATTCGGTTGGGGCTGAGGTCACGGTGATCGCCTCTGGCATGCCCATCGGACTTGGTGAGCCCGTGTTCGGTAAACTGGATGCGGATCTCGCCAGCGCATTGATGGGCATCAATGCTGTCAAGGCGGTTGGGATCGGTGACGGGGTTGATGTGGTGCGCCAGAAAGGTACTGAGCACCGGGATGAGCTCGATGCCAGCGGATTTCTCAGCAATCACGCCGGCGGGGTACTCGGTGGTATCTCTTCAGGGCAAGATCTTGTCGCCCGCATCGCATTGAAACCGACCTCGAGCCTTACGACGCCCGGTCGCTCCATCGACGTACATGGCAATCCGGTCAGTGTGGTCACCAAGGGCAGGCACGATCCGTGTGTGGGCATACGCGCCGTACCGATTGCCGAAGCGATGGTTGCGATCGTGCTCATGGACCATTGGTGTCGCATGAATGGTATGCGACGCCGCTGAGGCTGATTGTTGGGCCTGGTGAGGAGTCAGGCCCGCGCAACCTGTACGCTGCGGGAGGCTTCGCAGGCGCGCTGTATGTGGTCGCGCGCCGGTTTGCCGATATGGAACCCTTGAGCATAGTCGATGCCGATCCGTTGGATCAGATCCGCGGTGGCTTCATCACCGACAAACTCGGCAATGGTCTCCTTCCCCATGATGCGGGCGATGTCGACGATGGCTTTGACGATCGTTTGATCCACTTCACTCTCGACGAGTTTGCGGATGAAGACCCCATCGATCTTGATATAGGGCACCGGGAGACGTTTCAGATAGCTGAGTGAACTGTAGCCGGTACCGAAGTCATCAATGGCGAATTCACAACCCTGATCAACGAGCGCCTTGATCTGGGGTACGGCGTCGCTGAAGCTCGAGATAGCCACCTGTTCGGTGATCTCGAAGATGATGCTGTCTGCCGGAACTCCCTGTTTGTCCAGCTCCCGCAGTACGAAGTCGCTGAAGCCCGACTCAATGAAGGTACTGCCGGTGAGGTTGATGCCAATCTAGAGGTCCGGAATGTCGCGTCGCCATACCACGAGTTCGGCGATGGCGATCACCCATTGATCAATCTCGGTCATCAGCGCAAAGCGACGAGCGGCGTTGAGAAAGGCGTCCGGGAAAATCAACCGGTCGCCATCACGTAGACGGATCAGCGCTTCGAAGTGTTGGGTCACCCCTGTCGATACGTGCTGGATGGGCTGGTAGTGCAGTTCGAAGTGATTGTTCCGCAGGGCCGCCTTCAAACGCTGTTGCCATTGCAGGTCGTTCTGAACCTGAGTGAGATCGTCGTCGATGAGTTCATAGATACAGAGCTGATTCCTGCCGGCAATCTTGGCCCGGCGACAGGCGAGGTCTGCCTGGGAGACGATTTCGGTTGATGTGAACGGGTTGTTCCATTCGATCATCGCGATGCCGACGCTGCAACCAACGTTGAAGACGTGGCCATCCTGGGAGAGCGGATACTCCTTCAGATCGTTGACGACCTGCTGTCCGTTTTGTTGCGCGCGCCTGCGCTCCACATTGGGCAGGAAGATCACGGACTCATCTCCACCAACACGCGCGATGAGGTCGCCGGGACGGGTGGAGTGACGCAGCCTCTCGGCGACCTGTGCGAGGATCAGGTCTCCGCCGCGATGCCCCAGCGTGTTGTTCACGTATTTGAACTGGTCAAGATCGATAAATAGCATGGCCCCCGTGTTCTGGGGGCCGAGTTATTCCAGACGTTCCAGAAAGTAGCGCCGGTTGGCGAGCCCGGTCAGCTGGTCATAGCTTGCGAGTTTGCGCAGATGCTGGTCTCGGTCGCGAATGGCGGTTGCGGCGGAATTGATCGCTTCGGCGATGGTCTCGATCTCGTGATGGGTCAAGACCGGTACATGGACATCGAGTTCGCCCTGGGCGAGTTTTTTCAGCGGGGTTTCCAGCGCCGAAAGGGGGGCGAGTCCGCGGCGAATGGCAGCGCCGCCGAACAGCGCCAGCAGCAGGAACATGGCGATTCGCTCCACTTCCAACCAGGCCGCCTTTGGCCAGATCCGCGTTGTAGCGGCTGTAGTCGAGACCGATTTCAACATAGCCGGCCAGGTGCTTGCGGGTTTTCAGATCATCGATCGATTCGGCGGCGTAGATGTCGGTCTTGCGAGAGATCGACTCGGTAAAGAGCGCCTGTCCCATCCTGACGAGAGGACTCTGTCGCTCATCATGCCAGGCAAGTCCATCGGACTGTGCCAGCGTTTCCATGTCTTTAAGTGGCCGGACCCCCAGCGGTGGAAATGGCAGGTCCTGAAGCCGGCTTTCAATGTACACGGGCTGCCCTGCATGGTCGTAGTAACGGATGTAGAGCAGCTCATCGTAGCGATCGAGGTAACCGCGCAGCGCGATGACGGTGGTTGCATCGTCCCGCAAGAACAATCCGGCGCCGAGCGACGTGAGTTCGGCCATCCAGCGGCTTGACCAGCGTTCCGCGTTGTCGCGCACCACCCACTTGGATAATCCCCAGACGCTCGCGAGCGCGATGAGCCCGACGGCAGCGGCAAAGACGAGCTGGATTAGCAGCATGTCCTTGATGAGACTGCGAGGTGGTGATGCGGCTGTTCCGACGAGGTTACTCATCGCGGGTGGCCACCTGCCGACTGACCGTCTGCCTGCTGACCGGCGGCATCACCGTGAAGCGGCTGATCCTTCCAGCCTTGCGATCGGGATGGCCAATCAGTTCAATCACCGTGTCCGCAATGTCGTCCGGTTCGACGGTGAATACCAGATCAGCGCCGAGGGTGTGCATGAAGCTGTTGTAGGAGAGCACGCGCAGACCATTGTGTCGGCTGTGTTCGATGACGTCCCTGATCATTCCCGGATTGAAAATTGCGGGGTCCGGGAGGAGAAACAACCCGTCGATCTCCGGTGTGAGTCGTCGGAATTCGACTTGCGCTGCCTGATCGTTGGCAGCGATTTGATAGATGAAACGGAGGCCGTTGGTCCGAGCTGTAGCCGCCAGCGCTTCCGCCTGCGGTGCGTAGGCTTCACTGACTACCGCACCGATTCTTCGAGCGTCGGGAAAATGCTGCGACCAGACTTCGAACTGTCAGGCAGGATCGGGCAATGCGGGGACGTGTCTCCCGGATGGTTGTGCTGCGGAGGTCAGCACTTCGATGAAGTCGCTGGTACGTCCCTTCAGCCATTGCGTGGAGCGTTCACCCAGGGCGACGACCTGCTGATTGGCGAGGAAAAGTTCCGGTTTCAGGACGCCGCTGTTTGCGTCGATCTTCTCCAGATCGATGATGGTCACCGGATCGGACGAGTGTGCCATGAGCGAAGTCGCGACCTGCACGAATAGCGGACTTTGGCTGCTGACGATGACGGTGACAGTAGTGCGTGGCCAGGGTTCCTCAACAGGCTCGGGTTCTGGTGTGATGGGCTTCGGGCGTTTCGGCCGCGCTGTGGGCGGCGGCGTAAGCGTTTCCTGCTCGAGGATGACAGGGGTGGTGACTGGCATGGTCGAACAGGCAGGCGAGAGGAAAATAGCGATCGCCGCCAGCAGGAAGAAGGCGAGGTGGTTCGATGCACCACTACGGTGAAACCGAGAAATGTGCATGCCTCCTGTCACGATCCTTGCCGATATCCTGTCGGTTTGCCGGCAGTATCCAGACGTGACGACTTCTTGGGCGTGAACGGAATCCCAGTTCCGGGTTTGACGTAATGGGCCGTGACGTAATGGGCGGGGCGGGTCAGTGATCCGGGACCGTCAGCCCGCAGGAGTTGTGCGGTGGGTCCTCAGCACGGACTGAAAAGCCGTTGCGGCGTTTGAGAGGGTGCGAGTTGGATTTGTCACGACACCCAGTGTCCGTGGTGGCACGCCGACTGGCAGAGATAGTCGCGAGAGATCAGAACTCAGCAGCGTCGCGGGCAGGACGCTCCAGCCCAGGCCAGCGGCAACCAGCATTCCAATGGTTTCGAGGTAGTTGGTGGACATCCGGGTCTGCAGGCGCAGTCCATGGGCGTTGAAGAGCGACAGAACGATGCGCCCGGTATAAGTGGCGAGCCCAGGAAGAATGGCGGGCATGTCGCTCAAGTCTGCGAGCTTCAGGGTGGTGTGACGGGCCAGAGTGTGATCCGCGGCGATAACAAACTCGAGTGGATCCGGCCAGATAGGCTCGTACCGCAAATCGCCTTCGCCTGCGGGGTCGAGCGTCACCACCGCCAGTTCATGAGAACCGGAACGAACGAGATCATGAGCCGCTTCGGAGTCTTCGAATTGGATGTCGAGGGAAACATCCGGAAACCCGCGATTGAAGTCCTTCAATACCGGGGCGAGCCGGTGCAAGCCGATGTGGTGGGAGGTAACCAGGCGCAGCGGACCGGCCACTCGTTCGTTCAGATCGACCATAGCCCTGCGGGCATCCTCGCGGGCGGACAAGAGCCGGCGCGCGTGCTCCACAAAAACTTGGCCAGCAGGGCTGGGTATGAGTTTTTTGCCCACCCGGTCGAACAGCAGGGTACCCAGCATGGACTCCAGAGACTGGACGCGGCGAGTTACGGCCGGTTGTGTCAGATGCAGAACTGAAGCGGCTCGGGAGACTGAGCCTGACTCATAGACGGCGACAAAGGCGCCAAGATCGGCAAATTGCATGACGGGCTCCCATCTATGCGGGTGTAGTAT
>VGVE01000191.1 GCA_016874135.1 Gammaproteobacteria bacterium | reverse complement strand
GCTGGAGATCGCACTGGAACGTCGGCCGATGCCGCTTTCGTCGGATACGCCGGTGGTTGCACCGGTGGATTCCGCTGCCGCCGCATCAACCGATACGAGCCGGAGCAATCTGAGTCCGCACTGAAGGTCACTCGAGCTCCGCTCGAAGCGAGTTCAATGGCGCGTTGTATCCATCCACAACGCCCATGGAAGAGGACTGCCATATTCTTGTTCATCGCCTTGTAAGGCCCGGGGCGGGTTGGTATAAGGGCGCCCTTGATTTTTGCGGCCCTTTTTGCAAACCCCTGCGTAGCCGCCCGCCACCACGAGGAAATCACCCAAGTGAACAAGACCGAGCTCATCGATCGTATTGCCGAAGCAGCTGACATCTCCAAGGCCTCTGCGGCACGTGCGCTCGAAGCTGCACTCGATGCCATCACCGATTCGCTCAAGCAGTCCGATCCGGTTGCCCTGGTCGGGTTCGGTACCTTTGTCGTCCGCGAACGTGCCGCGCGCAGTGGCCGCAACCCCCAGACCGGACAGCCGATCGAAATCTCCGCCGCACGAATTCCGGCCTTCAAACCTGGCAAAGGACTGAAGGACGCGCTGAACTGAAAGCAGACGTTGGCGACGCCGTTCAACTCCAGAATCCGATCTTCCCCAGACGCTGATCAAGGTACTTCCGCATGATGCTGCAGAGGATGCGCGACAACACACAGTCGCTCGGTTTCAAGATTTTGGTCGGTATCCTCATCTTCGTGCTTGCCGTATTCGGATTCGGTGCGTTCGACCTGTTCGTCGATACTGATCCGGAAGTGGCTAACGTGGGCAACCGCGACATTACGGAGTCGGTAGTCGCGGTCGAAACCGAACGCGCACGCAACCGTTTGCTCGCCGAGCTCGGTGAAGATGCCGACCCAGCGCAGATCGAATCGGTCCGGTTGCGTGGCGAAGTCCTTGAGCAACTCATCCAAAGCGCAGTCATGGGAGAAGCGGCGGATACGTTGAACCTCGCAGTGCCGATGGCCGCGGTGGACAAGTCACTCACCGCCAATCCGAACTTCCAGGTCAACGGCAAGTTTGACTCTGATCTTTATGTTCGCCTGTTGCAGCAATCCGGCTATCAGCCCAAGGAATTCCGCGCCCGTGTCGCCGAAGAGATGGCTGTGTCGCAGTTGCAAACTGTAGTCAACACCACCGCTTCCTTGCCGCGATGGCAGCTTCGTGAAGCCGCGGCTCTACTGAACCAGCGCCGGGACATCGCCTGGTTGCCACTGACCCAGGGCGCGTATGGTCCACGCGCAGAAATCTCCGATGAAGAGATCAACAACCACTACGCTGAAAACCGCATTGAATACCGTACCGAAGAAAGCCTCGATCTCGATTATGTGATTCTCACGGCAACGGACCTCGCAGACAGTCCAAACATCGAGGTGACGGAAGAAGAGCTCAAGACTGCTTACACAGCGGAGCTCGAGGCACTTGCCGGCAATGAGCAGCGTTCGGCGTCGCACATTCTGCTGCGGACCAGCGATGAACGAGATGATGCGGCAACGCTCGAGCTTGCGAATGAACTGCGGGCACAGCTCGATGCGGGTGGAGACTTCGCTGCGACAGCCAAGGAACATTCCGATGATCCGGGATCATCGTCAACCGGTGGTGAGCTCGGTGCTGCGGGGCGTGGTGTCTACGATCCCGCGTTCGAAAAGGCGTTGTTCGCACTGAACGAGGGCGAACTCTCCGAGCCGGTTAAGTCGAAGTTTGGCTATCACCTGATCCGATTGACGAAGATCGAAAAACCTGACGAGCCAACGTTTGACAGTAAACGTGAAGAGTTGATCGCACGGGTGAAAGAAACCAAAGCCAGGGAGCTCTTCGTCGAGAGTGTGCGCCAGATGGACAGTCTTGCGTTCGAGAAAAACACCTCGCTTGAACCCATCGCTGCCGAATTCGGCCTTACCGTCGAGTCCGTGGACGGAATTGTCAGGGGCACGTCCAGTGGCTTGTTTGCAAATCAGCAACTGAGGGATGCGGCGTTCTCGGAAGAGGTGCTCGACAAGGGATTCAATAGCAAGGCTGTAGAATTTGAGGAGAGCAAGGCTGCCGTACTCCGGGTACGTACGCGTCATGAACCGGCGGAACGACCACTCGATGCAGTACGCGAAGACGTGATTGCAAGGATCCGCGCAGAAAAGGCCGATGTGGCGATTGAACAATCTGCTACGGAGGCACTGGTACAACTGGAAGCCGGTGACAGCGCGGATTCCGTTACAAGGTCCACCGGGGTCGCTTGGCAAACTGCTGCACAGGCTTCAAGAAGCCAGGCAGACATTCCGGAGGCGGTGTTGAAAAAGGCCTTCGAACTACCGCTCGCTCGTGGAGAAACTTCAGCCGGGACGGGGCGTGCGGTTGCCCGGGTTACACTCGACGATGGTCAGGCGCTCGTCGTCATCACCTCGATCCGAGATGGTGACATCGAGTCCATGACCGAGCAGGAAGCACAATCTCTTGCCCAGTACTTCAAGGGTCGTGTCGGTGAGCAAGAATTCACGGCGCTGTACCGCACTGTTGAAGACGATGCCGGAGTCCGCAGAAGAGATTCGTCAGGAGGACAGTAGCGGTCCGACGTGTGGGGTCAGCATTCCGCTGAACCGCTTCACCCTCCGGCGATATCCGTAGGCGCCGGCTGGGGAATCCTCAGTTCATTTCCAATCCGCAGCACCGAGTTCGGTCGCAGTCCGTTGGCGCGCATGAGCTCCTGACTGGAAACTGCATATCGTCGTGCGATGCTCCAGAGAGTATCGCCGTTACGGATGCGATAGAGATGATTGGCCGTACCTGCAACCAGAGCCGCGGTTGCGGCAGCTGAAGTGGGTACCCTGAGGGTTTGATTCGTGCGGATGGCATCTCTACTGAGACCGTTCATCGTCCGAAGCTGTGTGACAGTGATGCCGTGGCGCGAAGCAATGGTGGACAGGGTGTCGCCTTTGCGAACCTTATACGCTGTTGTCGCCCGGATGGAGCTGGTTCCTGCGCGCGCTGCCGGTGCGGACCGCAGAGTCTGGCTACTCCCTGTGTTTGAAGCGATGTGCGCCGGATGCAAAGGCGCCATTGCCGCAGAACCAGGAATATGCAGCGTGTGGTTCGCCTGGATCTTGTGACTGCTCAGCCCGTTGGCCTGCATGAGCGCTGGCACCGAGGTGTTGAAACGGCGTGCGATCATGCCTAGGGGTTCGCCCCGTTTGACCACGTGCGACGTCGCTCGCTGAGACTGCTGGGCAGCAGCAATCCGGTTCGAACCCGGCGCTTGCAAGAACTCATCCCTTGCCATTCCTTGTCCAGATCCTGGCGGCGCACCGCCAACGGCACGTGGAACGCGCAACATCGCATTCACGACGATACGGTCCGAGCGCAAACCGTTCAGAGACTTGATCGCTGCAACGGAACTGTTGAATGTCTTCGCGATACGGCTCAACGAATCACCGCTTTGCACGCGATAATCCACCACAGGGGCGAGGAGTCCGTCTTTGGCTATCGCGTCCAGGCGTGCTTCTGCAAACCCGGCGATGTGGGCCGGCACGAGCAGATTGTGAGTGCCGTTCGGTGGCGTAGCGCGACGATGGAAGCCGGGGTTCAGGGCGACGAGTTCCGCGGGCGGCACGTTGAGGACGGACGCGGCGAGATTGAGATCAACTGCTTTGTCCAGGGTGATGGCTTCGAAACGGACATCGCGAGCGACGTCTGGCAGAACGATGTCGTAAGCCTCGGGGTTCTTGATGATGGCGGCGAGTGCCAGGATACGAGGGACGTAGGTGCGTGTTTCCGAGGGCAAACCGTGCAGGTTGAAGAAGCGCGTGGAGTCTGTGTGACCCCGTGATGCAGGCAACGTCCGGGCAACCGTTCCTTCGCCGGCGTTGTACGCGGCCATGCTCAACAGCCAATCACCGAACTGTGCGTGCAGCAGTTCGAGGTAGTCCAGTGCAGCGCGAGTCGCAGCCACGGTATCCATGCGGCTGTCATGCCACCAGTCTCGCGACAGACCAAAACGGTTAGCGGTGTCCGGCATGAATTGCCAGAGACCGAGTGCGCCCCGCGGGGAGAGGGCGGCAGGATTCAGAGTACTCTCGAGAATGGGCAGAAGAGCCAGCTCTGCAGGCAGATTTCTGCGCTGCACCTCGGTGAGGAAATAGGGGAGGTAGAGCGACAGGCGCTCCTGCGCATCGGCGAGCCATTGCGGATTGCGCGTGAATTTTCTGACCGCTTCCTGTACGGCACGCTGATTGAGGTGATGGTCCAGCTCAAAGCTGCGCGACAGGTCGGGCCATAGACTGGTTTCGCCGTCGCCGGCGAGCTGCACCAGATTGTCCAAAGACTGTTTGATCCCGGAGGCGTCGATTTGCAGGGAGAGCTGCGGATGAATGGGTGGAGCGCTGCGGGGAATCAGCAGCCGGGGTCCCACTTCTGTCTGACCGGCCATGGCCGGATGGGCTCCAGTTGCGACCACTCGCACTGGCTTCGGCGCTTCTGTTTCTGCGGTACCGTCCGATTGCAGCCTTTTCGTCAAGGAACATGCGCTGATCGACATGCCCAAACCGAGACACAACAAGGTTCTCGCGAATAGCCGCAGCCAGGGGTAGTCCTCCCGGTTACCCAAGTTGCCCTCGTTATCGGGGTCGTTAGAATGCGCCTTACTCTGCCCCACAAAAAAAAGCACCGCAAACCTTGACATGACTGACCGCCAGACTGTAAAGCGCCTTTGGATGCAAACTGCCGCAGGCAAACGCCTGTTGCGGGACGTGCGGCCGACACTCGACGAACTCGTGCGCCGTTTGCACGGAGATACCTTGCTGTGGTGCGGTGACCATGTGCCGAGCTTGCGCGCACTCCAGCGC
>VGVE01000190.1 GCA_016874135.1 Gammaproteobacteria bacterium | reverse complement strand
CCAGGCTGTGGATAGCCTGCGTCCACCACCGGCTGAAGCCATTGCCATCCGGCAGCAGATGTACCCGCCCGTAAATACCCTGGTGACCAACGATCCGCCGGCGCACACCCGCATCCGCAAGATGGTGGATGAGCCGTTCAGACCACGCAGCATCGAGGTACTGCGTGCCTCCATCGAAGCCATCGTCAATGAATGTATCGATGACTTCATCGGCGCAGCCGAGGCCGAGATCGTGCACGACTACGCCATTCCCATTCCGATCCGCGTCATCGCCGACATGCTCGGGCTCGACCGCGCGCTCGCATCAAAGATCAAGGAATGGTCGGACGCGTCGGTGGAACCGCTCGGCATGATGGTGAGTGACGAGCGCCTCGTGATCTGTGCCCGCACCATGAAGGAGTTCCAGGACTTCATCGTGGGTGAACTCGAAGCGCGCAGAAGCAACCCCCGCGATGATCTGCTCACCCACCTCACCACCGCACGCGATGAAAATGGTGAGGGCTTCACCATCCCGGAGATGTTGTCGCTCACCCAGCAGTTCCTGGTGGCCGGCAACGAAACCACCACCAACGGCATCGCCGCCGGCGTACAGATGCTCATCGACAATCCGGCCCAGCAGGCGTTGCTGCGTGCCCATCCGGACCGTTGCATGGTGTTTGCCAACGAAGTCCTGCGCCTCGAATCACCTGTGCAGGGGCTCTTCCGTATCGTGCTGGCGGATACGGAGGTTGGTGGCGTAAAGCTCCCCAAAGGTTCCCGGGTCATGCTGCGTTTTGCCGCAGCCAACCGCGACCCGCTTAAGTACGAACACGCCGATGTACTGGATGTGATGCGCCATAACGCCGGCACGCACGTGGGCTTCGGTGCCGGTATTCACCACTGCATCGGTGCAAACCTTGCCCGCGAGGAAATGACGCAAGCCTTCAGGTTGTTGCTCGAACGGGTGGATAACCTCGCCTACGCTGCTGGTGCGAATGACTTCATGCACCACCCCTCGATGATCCTGCGTGGCTTGAAGAAGCTGCATGTGACGTTTTCCGCCACGCGATAACCCGCTTCCGTCAGAAAGCAAAAAGCCCCGGACTTGCCGGGGCTTTTTTTCGTCAGCGCATGGGGTTCATTACATGTTGTAGGTGAACTCGACGCCCCAGTGCCGCGGGTTGTTGACCTGCGTGAAGTTGAACAGCCCCGCAACGAAGGTACCGGTATTCGGGTACAACTCATCGGTGATGTTCTTCACGAAGCCGGATACCCGCCATTTCTCGTCGAGCGATCGCCACGTGACGTTCGCATCGAAAATGTTGGAAGACGGCCGCCTCGGGTTCAGGAACTCACCATCGAACTGGTTCACCCCGTTGAGGGTGCCGGCGGGGAAGCCTGCCGAAACGATGGTGTTCTTCGCACGGTAGAACCACGTTGCCGCAGCGGTAAGCGTACCGGCATCACCGAGTTCGAAGTCGTAGACCAGATCGAGCCGCGTCTGCCACTTCGGCGACTGCGCCGGCGGGAGGAACGACACATCGATCGGCACGAGGAACCCTTGCGAGCCATTGGCAAACGTCACCAGCTGCGCGGTATCACACTGGGTGAATCCGGCCGGTGCCGTCGCCACTGCGGAGATGCCGAGCACCGGTGAACACCACGACTTGTTCTTCGCGTTCAGGTAACCCACCGTCAGGTTGACCGTGAACGCTTCCGTGACCAGGGCCGTGAGTTCGAGTTCAGCACCGTAGTTTTCGGCTTTGCCGACGTTGCTGGTTACAGTCTCCTGTCCGGCACCACCGGGCGCGGGACGGATCGCGCCACGCTGCAGATCCTTGTAGTCCATGAAGAACGCCGACACGTTGGTGCGCAGACGGTTGTCCAGCAGGTCCGCCTTGATACCCACTTCATAGTTGTCGGCGGTTTCCTTATCGAACGGCCCGACCGTCGATGCGGAGTTGCCGCGGCCATTGAAGCCTCCGGACCGGAACCCTTTCGCCCAGCTGGCGTAGGCCATGATCTCGTCGGTGATGAAATAACTGACACCCAGTTTCGGACTGAGTGCGCTCCAGTCATCATCGCGAATGACCGCTGTTGAAACCTGGCCGTTCGCTGTCAGACGGACGCACTCACGCAATGCTGCGTTGCCCGAGCCCACGCCGCAGTGTTCGAAGTCCTTCGTTTCCGACGAATAACGCAGACCCGCCGTGACCACAAACTGGTCTGTGACGTTCCAGTCCACGTTCGAGAACAGTGCCCAGGCCTTGTTCTCCTGGATGCTCTTGCCGAAGATCACGCCTGCAGGACCGGTGAGGGCGCCGCGTGTGAACTGGTCCATCTTGTACTGCTGCTTGAAGTAGTAGGCACCCGCGACCATCTGCACCACGTCGGAAAACTCGGACGTAAACCGGACTTCATGGCTTGATTGCCAGTGATCCTGGATACGCTGTGTGTGGAACAGGTTGTAGTCCGAGGTGTCGAAGTCGTTGAGCACATCTTCTTCGACATCGCGGTAGTTGCCGATATACGTCAGCGTGCCCGCGCCATCGATGTAGCGGTTCACCTTGCCGGTGATACCCCACACATCGAAGTCGGAACGGCTGCCGTTCACCTGGTCGTGGCGCACCTTGAAGCTGTGATCACCGACTTCCCGGCCACAGAAGTTCACCGCGTCGGCAGGGTTGGCGAATGCGGTGCGAATCAGGTTGATGACCGTATCGTTGCCGGTGTCCCCGACACGCGGATCGGTGCGGCAGGCGTTGTAAGGGACGTTCGCCCAGGAATCATCCCGCGTACGGTTGTATTCGCCACGCAGCGTCAGATCCCAGGAATCATTCGGCGCCCACTTCATGCTGGGAAACAGCGTGATGCGATCCGCGCCACTGACGTCCGGAGCACCCGGTGTCTGGTTGTCGTAGAAACCATCCGTCTTGGTCCGCTTGCCCGCCAGCCGGAAACCCAGCGTATCGTTGATCGCAACGTTGCCGACGAACTTGATGTCGAAACGACTGTCCTGGCCAACCAGAACGCCGGCGCCAAAGTCGGTGGATTCGAGGTCCGGATCGTTGTGTTTCAGATGGACTACACCACCGATGGCGTTGCGACCGAACAGTGTGCCCTGCGGACCCCGCAGAACTTCAACGGCGCTCACATCAACAAAATCCTGCAGCGCCGTGGAGATCCGCCCCTGGTAAACATCGTCGATGAAATTCGCGATGCCCGGATCCGTTGCGGATTCAATGTCGCTGCTGCCCACTCCGCGGATATAGAACGCTGCCGCGTTCTGGAACGCACCTACCGGCTGAAGCTGAACGTTGGGGGCGATACCGTTGAGATCGCGGGCATCCTGCGCATACGAACGTTCAAGGCGATCACCGCTGATCGGCGTGACCGGCAACGCAACCTCCTGCGATGACTCTTCGCGACGGGTCGCAGTCACCACAATTTCTTCAAGCATCGGCGCGTCTGCGGCAAACGAGGCCGGTACATAACCGGTTACGGCCAGTGCGCCGACAACGGCGCTGTGCAACAGTCTTTTTCTGAACATCGGCGATCTCTCCATTCGGATGTCGTGTGTGGTCAGCCTGGCCGGGCGACCGGCGGACAGGAGCCGGGGATTCTATGCAGCCGCCTCACCGGCCACAATGAAAGCGCCCCCTATTGACAGTACATCAGCTATACGTATCCCATGCGGTCGGTTTTGTTCTACCACCAGGACGAGGCGACACCATGTCTCCTACAGCCCTGACATCCCGATTGCAGGCGTGTATCCGCACACGGGACCTGCACGGTGCACTCGAGGCCGCGGTGACGCTGCATCGCCAGAACCATGCGGAACACGCCGGGCGTGCCTACGCTTCGATCCTGCGAACCTGGCCCGGGCAGCCGGAAGCGGAAAACGGCCGGGCCATGCTGCTCGCCGCAACGGGCCGCCACGCCGAAGCATTCGATGTCCTGCAGCGTCTTTGCGCCGCCCATCCTGACAACCCGGGTCTGTGGATGAACCTGGGCAGCGTGGCACTGGGCGCAGACCATACGGATGAGGCGGTCATCGCCTTCGAGTCCGCCATCCGCCTCAACCCCGCCTATGCGGATGCCTACCACAGTCTGTGTGATGCCTTGCTGAGGCTGGGTCGCGCCGATGAGGCCGTCGCTGCCTGTGATCGTTCGATGGTGGCTACCGGCCGCGATTTTCACGCGCTCGCATTCAAGGCCCACGCACTGCGCGACGCCGGCCGGGAGGACGAATCAGGAGTGCTGCTCGACTACGCGCACTATCTGCACACCCATCTTTTTGAACCGCCGGAAGGTTTTGCCGATGTCGCCTCGTTCAATGCGGCGTGTGCCCGATACGTACAGAAACACCCCACCCTCGCGGCGAACGTGATGTCGACGGAACACGGCAAACACACCGGTGAACTGCTGTATCCGTTCGGTGGCGAGATGGAAGGGCTGCGCGCCGTCATCAACAACGCCGTGCGCTGGTACATGCAGCGGATTCCGGATGACCCGGCCCACCCGATGACCCGGTGGCAGCCGCTGGAGTGGAAAATCACGTCGTGGGGCGTAGTGATGTTCAACAGGGGCCACGAGCGGCCGCACATCCACCCCAAAGGCTGGTTGTCAGGCGTGTTTTATCTGCAGCTGCCTGACCTGATCGACGATCCCGCCCGCCGGCCGGAAGGCTGGCTCGAGTTCGGGCGTCCCACCCGTGAGCTGCATGTCAGAACCGCACCGGCGCTGCGTTACTGCCAACCCTGTTATGGGGCGATGTTCCTCTTCCCGAGCTACTTCTATCACGGCACCGTACCGTTCCGCAGCGAAGCGCGACGCGTCTGCGTCGCCTTCGACATCGAACCGGTGCGGTTCCGCAACCCCTGAAATGAACTACTGGGCCACGCCTTCCCAGA
>VGVE01000189.1 GCA_016874135.1 Gammaproteobacteria bacterium | reverse complement strand
GCGAATGTTGGCACCACCCTTCTCGGTGATGAGCGGTTTGACCAATCCGGCCTGCGCTTCGGTGGCGTAGGCTGTCAGCCAGTCAACGCTCTCCATGAGATGGCTGTCAGCATCAAACAACCGCCTCCCATTGGCGTAGGTGGACATGAACCGGGCTCCCAAGGGCAAAGTCGTTCCCTGATCATAGCCGTCTCGCCGATGCATCGCGACTCATCCAACCTGACTTGAACCCGCCTCGCCAAAGTTGCCAAAGTTGAAGCTCGTAACGGAACCTCAGGTCTTCGAACTTCCGATCACCCGCCAGATCATGGCGCCCACGACCGCACCAACGATCGGGGCGAGACAGAACAACCACAGCTGTGCCACCGTCCAGTCACCACCAAAGAGCGCCACACCGGTGCTGCGCGCCGGATTGACCGACGTATTGGTGACCGGGATGCTGATCAAATGAATCAGTGTCAGGCAGAGGCCTATCGCGATGGGTGCAAACCCGGCGGGGGCGCGCTGGTCCGTGGCACCGAGGATTACTAGCAGGAACATCATCGTCATGACCACTTCGATCACCAGCGCCGCCACCATGGAATAACCACCGGGGAATGTTCACCGAAGCCGTTGGATGCGAAACCGGTCGCAACATCAAATCCCGCCGTACCACTCGCGATGACATACAGGACCGCAGCGAAAAACACTCCGCCCGCCACCTGACTGATGATGTACGGGGCGAGTTCGCTCACGGGAAAGCGGCCCGCTGCAGCAAGACCAATCGAGACTGCCGGGTTCAGGTGACAACCGGATATGTGACCGATGGCATACGCCATGGTCAGTACCGTGAGGCCAAACGCCAGCGAAACACCCAGCAGACCAATGCCGACGTCAGGAAATCCAGCGGCCAGCACGGCGCTGCCGCAGCCACCCAGAACCAGTCAGAATGTACCAAAGAACTCGGCGACGAGTTTGTTCATCGCATCCTCCCCTCATTGTTTTTGTCAGGAATGCATCAGGCAGCAAGGTACAGGCGTAAAGCTGCAAATCCTGCCGCCGACACGACTGATCTTCTGCCTGGATGTACCACGCAGCAACCGGATCTTGAACGAGCAATGTAAAAGTTCGTTCAAGTGCCGGCACCAATCGATACTCAGGGAACAGAGACAAAAGGACCAACCACCACGCCACATCCGTTACCATCCCCTGACACGCGAGGCCAACAGTCATGCAAGAGAAGCAGAACGGTTCGTTCTGGGGTTATCTGCGCGCCCGGGAAATCAGCCACTTTCCCACCAACCGGTTGCGTTGGTGGCTGCTCGGTCTGATCGTCATCGGCTGGGCGGTGGAACAGTATGAAGGCCTGAAAACCGGCCCGGTTCTCGTCTACATCCTCGAGGACTTCGACAAGACCCTGACCCAGTGGGGCTACGTGGCTGCATCCGCAGGGCTCGTTTATTCCATTGGCGCACAGCTGCTCAGCCGCGCTGCTGATCGTTTTGGCAGACGTCCGCTGCTGGTCTGGCCAGTATTCTTCTATGCGGTGGTGTCGGTCTGTGGTGCCCTTGCTCCAAACTTCTACACGCTGGCCGTGCTCGCAATGGCGGGCAGCTTTCTCATGGCCGGGATGAACCCGGCTGTCCACGCGGCATCCCGCGATCTCACCCCACAGATGGGCCGGGCAATGGTTTATGCCTGGGTGTCTCTGGCCTTCACGGTAGGCGCCCTGATGTCGACAGTGATCGCCGCCAACACGCTGCCTCACTTCCCCGGCTGGCGACCGCAATACTGGATCGGAGCCGGACTTGGAATCGTGACTGCCGCACTGCTGTTTTTCTTCTACCGCGATCTCGCTCCGGGAGTACGCGGCAGCGTGACCAGCGAGCCCGCCGCAGGTACCGATCACTACGAGGCAGGTCGCCTGATCTATCGCAGCCCTCGCCTATGGATTCTCTCCGGTACGATCGTGTTCTGGTCACTGACTTACGTGACAGTCTCGGGCTACGTACCCACCTATCTGGCCCGTCATCATGGCCTTGATCCCGCCCGTGCTGCTGCGGTCACGTCCTGGTTCTGGGTGGTATTCACGATGAGTGTCTTCATCGCCGGCTGGCTGAGTGACCACTTTCGTGTGCGCAAACCTGTTACGGCCTTTGGTGCCATCACCACGGGCACATGCTTCATCGTCGGCAGCAGCCTGCCGGTGGATACACCAGAGATCACGTTGATGCTGCTGTGGTCGGCGACCGGCTTCTTTGCGGGTTTCATCTACCCCTGTTGGTGTGCGCTCTATTCCGAAACCGCAGAGGCCATTTCGCCGCATGGCGTGGGTCGCGCATTTGGCATCACCGCAACGCTGTCCCCCATCGCCGGCCTCTTCCTCAACCTCGGTCTACCCCGGGTGGTGGAGAACTACGGCTGGTCCACCTGGATGATGTGTGCAGGTTTCTTTTGCCTTGGCGTGGCCTTGCTGGTGGGTGCGGGCAAAGGCCCCTGGTGGCCAGAAAAGCCGCACGCTGCAAGGTCATAACCGCTTCAGCCTGCAGACAGGCTGTCTTGCTAGACTGGCCACCAACCCGTTCAGGATCCGCATCCGCATGACCACGCCCCGCCGAGTGCTCCCTCTGCGAATCACCTTGATCATCACCTCGTTTTTGGCAGCGTTTACACCTATCGCCGTGTTCGCGGCCGCCGGTGTAACGGTCAATGTCGAAGTGAAAGAAACAGGTGGGGAGACCGTTCAGCAGAAGATCCACATCGTCGGCCAGACGATGAAGATGGACGTTGCCGGGGATCGAAACGGCAGTGTGATCTTCCGGGGTGGCACGGACGAGGTGATCACCATCGATCACGACAAACGCGAGTTCATGCAGCTCGATCGCGCCAGTATCGAGAAAATGGCGGGCGCCGTCGGTGCAGCGACAGAGCAGATCGGCGGGCTTCTCGAAGGTCTTTCCCCTGAGCAGCGTGCAGCACTCGAGAACATGCTCGGTGACAAGATGCCCGCCTCGAAACCGGCGACACCCAAGCGGCCCCTCCTCCGCTCCACAGGACTCAAAGGTCAGCACGGCGGTTATGAGACGCGGCAAATGGAAGTACTGGTGGACGGCCGGAAACGCTCAGAGTTCTGGATTGCGAACTGGCAAGGCGTTGACGCGCGCATCAAGCCCGCCTTGGATGCCATGAGCCGCTTCATGAAAGGTGTCATCGACAAACTGCCGGCGAGCTTGAGTGAGCCGGTGAAAAGCGGCGGCTATGAAGTGCTGGGCGATCTCGGCGGCATGCCGATGATGACCAGGGAATACGATTCAGCCGGTGCCGTGGTCAATGAGTCCAGGGTGACAAGCATTCAAAATGCGGACATCGACGTCGCGACCTTCAATCCGCCGGCAGGATACTCCCGCAGATCGCTACCGCTTTGAAGAGGAGATGACCTCCATCGCAGCTGCCGCTTTGTTAAATCGCAGCTGCGTGGAGGTCGCTTTTTGCATGATTCCTCGAGAAGTGCCTTGAATTCCAGCTACTGGGGTGACGTCGTTCTCGCGACGACTGCGGCGACCTGATCAAGCCGTGCCGTTGCACTGAAATACTCCATGCCGGCAAGTTCGGCAATCACCACCACCTGCTCTTTCTGACTCTGCACCTTGCCTTCGAGTGCATCACCAGACACGAGATGTAGCTTTACCCGCTTGCGCCTGCAGCGCTGCTGCGATGGATGCGTGTGCCGCCGAATCTGCTGCCCACACGGCGTGGACGGGTGTCAGCAAGGCAGCGCACAGCACCGATATAGCGCGAGTTGCACGGATATTCACTTCTCTCTCCTTCGTTGAAAAGAAACCGTTTGTTCCAATCGATCAGGCGGGTGCACCCGCTCCTCTCGGTTTCGTTCACGTCGGGCGGTTGTCTCCCGCAACCACCAGCGTGGGAATGCCGAGGGTACCATCACGAATCGTACAAACCCGTGTTCCCGGGCGAGCGCCCTCTCGCACGTTCGAGACATCGAGCCCTTCAGCGATCAGGCGCGCATGTGCGGCATCAATGTCCCGGGTTTTCCAGGTGATCCCCCACATACGGTCTGGTGTCTCATCGCCTGGCCCGGTGCGGGAGGCGACTTCGATACCGCTGGCACCCGCCCGGAAAACCAGCAGGCGGGCGTTTTGTTCCTTGCTCTGCCGGTCAAGCAAGAGCTCGAGCCCGAGTCGCGCGCCATAGAGTCCGAGCGCCCGGTCTGAATGGCGAGTCGTGATCACCAGATGATCAACCTCGGCCAACGCACCGGCTGACGCCTGCACCATCGGAATGGACTGCTTGTCCGCGTGTTGCAGAACAAACATTCGTATGCCGCCGGTCACGGCATCATTGAGGCGAAAGCGCCGCCACTGACGACGTTTCTCTGTGGTTCGGTCGATACTCTCGCCGGACACGATCTCATCCGGTGCAAGTCCCCGCCGTTTGCAGAGCCGATGGTCACTTTCGATGGCATCACTCTCGAAAACGAGGGTCTGCAAGCCTGGGCCTGACTCTGCCAACAACTGGTTCAGCCGATCACGGAGCGCCCCGGGGGCCGCGGGTGCCAGAAGCTCAAGTCCTGAATTGCCGCTCCGAAAGAGCGCCGATGATGCGCCTGCGGGATCATCGAACTGCCAAGCCGGGAAAGACCCGAGAAGCTTTTGATACGCAGCAACACCGGCGGAGATCTCCGGACAAAGCACCACCAGATGGTCAATACCGGTGATCATGCCGGAGCACCCCCGCTTCGCAACACTTCACGCCCAGAATTCGGATGGCTGATTCTTTCAGCTCTGCTCTCTTTCAGCGCAGCGCTGTTTCAACGCTGCGCCCTTTTTTAACGCTGCGCTAGGGGCACCAGTTTGCGAGGTGCCGGCCCGATGTAATCCGCACTGGGGCGGATGATGCGGTTGTTGCTGCGCTGTTCCATCACGTGCGCAGTCCAGCCGCTGACCCGC
>VGVE01000188.1 GCA_016874135.1 Gammaproteobacteria bacterium | reverse complement strand
TTCGATAACGCCATAGCCGCTGACGGAAGCTCCGGCTCGCATACTGTCCGCCCTGATCGGAATGAAACAGCACGCCGACCGGCCTGCCGCGCTGCTCATAGGCCATGTCCAGCGCCTTGATGACCAGCGCCGCATCCGGGTGTGGCGAGAAGGCCCAACCCACGACGCGGCGTGCATACAAATCTATGACGACCGCCAGGTAATGCCATTGTCCTTGAGCCCAGATGTAGGTGATGTCGCCGCACCACACCTGATTGCACGCCGCCAAGTCGAATGCGCAGTTCAACGTGTTCGGGATGTCGGGTCGCTCAATCGTTGCGCTCCTGTAGCTGTGTGAACCCGGTTGTTTGCTGATCAGCCCGAGTTCCCGCATCAAGCCGCGCACTTTGAATCGCCCTGCTTCAATGCCGTTGTCCTTCAACATCCCCACAATCGTACGGCTCCCAACCGAACTCCGGCTTTCCGCAAACAGTTCGTTCACGCGGCTTCGCAGCAATACGCGAGCAGGATCGATACGCCGGGCCCTTTGCCGATGCTCGTAGTAGGTCGAGCGAGGCAGATCCAGCAGGTCACAGACCATCTCAACGGGTTCCGTGTCGCGCAACTGGTCTACCAGCGCGCACGATCGATCTCTTCCAACATCAAGAGCGCGGTAGCCTTTTTTAAAATGGTCTTTTCGCGCTCAAGACGATTGACCCTCGCCTCGAGCAGCTGGATCTTCTGCTGCTCCGGCGTCATCGCCTTGCTCTGCGGTGTGATGCCTTTGCGCTCCGCTCGTAGTTGATCTACCCAACGGCGAAGCGCCGTCTCTCCAACATCGAATGAACAGCAAGCAGCGGTGTGGCTGTAACCCTGGCCCAATACCAGCGTCGCAGCCTCACGCTTGAACTCAGCCGTAAATCATCGTCGCTTCTTCTTCATCAGACTCCCCTCGTCGGCGAGCATTTTCGCCTATCTGAGTGTCCGGATTCTTTCGACCACTACATAGTTAATTCGTGAAAGGCAAGGCGATAAGCTTCTCGTTCCCAAATCCATGCTTCTATAACACGGTACCTTGTATCGCAAAGAATCCAGATGAGCTCGTCCCATTCATAATTGCCCGCTTTTGGAACGAGTGTGACCGGGCTTCCTGGCTTTCCACTCGGTCGATTCGCTTTGACTTGATACCGGATATCTCTCCAAACGAAGTCTGCTCCCCGACTCACTGCGGTTCGATACTTCATGTACTCGGAGTAATCATCAGCAGGCATACCGATGAGGTGTGCTGCATCGAGTTCAGAAATTGCCGCCGTGATTGATGGGGCGACGCCGTACAGTTCTTGCCATTCCAGCGCCACGTTTACCAGACGCTCGCGAAGAGGTTCGGGATACATGCGCGTAACAGTAAGTGGACGGACGTTGTCCATCTATCCAGCCTCCTCTTGCGCGGATTCAGAGACTCTTCCTTCTATCCCCACCCCATGAGCCGGTCAGCATCTGACCACATGTCCCCTACCCGCTCCCCTCTGTCGCGCAGCACGGTATAGAGCAACTCGCTGCCCATCTAAAACATCAACACCTGCCGCGCAGGCTCCCGCAACCGGTAGTCCGCACTCCACCGGTTGATGTTCGGAAACTCCGCAAGATTCTCCAACTCACGGAAGCGCATGAACTGCAGCGCGCCCTGAAGCGTGCAATCGGCAACGGTCACTCGTTCTACCATCAAGAACGGCCGCCCATCAGCAAGTTCACGATCAAGCCACGTGAACGCCGTATTGAGTTGCGTCAGCGCATGTTTGGCAATCACCGCATTGGGCTCATAACCGAGGGGTGAGTTCGTCGCATGCACATAGGTCGCACTCGGAATCAGCACCCGCACATCCGCCACCCGCTCGAGGGTACGCGCACGGCCCCGCTCCTCCGGTGAATCGCCCCACATCGAGCATTGAGGATGTTTTTCTTCCAGATACTCAATGATCGCGAGGGATTCGAAAATCGCGCGGCCATCATCGAGCTCAAGCACCGGCATCGTGCCAAAGGGATTCTTCGCGAGGAACTCCGCAGTGCGATTGGCCTTCTTGAAGACGTTGACCTTGCGGATCTCAAGATCCATCTGCACGCCCTGCGCCGCTTTCTCTGCCAGATAGAGCCGAACCTTGGTGGGATTGGGTGCGCCGGGAAGGTCGTGAAGGATCATCTGCGCTGGTTCTCGGGATGGTTTGTAGGAGAGCCGGGGTCGTCACTGATGCGCACGAGGCGTTTGCCGATATTGTCGCCGCGTAACATGCCGATGAACGCAGCCGGCGTATTCTCGATGCCATCGACGATGTCATCGAAGTACCGCACTTCTCCCCGTCGCATTCGTGCAACCATGCGGGGCGGGTAGAGATCGAAGTCCTGCATGTGGTCATAGATGATGAAGCCGCGAATCATCGCCCGCTTGCCGACCACATTGCCGGCGTTGCGCAGGGAATAATCGCCACCATCGTACTGGCTGATCATACCGCACACCGGAATCCGCGCGAACGGCTGGATGCGTGCGAGCACTGCATCCAGCGTTTCTCCACCGACGTTGTCGAAGTAGATGTCGACGCCTTCAGGACACAGCCGGTCGAGGGCTTCACCCGGTGGCTCCTTGCGATAGTTGAACACCGCGTCGTACTGCAGGTTCTCGAGGCAGTGGCGTACTTTCTCATCCGTGCCTGCTGAACCGATCACGCGGGCACCCGCCGCTTTCGCGAGTTGTCCGGCAACGGAACCCACCGCGCCACTGGCTGCGGATACAAAGACAGTCTCTCCTGCCTTTACGCCGGCAATATCAATCATGCCGACTTCGGCGGTGCGCCCTGGCATGCCGAGCACGGAAATCGCATGGCTGATTGGCCCGAGTGATGGGTCGATCCGGCGCAAGGCACGCACATCCGTGACGCGCGTGAAATTCTCCCAACGCAGGAAATCCCAGACGAAATCGCCTTCCGAAAAGTTCCGGTGCCGGCTCTGCATGATCTGGCCGACCACACGCGCGGGAATGGGTCCACCAAGCGGAAACCCTGCCGCGTAGCCGGTGCCTGCCGCCATGCGGCCACGCATGTATGGGTCACACGACAGGTAGATGTTCCGCACCAGAACTTCACCGTCATCTATTTCCGGAACCGGTGACTGCCGCAGAAAGAAGTTGTCGCTAGTCGCCGCGCCTCGCGGAGACGAGGCGAGACAAACCTGGGTGTTCTGCAGTACCACGGCTCAGGCCGTGCGGGTCAGGAATTCGACAAGGTTACCGTCCGGATCGGTGACGATCGCGATGCGGATTCCGGGGCGGGCTTCGCGTGTCTCCACCACCACTGTCGAACCGGCCGCGCGACAGGCGCTGACCAGCGCTTCGAGGTTACTCACGGAAATCGTGAAGTACCGCATCCCGGTCGCACCGGTGATGCCACCACTGGCGGCTCTGGTTTCCGGCGGTTTCGCCGGCGCCACCAGTTTGATCAGGCTTTCACCACACCACACGCGGTGCATCACACCACCACCAGGGAACGGAGTATCCGGCTCCTGGCGAAAGCCAAGCACGTCGCGGTAGAACGTGAGCATCTGCGCGGGCTGCGGCGTAATGATGCCGAGGTCGATGCCAGGCTTGGTGAGTTCAACGCCCATGATCAGCCTCCGAGTTTTTTGTTCCAGTCTGCGATCCGCGCAGCGTGTGCATCGAGGTGTGCCTGGGCATCCCCTTCGATACGAATCGATTCGATGGTGTCTTTCTGTTTGATCGCATTCACCACCGCCTGATCCGCTTCGCCCTCCACTGCCCCGAAAATCGTGTGGGCATCGTCGAGCCAAGGAGTCGGTGCGTGCGTGATAAAGAACTGCGAACCGTTGGTACCGGGGCCGGCATTGGCCATGGAGAGTTTTCCTGGCGCGTTATGGCGCAGCTTCTTGTTGAACTCGTCTTCAAATCGATAGCCGGGGCCGCCAGTACCTGTGCCGCTGGGACAGCCGCCCTGGATCATGAAATCAGCGATCACCCGATGGAAATTGAGGCCATCGTAGAACCCCCGCTGCACGAGGTTGATGAAGTTGGCCACAGTCACGGGCGCTTCGTCCGCGAAGAGTTTGGTTCGGATGGTGCCTTTGCTGGTGGTGAAAACGGCGACGAGGCTCATGGTGCTCCTTGGTTGTCGACAGTCGGGCTGTCTTGGCTGTGTTGGTCGTGAGTTGGTTGTTGGTGATGGCCTGGGCGAGCGTCGATCGCTCCACCTGTTGCCATAAAAGTTGTGTCAGTTTCAGCTCATTCAAATCTTGATGGATTCTCCCCAGCGATCGCCGTAGGCGAGTTTTTTCACCGGCCGCCTGGACGTTGGTCCATATCCACCGCGCTCCGGAAAACCAAGCGGGATCACGCCACACGTGTGCCACTCCGGTGGAATGCGGAGCAGGTTCTTCATGGCGTTCTCTTCAAAACAGAGCAGCGTGGTGAGCACACAACCCACCCCTTCCGCCCGGGCGGCAAGCATCATGTTCTGCACGGCCGGATACACCGATCCGCCGCCGACCACACTCGGCCGCCCAAGATTGGCATCCGTGATTGCCATGTGCCCCGGGTTGAAGCACACCACCAAGATCACCGGCGCATCGCCCATGTGTTCGCCCAGGTAATCTGCAGCCTCGAGCATCCGCTCCTGTTTCGCTCGAGCGTCGTCTTGCAGCGCAGACAACCCTTTGCGAGAACCGGCGCCATACTTGGCCCACTGCGGGCGATACAGATCACCAATGGCTTTGCGTAACCCCGCATCGCGAACGACTACCACTCGCCACGGCTGGACGTTTCCGCCGCTTGGTGCCAACGCCCCGGCAACAAGGATTCGCTCAAGAACCGCGTCCGGTATCGGCTCCTTGCGCAAACGACGAATCGCGCGCTGCGTACGCATCAGTTCATGCAGGGTTGCTGCTGGTGCTCCATCCGACATCTGTTCTGTCCGCTCCTCTCTTTTTGGTTGGCGTTTGGTTGGCGTTTGGTTGGCGATTGGTTTGTTTG
>VGVE01000187.1 GCA_016874135.1 Gammaproteobacteria bacterium | reverse complement strand
TGCCGACGTGGTCAAGGTCGAACCACCCGAAGGTGATGTCACACGCCTCTGGGGGGCCGTGATCGGCGGCGCAGCCGGATATTACGCCCAGCAGAACTCCGGCAAGCGCAACATTGCCATCGATCTAAAAAAGTCGGAAGGCATTGAGCTCGTAACAAATCTGTCCACACAGGCGGATATCCTCATCGAGAATTTTCGGCCTGATGTCATGCCGCGTTTCGGGCTGGGTTATCCCAACCTCGCAGCGCTGAATCCACGGCTGATCATGTTGTCAATTTCAGGCTTCGGACAAAATGGTCCTGAATCGGGCCGAGCGGCGTATGCACCAGTCATTCACGCCGAACTCGGATTCCTCCGGCGACAGGCTGACACTGCCGGTGCCTACCCGGTTGATCTCACGCTGTCAGTCGCAGATACCAATGCTGCGCTTCACGGACTCGTCGCCGTGCTGGCTGCCCTGCACCTGCGTGGCACAACAGGCAAAGGGCAACACATCGATCTCGCCATGGTGGATGCATCGGTGGTAACCGATGATCGCCTGCACTACCAGATCGATACTGAACGAGTCCTCACGGGTCAAACCAACGAGGTGTGGGAGACCGCCGGTGGTCCGATGATGCTTGCCGGAGACTTCCGGCATCTGTGGCGTCAGGCAGAGCGCCACTTCGGCGCCACCGATGAGGTTGCGGACGCACCACTCGATCAGAAGATCACATCACGCCGGGCCTGGTACGGCCGGTTTCTCAATCAGGTCTGCCCGACTCGGGAAATCGTAATCGCAGCGCTCGATCGAATGAACATTGCCTGGGGCGATGTGCGCCCGGGACCGGATGTGGTGAATCAACCGACGGTCAAACATCGCGGTACCCTTACAGAAATGCTGTACCCGGATGGTGCAGTACGACGCCTTCCACAATCGCCCTACCGCTTTTCGGCAGCTGAATCCTGCGTCAGGGGCCGCGCGCCAACTCTCGGCGAACACAATTACGGCGTGCTCGAGGATTGGCTCGGCATGGACGATGTAGCCATCGCCCGCTACGCCCCGGCATTGATTACCGGTAGCTGATCGACCCCCGATCAGCTAGCGCGGCTACGCCTCGTAACCGCGGTGTTCAGGTTCCCGTGTAAACCGGTTCCCGCTTTTCGAGGAACGCTCGCATCCCCTCTTTCGCATCGTTAGTCCGCGAACACAGGATCTGGTTTCGGTTCTCAATCGCCATGGCAGCTTCGAGCCCCTGAGCATCGATCGCCATGCTGAGCCCCTCCTTGGTAAGCCGCAGCCCCATCGGCGAGGTGCGCAACATGTCGGTGATGTAGAGCCTGGCAGCCGCAGTGAGCTGGTCATCGGGAACCACTTCAGAGACCAGATTGCAGGCGAGCGCACGCGGCGCGTGGATGAACTTTCCGGTCAGCATGAGTTCCGAGGCGATCGAGGTCCCGACCAGACGAGGCAGGAAATAACTCGAGCCCATATCGCACGCGGACAAACCGATCTTGATGAACGCCGCATTCATGCGTGTGCTTTCGCCGGCAATGCGGATATCGGATGCCAGGACGAAGCTGAAGCCACCACCACACGCGGGCCCATGGATCAGCGAGATGATCGGTTGCGGGCAACGCCGCATGCGAATGTAGACTTCGGCAAGGTATCCCTGGAATCCCCACCCATTGCCGAATGGCACGTAGTCATCGCTACCGCGGCGCACGCCGGCCTCTTTGATGTCGAGCCCGGCACAGAATGCCCTGCCGGCTCCGCGCATCACCACGATTCGCACCGTTTCGTTTTCGTAGAGGCTGCCGAAGTAGTCCCGCAGCTCAGCCACCATCTTCGTGGTGATGGCGTTGAGGCTCTCCGGCCGGTTCAGAGTCAGCCAATCGACTGCGCCTTCCTTCTCGATCCTGATCGTTTCGTAGCTCATGTTTTCTCACTGTGGTTTGAAATCTTGGGAGCGGGACTCAAAGGGCGACCCGTTGTCCTGGCTCCGGGGTATGCGCGCTGGCCCCAGCGGCCGTCAGCCGGAATTGTAAAGACTGCATGGCGCCAGGATCGCCGTGCACCATATATAGTTGCTGATGGAGAAACCAGCCAATCCCGTTCTCCGCCGCCTAGCGACGTACATGCTGCGCAATTGCCAGTCCGTCATCGTGGTCAGCGAAGTTTAAAAGTCGTCGCTTGAAAACCTCTACGGCTTTCGCGAGTCAACCATATTGAGCAACGCCGTCGATCTTCCCGCGCGTGCGACCAACACAGGCGACACATCACCGCGGCGGACTGAAACCGGCAGGAAAACGCTGCTCTTTCTTAGACTGATCCCCAGACCTTCGGCGCGTCGCTCCAAACCTTATCCTCGACGGCTGCTAGCCAGTTGGGCCAAAAAGCGTGCAAGTATATTCAGAACGACTTCCGTCGAGTTGTCACGCGGAGAGCAGCAGGTGACAAGGCTGAATGACAGGGGTTGTAAAGCCTTGCGCGTTAGGCTATTCGAAAAGTGTGTTGCAGCTCATGGTTGCGACCCCCGATAACAACGAAAGCGTCGTATGGAGGATTTAAGTCAGTAGTAAAGATCGTTATGGCAGCTGGTCTCGTTGGGTTGATATCTGGATGCGCGACTATCGTGAATGATCCGATGGTGCCTGTTCAGGTGAACTTCTCAGATGGATCGGACGGAAAGAGTACCTTTAGAAATAAGCGGGGTATGTGGTCGTCCGATATACCCACTAACGGAGTGATGATTCGTCGATCGGACGATGCGCTTATCTATGATTGCGCTACTTCCGACGGGCGAAAGGCGACGGGCTCCCTTCAAAGCGAAGTAGAAGGGGAGAAGATGGCGGCGAGTATGATATTTTGGGACCTCGGCATCACAGACGCGATTACGGATAAGCACAGGACATATCAGGGAAATGTCGTTATCGCAGTCCCTAAGAGACAGTAAAAGCGATAGCCGATAAAATTACGAGAGCGGTGATGTCATTGTGTCTGCGTTATCTGTCGGACGCGCGATACAGGCTTGTAATACTCGCGTCACTCGCCTTCGTGGTTTTTTTATCCCCGATTTCGGCTCAAATTGCGGACCCTGTCGCAGACAAGGCGATTCAGAGATGAATATCGTTCGGCTTCACAAAAGGCACTATTGAGTTCGCAAACTGCGCCTCCGAGCAGTCAAAGTTGCTCTCGCAATCCGATGCTAAAGTTGAAGAGGTTCCAGAAAAACCCATTGAATTGAACGCCGCACTCTCTACGGTAGGTGCGCAGAATGTTGACGAGCAAGCCCGTGCTGAGCAATCCATCCAAACCCCTGTAAGCGCGATTGTCGACCAAGCGACATCGGCGAAGACTAAAACGCTCAAGTTCACGGGGAATGTATCGTTCGGTCGGACGGTAACGATCGTCCCAACTGGAGATATTGAGGTAGATGTTCAATCCAATAAGGGCGGAGCAGCTGCGTTCGGGTTGCTTGGCGCTATCGTTGAGGCAGCTGCAACGAGCGAGGCGTCTCAATCTGATGAAACCGTGATTAGCCAGTATGTTACGGGGTCGGAGTCCGGCCCCCGAAAACGGTTTGCGGCTTTGTTAGCAGAATATTTAGGTAGTTGTTTTTCTGAAACCGAGGCGTACACCTCAGTTGTTCAGCCGTTACTGGGTGCGAAGGCATGGCGTTTGAAAGATAAGCGACTAGACGAAACACGATATGAGGTTGTGCCGTCAACCAATTTCATCGTCGACAGGTTGCACGAAAGTAAGGGACTCGAAGATCTGGTCGAGGCGTTCCGCCTGGTTTACCCGGCGCATCCATTCCGATTTGTAGCCTGTGGAGCCGGTCCACTGGAGGACGTCTCAAAATATCCTGCACGGCTCTGCTCGGCGACGACTACAGATTTCTTGGTGTCGTCTCAGGCGCAGAGAAACAAAAAGTCATCGAGGCCGCAGACATCTTTGTTTTACCCTCCCGATACGGCGAAGGGCTGCCGATTGCCCTGCTCGAGACAATGGCGAATGGTGTGGTGCCGGTAGTCACGGGTGACGCATCGATGAAGGTGGTCGTCCGCTCTTCGCACAACGGCCTCATCGTTTCCAAACGCGATCCTGCTGACCGTGCGTCAAAGATCCTGGCGCTGCTGCAGGATGAGGGAACGATGCGTCGATTGTCGCAAGCGGCGGAGCGTACGATTCGCGACCACTACGGAATCGAAGGTTACCTGTCTGCACTGGAGTCCATCTATCAACGCAGCGTTGCACTCCCGGGGTCGCACATACCGCGCCGGATCGATGACACGCATAGCGGCTGAAACGCCCTTCTCTGGGCTCAGTTTAAGAAGCAAACCTCGGTTCTTTGTCCATTCACAACAATCACAAATTGGCTCTGATCACTGGCTTCGGAACTGACTGATGTTCCATCGCGGACCCAACGCCCACAGATAAAAAGTCGCCCGTCACCGGCTCCGGTTTGTTCCGAATCGACCAAGTTCACAGTTGGAATAAATGCCCGTCACCGTGTCATATCGACTTTGTTACAGTGATCACGCTGATCAGGAGGTTCAGAATGTCGACCAAGAAAGTCGCCTTGATAACGGGTATTACGGGCCAGGACGGAGCCTATCTGGCCGAACTGCTGCTCGCGAAGAACTATGAAGTCCACGGCATCAAACGGCGCAGTTCTCTGTTCAATACGGAACGGATCGACCACCTCTATCAGGACCCGCATGACTGCAACCGTCGGTTGTACCTGCACTACGGCGATCTGACTGACTCGAGCAACCTGACGCAGATCGTCCAGGAATGTCAGCCCGACGAGATCTATAACCTTGGTGCCCAAAGCCATGTCGCGGTGTCTTTCGAAGCACCGGAGTACACAGCGCAGGTGGATGCCCTCGGTACGTTACGCCTCCTCGAGGCGATACGGATACTGAATCTCGGGGGCAAAACGCGGTTTTATCAAGCGTCTACTTCGGAACTCTACGGGAAGGTCGTCGAGACGCCCCAAAAAGAAACGACGCCCTTCTACCCTCGCTCGCCTTAT